>CAZHUY010000012.1:10395-29743 GCA_964535465.1 uncultured Myxococcales bacterium
CAGTGCCGTTGACGATCCTCTCGGTCTTTTCCTTGCTTCTCTTGCCCGTCCTGGGTGGGTGTAGCGCCGACGATACCTCGGGGTCGATGCGCAGTTCGGAGAGCAGTTCCGGTGGTTCGGGTGGCGACAGCACCTCGGGTGGCGGGCAGGGCGGCGCCAGCCAGGTGATGTCTTCCTCCGACGGCTCGTCGTCGGGCGGTTCGACGAAGGGCAGCAGCAGCGCAAGCTCGTCCGCGGGCAGCGCTTCCGCCGGTTCATCCAGCGAGGGTGGGGCCTCGAGTTCGGGTGGAAGCAGTCGGAGAGGTGGCACGACCGGCTCGTCGGGCGGTTCGAGTGCGAGCAGCAGATCTTCGAGATCGGGCGGAAACACCAGCAACACTGGTCGGGGCGGCACCACGGCCACGAGCAGCTCGCGAGGCGGTGCGACGGGTGGCACGTCCACCAGCGGCGGCAGCTCCAG
This sequence comes from uncultured Myxococcales bacterium, assembly GCA_964535465.1. Lineage (GTDB taxonomy): Bacteria > Myxococcota_A > Polyangia > Fen-1088 > Fen-1088 > Fen-1137. Next base: position 10,856 of record CAZHUY010000012.1, read on the forward strand.
CTCGGGTGGCGCGGCCGTCACGGGGGGCGCCACCTCGACTTCGTCGGTGGGCAAGTTCAGCTTCTTCGTCGTCAGCTACGCGGCCATTCAGAAACTCGCGGGCAACACGAGTGGATTGGGTGGCGATCTTCGCCACGGCGAAACCGGAAATGGGGCGGGATTGCGCGGGGCCGACAAGATTTGCACCGAGATCGCCGAAGGCTCCATGAGAGGTGCGGGGGCGAAGACCTGGCGCGCCTTCCTGAGCGCCACAGACGATGGGAACGGCAAGCAGGTCAACGCCATCGAGCGCATCGGCAGCGGTCCCTGGTACGACCGGCTGGGCCGACTGTTCGCCAACAACCTGGAAGAGCTGTATTTCGATCGTCCCAAGAATGCTGACGCCGCAATCAAGTTCGACTTCCCCAACGAGACCGGCGTCCTCAATCAGAACCCCGACAAGACCGGCAACGTGGACAACCACGACTTCCTGACGGGGACCAACAACCAGGGCAAGCTCTACAGCGCGACCGCGACGTGCAGCGACTGGACGTCATCCACGGCGACAAGCGGCGTCAGGCCGCGCGTGGGGCACTCGTGGCCGACCAGCAACAACATGTGCTCGACCACTGACACGCGGACTGGCAGCGGTGGTGGCGGAATGGGCATGGGGGGCATGTGCAACTGGATGTCAGCTCTCGACGAATCGGGGTGCGCTCCTGGCGTCAACCTCATCCAGACCGGCGGACCTGGCCGGGACGGAACCGTGGGCTCGGGCGGTGGCTACGGTGGCTTCTACTGCTTTGCCCTGACGCCCTGACAGCTGTCTCTGTGGTGGGGCGGGGCACCCAGCACCGCCTCCAGCGGGCGCCCGCATGACCGCAAGGGGACCGTCTACTTCACGCGGAGAAGGGCGGCGGACTCGGCCGACTTCTTTCCGTCAGGACCGACCACTGATAGCTTGTAGGTCCCTGCGCTGGCGGGGACCGCGATCTTGGTCGCGTCCCCGGCGGCCTTGGTCATGGTGGGACCCTCGGTGAACGAGGTGGTTCCCGCGGGGGCGAACCACACGGTGTCCTTGGCGTCTCCGGTGCTGCGGATGGTGATGCCGGCCGTGCCGGTGGGGGCAGCGCAGCTCGCGGGAAAGACGCTGTCCTGCACGGGAAGTAGCGTGCGCGGGATCAACCCGTTGTAGGCCTCCTCGACGCCCGAGTTGACGGTAGTGGTGTACTGGGTGAGCGGCCACACGTTGTCGGAGACCACCACGATGGGGTCGATCTTGCTGTTGGGTGGATTCACGCCCATGCGGCTGACCGTGGCGTAGGTGCGCAGAATCGTGAGGTCGTGCTTGTCGCCGTAGTCTTCGCAGTTGATCGTGTATTTCACGTTGGGATCGATATCGAGGACGTTGTCGTTCTCGGTGATCCAGGCCGTTCCCTCATCATTGTGGAGACCGTAGGTGGGTCCCGAGGTCTGCGGCGGAATGCCCTTGACGTAGTTCTGGTTGATGGTCGTTCCCTGCATCTGGCCGATGGTGTAGATGGCGCCGCTGTCATGCAGGCGGTTCAGGGTCTTGGTCAGACGGTTGTAGCTGATCTCGTTGTTCTTGCAGGTGGTGGAGTCCTTGAAGTTCTTCCATCCCCAACCCAGGTGGATGCCGTTGTAGGCGGTGGTGTGGACGTAGTTGTGGGTGATGCTGACCGAGTCGACGAAGAACGCGGTCACCCCCGCGTGGCCGCCGAAGCCCGGTTGCGTGCTCACGTCGTGGATGACGTTGTTGCTGATCTTGATCTTGCTGCAAACGCCCTCGACGCCCTTGGCGAATCGCTGACGGGCGGTGCCATCGCCGATATAGACGTGTTGCGGGTGACCGATGGTGACGCCGCTGCCCGCCATGTCGGTGATGACGTTGCCGACCACGCTGGAGTTGACGACGTCGTTGACCATCGAGATGCCTTCGTTGCCGCTGTGCTTGACCACGTTGCCGATGAACTCGATGGAGTCGGCGCTGGTCACGTTGATCATGGCGGGCAGGGTGTCGATGATTTCGTACTTGCTGGCGTGCCAATCGCCGCTGCCATAGGCGATGAACACCGTGGCGGCCTGCACACTCGCCTTGCCTCGGGAATCGCCGATCTTGACCAGGTTGTAGTCGGTGTTGGCGAAGGTGATGCCCTTGAAGGTGAGGTTCCTGACCCGCTCCGTGGTCGAGGAGCCGGCGATCTCGATGAGCGTCTCGGCGACGGGCGCCTGCACGTCGGCCTTGCTCATGTCCTCGCCCGAGCGCGGGTAGTAGTAGAGGGTGCCGGTGGTCTTGTCGAAGTAGAACTGCCCCGGATCCTTCAGGAATTCGAAGGCGTTGTAGATGGTGTGGGTGCCGGTCACGCTGAAGCCCGCGTTCCAGCCGGGCAACTGGGCGATGGCCCCGTAGGGTTGCTGATACAAGAGCGCGCGCGTGCCATCGGAATTGCTGACCACGTCGCGCGTGCACACGATGTTCTCGTTCCACGTGGTCCCGTTGACGATCTCCAGATCGTCCTTGTTGCTGGCGATGGCGGGGATGTCGGAGCCCGCATAGTTCGAGCCGTCTTTGCCGCTGCCGGCGTTCCAAGCCCAGGTGGCCTGGCCGGAGGACACGGCGTAGCTCCCGGTGCCCCCCTTGGATGTGGCCTTCTTGCTTGTCATGGCCGCGCGCTTGTCGTTGACGTAGAGGTTACGCAGCTTGGTCTTGCGATCGAGCGCGGCCTTGTAGATGTTGCCGCTGCTCAGGCTCCAGCCCGTGACCTGGGTGGCGCCGTTCAACACCGGGGTCTCACCCGGATAGGCCTGATAGGTGATGCGGAACTTGCCCGAGCCCGAGTCCTTGGGCCCGAAGGTGACCGGGGTGGTGATGGGGTAGTTGCCGCCGCGGAGGAAGACGTAGATGTCGCCCGTCATGTTGGCGTTGACGGCGCGAACCGCGTCGCGGGCCTTGGCCAGGGTTTGGAAAGGCGCCTCCTGGGTGCCGGGGTTGCTGTCCTGGCCGTCTGGTGCGACGAAGTAGGTGTTTTGCCCCGTGGGCAGCGAGACTGCCCCGCCGGTGCTACCGCCGGCGGCGCTGTTGCCCCCGGCGACTGCGGTTCCTCCCTGTCCGTTCCCGCCGCCGCTGGCCACGCCCGTCGTCGATTGACCGCCGGCCCCCGAACCTCCCGTGCTGGTGGTGGTCTTGCCGGCGCTCCTGCCGGCCGCGCTCGCGCCACCATGGCTGCCGGTCGTTCCCCCTTCGCTGGATCGCGTGTTGGCCTTGCCGCCTGCTCCGCCGGAGGTCTGTGCGTTGGAGCCAGCCGAGCCGCCAGAGCCGCCCTTGGTCGTCGGGCTGGAGCCGCCGGAGGGGCCCCCCGAGCTGCTGCCTGAGCCACCCCCGGATGCAGTGCCCGAGCCACCCCCGGGACTGCTTCCCCCTTCGTCGCCCGAGACGCCGTCAGCACCCGAGGTGCAGGCGGCCAGCAACAGGGAGAGGGCAAATGGGGTGAGGAGATGTCGCCGTTTGCGGGTCATTGCGCAACCTTTCGTCTCGTGAGGGAGGGGACGTATGTGTTGACGAGCGCGCTCGACGAAAAGGCCAAAAAAGTGCATGCCCTCTTTTCTTAGTCGTCAGGCTGGGTTTGTGTCCTTAGGCGCGGTGCGGTGCGAAAGGCTTCGTGTCGCGACCTGGCCGGAAGGCGGCAGACAGCAGGGCAGGCGATGTGCGAAGGTGCGCGGCCGTGAGCGCCCGTGCGATTTCCGTCCTTGGTTCCGCCTCTGATGTGGGCAAGAGCCTCGTGTCAGCCGGGCTGTGTCGCCTGCTGACAAACGCGGGATTCGATGTGGCGCCTTTCAAGGCCCAGAACATGGCCAACCAGGCGGGCGTGACCCGCGATGGGCTCGAGATGCCGCGGGCACAGATTCTGCAGGCGTTGGCCTGCCGCAAGGAGCCTCACGTGGACATGGGGCCGGTGCTGCTCAAGCCCCTCTCGCAGACCGGGGCGCAGGTCATCGCGCTGGGCAAGGCCATCGGCGTGCAGGAGGCGCGCGAGTATTTTCGTGATGCCAATCCCATGCGCGAGCTGGCCACTCGGGCGCTAGCGCGCCTGGCCGAGCGGCATCAGGTGATCGTGCTTGAAGGCGCGGGCAGCCCGGTCGAGCTGAACCTGATGGAGCGTGATTTCGTCAACTTGGTGCCGGCGCGCCAGCTGGGTGCGGCCTTGATCCTGGTGGTCGACATCGACAAGGGCGGGGTGTTCGCTCAGATCGAGGGGACGCTGGGGCTGCTGCCGGTGGAGGATCGAGCGCGCGTCCTTGGCATCGTGGTCAACCGCTTTCGCGGGGATGCTCGGCTGTTCGACGACGGCATCCGCATCATCGAAGAACGCACCGGTGTCCCCGTGCTGGCCTTGCTCCCCCACGTCGAGCACGGCCTGGACGAGGAGGACCATGTCTTCCGCCTGCCCATGAACCGTCGCGCGCCAGCGGGCAAGCTGAGGGTGGGCGCGCTGCTCTACCCGCGCGTGAGCAACACCGAGGATCTGGCGCCGCTCCTGTCGGAGCCCGACCTCGCGCTGACCTGGCTGACCAATCCGGCGCTGGTGCTTGAACAGGACTTGTTGATCCTGCCGGGCACGAAGTCGACCATCGGCGATCTGGCCTACCTGACGGCCACGGGCATGGCCGAGGCCGTCAGGGGCGCAGCCGAGAGCGGCACATGGGTCTTCGGGTTATGCGGTGGCTATCAGATGCTGGGCAAGACCCTGAAGGACAGGGCGGGCAGCGAGGGCGGACCGACTTGGTTCACGGGCTTGGATCTGCTGCCCCTCACCACCGAATTCGAGTCGGAGAAGATCGTCCATCAGGCCGAAGTGGAATCCCGCTGGCCGAAGACGGGGCACGCGCTGGCAGGTTACGAGATCCATCACGGCCGGACCTCGCTGTGCGCGGCGGGCGGCGAGGCCTTGCTGCGGGGCGAGGCGGCCCTGGGCTGGCGACAGGGGCGTGCGCTGGGGACCACGCTGCACGGGATACTGACCAGCGACGGTTGGCGCAGTGATTTCCTGAACCAGGTTCGTGCCAGCCGGGGTTATCCCTGCCTCGCGCCGCAGGTGTGCGACCGCATCGAGCTGCGCCTGCGTCGCTGGGCCGAGCACGTCAGGGAGCATCTGCGTCCCGGCGCCTGGCAGCGCATCCTGGCTGCGGTCGGTCCCTGACCAGGGGGCTCGATCGGGATGCGCCTCCTTTTTTCGGGAGGTGAACGCAAGCGCTGCGCGTTCTGGTTGATTGCATCGCTTTCGCCGGATGCCAAAGTGGAGTGGAGCCGGATGGGCGGTTGTCGAGTCGTAGGGTGTCTGGGGTGGGTCGTGCTCGTCGTCTTGTTGCGGCGGGGCGCTCTCGCCGCCGAACCCGAGTCCAAGTGGACCCTTCGCGTGACCGGCGTGGTGGCGCTGCCCGAGAGCGTGGCGAGAGAGGCCATCGGTCCCTTGCCCAACCCGGGCGAAGACTTGGACGCATGGGGCGTCCGCGCCGTGGCCAGCATCGTCAAAGTCTACCAGGCGCGTGGCTACAGCTATGCACGTGCTTGGTTGAACTGGCGGCTCGAGCCCGGGGTTCTGTGGTTCTACGTCGACGAGGGTCACGTGCGCGTGACCTTCGTGGGCGTGGGCATCGTCACCGCCTCGCTGCTCAGGCTGCGTCTCGATATCCCCAACGGCATCTTTCAGGTGCAGCAACTGGCCCCTTCGCTGGAAGCCGAGAAGCAGAGGTTGGATCTGGAGGACGTGCGCTACGTGGTTCACGAGTTGCCGGGACGCGCCCTCACCATCTTCGGCGATGTGGTGCCCGAGCGGGTCCTCGAGATCGCCATCGTGCGGCGCGAGAGCTACGGCTGGTCCTTGGACATCTCCTTGAGCGCCGCCTGGGGTGTGGTCCCGCAGGTGACCTACGGCCGTGGCGATCTCCTGCTGCACGATGACCGTCTGTCCCTGCAGGTCAGCGTGGCGGTCCCCTATCGCCGCTACGTCTTCGATGCCGATCCCAAGCCGCAGTGGGTTCACGGCTCGGTCGAGACGTCCTATCGCTTGCCGCGTTTCATGTTTCGAGGACAGCAGCTGGCCCCGCGTATGGACTCCAAGCTGGTCTTCTCCCACTACACCCGGCCCGAGCTGTTTCTCCGCGACTACTACCTACTTCGCAGTGTGATCATCCCCAACCTGGTTCTGTTTCTGCCCAAGACGGAAGTGACGCTGGGGATCGGCGGCGATTTCGCTCAGGTGGCTTTTCGACGAAGCCTCCCGCGGTCGCCCGACCAGCAAGATCCGGGGCGACCCAGCGACATCAGCTCGGAACGCGTCCTGCTGCGCACGACCGGCAGTTACATGGGGGGGACGCCATGGGCTCGCCGTGATCATCGGCCGACCCTTCGCTTGTCGGCCGATATCTGCTTTCCCTTGGAGGCGCGCCTGACCCTGACCGGGCAGGTGGTCGGCATCCTGGGCCGCCACCGCGTCGTCGTGCGCACTCGCGGCGTGGTGTTGGCCGGGCATGTGCCGTTCTGGGACAGCATCGAGCTCGCCGGCGACTACCAGCGAACCTACTTCGGCGACCGCTATTGGGTGAACAAGGCGATTCAGCTCGAGGTCGCTTATCGAATCCGGCTGTGGCGGGATTGGTTCGAGGTCGGGATCTTCCATGATGTCTCCATCTTTCAGGACCCCGTCACCGGGCCCGGGCGGGCGCAGGTGGCCAATTCCTTCGGCCCAAGTCTGAACTTCCTCGTGCTGGATCTTTACGCGCTCGGCATCTACCAGGGCTTCGGTTTCGCGCCGGGACGGTTCGGTCAGACTCTTTCATTCGCCTTCAATCGTGTCTTTTGAAAGGCTCTTCAGACGCGCGCTTCGAGACGAGCGCCGTTACTCTCTGGCCTTTGGGCGTTTCGCGCTGGTAGCGCGGGGAGCGGGAAAGTGGAGCGGTGGTCGTCGCTCGCGTGGTGGCTCCTTTGTTGCATTCCCTTGGGTCACACAAAGGAGGCTGAATATGCTGTGGACGATTGCGGCGGTGCTCCTGATTCTGTGGCTCGTTGGCTTGGTGAGCTCGTATACGCTCGGCGGGTTCATTCACCTGTTGTTGCTCCTGGCTGTCATCGTCGTGGTGGTGCGGCTCATCACCGGTCGACGCGTGATGTGAGGACGCACAGCCGGAACCGCGACTGATCTGCGCGCTCGTCCTTGACGGTGGCCATAGGCAACCGTATAGGTCAACCGCTATGGCACAAGTAGGGCGAAGCGTGAGTCTGTACCTCGTTGGTCTGGTCTTCCTCGCCTGTGCCTCTCCTGCGGTTCAGCCAAAGCCCAGGCTGCTGTCGACCAAGATGCAGCTCACACCTGCGCAGAGTGCGTTCCTTGACCAGCTGGAGCGCGACACCTTTGCGTACTTCTGGGAGACCACCCCGGCGGACACGGGACTGACGCCCGACCGTTATCCTGGTGATGACACCGCCAGCATCGCGGCGGTCGGCTTCGCGCTGACCTCCTATCCGGTGGGCGTCGCGCGCGGATGGATCACGCGCTCGCAAAGCGCGGAGCGGACCCTCGCCACGTTGCGCTTCCTGTGGAACGCCCGGCAGGGGCCCGAGAGCGACGGCGTATCCGGTTACAAGGGATTCTTCTATCATTTCCTCGACCCCCGCACCGGCAGTCGCGCGAAAGGGTCGGAGTTGTCGACGGTGGACACCACACTGCTCATGGCGGGCGTGCTCACGTCGCAAAGCTACTTCGATGGAACGGATGTCACGGAGCAAGCCATCCGCGAACTGGCGGACTCCTTGTACCGAAGGGTCGAATGGCCTTGGGCCCAGTCCCGTCGGCGGCCACCCCTGCTCAGCTTGGGCTGGACGCCCGAGAGCGGCTTTTTGGAGTACGACTGGGAAGGCTACAACGAGGCCATGATCCTCTACCTGCTGGCCATCGGCTCGCCCACGCATCCCCTCGATGCCAGGGCATGGGACAAGTGGACGTCGACCTACCGTTGGGACGAGTCCTTCGGATTGCCCCGCGTGGATTTTGCGCCTCTCTTCGGACACCAGTATTCCCACGTCTGGATCGACTTTCGCGGCATCCAAGACGCATACATGAGCGCCAAGGGGATCGACTACTTCGTCAACTCGGTGCGCGCGACCGGCGCCAATCGCGCCTACTGCCAAGCCAACCCGGCCAAGTGGGAAGGGTACAGCGACACCATCTGGGGGTTGACCGCGTCGGATGGCCCCAGCCAGGGCCCGGCCCGCAAGGAGGAGGGGCCGTTTCGTGCCTATTGGGCACGCGGGGCCGGCCTGCAGAACGCGGCTGACGACGGCACCATCGCGCCCACCGCGGTCGGCGGATCGGTGCCCTTCATGCCCGAGGCGACCATCCGCACCCTTGGCTACTTCCGCGAGCGCTTCGGCGACCGGCTGTATGGCAAATACGGCTTCAGAGCCGCGTTCAACCTTTCGTACGCGCGGGATCCGGGCAGCAAGGGCTGGTTCGCCGGTCAGCACTTGGGGATCGATCAGGGGCCCATCCTGTTGATGGTCGAGAACTACCGTAGCGATTTCGTCTGGAACGTGATGAAGAGGAATCCGTACGTCAGGGCAGGGCTGGTCGGCGCCGGTTTCGTCGGAGGCTGGCTTGGTCCTGGGCGGGGGCAGGTGGCCAGAAGATAGCGGAGGGACATGCGGGGCAGGGGATGGGGGCGAGGGGGAATCGGTTGCAGCGGCGGGGTGGTGTTCCTGGCGACGATGGTGACCTGCGCCGTGGCGCGGGCCGAGCCACAGTTCGCGCGGGACGGTGACTTCGACCTCAAGATGGTCGAGCAAATGGCCCGGACGCTGTCCGAGTCGCCCTTTGCCAAGCCCAAGTCGTCGCTGCCCAAGTCCCTGGCCGAACTGGAGTACGACCAGTACCGCGACATTCGCTTCGCTCCCGAGGCGACTGTCTGGGAGGAGGGAGGGCGGCGTTTCCGTCTGCAGTATCTGCACCGAGGTTTCCTCTTCGTCGACCCAGTCGAGATCGCCATCGTCTCCAAGGGACAGGCGCGCCATGTGGCCTACAGCCCGAGCATGTTCACGGTCGGCAAGCTCATGACGACGCCGCTTCCCGACGAGGACATCGGCTTCTCCGGGTTCCGCATCCTCTTCCCGCTCAACCACGCCGATCGTCTCGACGAGCTCGCCGTGTTTCAAGGGGCCAGCTACTTCCGCTCGCTCGGGCGCGACCAGGTGTACGGGGTGTCGGCGCGTGGCCTGGCCATCAAGACCGGCGATTCCACCGGCGAGGAGTTCCCGGCCTTCCGTGCTTTCTGGATCGAGGAGCCCAACCGCTTCAGTCGGACCCTGGTCGTGCACGCCCTGCTCGACAGCCCGAGCGCCAGCGGAGCCTACCACTTCACCATCATTCCTGGACGGGCCGTCCAGATGAATGTGGAGGCGGTTCTGTTTCCGCGGTCGGAGCTCGGGAGAGTGGGTCTGGCGCCGGGCACCAGCATGTACATGTTCTCGCCCAACGGACGCACCAAGGCCGATGACTTTCGACCCGAGGTTCACGATTCGGACGGGTTGCTGATGATCAACGGACGCGGCGAGCACCTGTGGCGACCGCTGGCCAACCCGGCGGAGCTGCAGGTCAGCGCCTTCGCTGACAAGTCGCCGATGGGCTTCGGGCTATTGCAGCGCGAGCGCAACCCGGCGAGTTACCAAGACTTCGAGGCTCACTACCACCGGCGACCGAGCTTGTGGGTGGAACCGGTGGGGGATTGGGGCGAGGGTGATGTCGACCTGATCGAGATTCCGAGCAACAGCGAGATTCACGACAACATCGTGGCCTTCTGGAATCCGCGCACGCCCATTGCGGCCCATGCAGAATACCGGTTCTCCTACCGGCTCTTGTGGGGTGAGGTTCCGCGCCCGGAGCCAGGGCGTGCTCGCGTGTTGGCCACGCGGCGCGGGCGCGCGGACGTGCGCAATCCCACAGCCGTGCGCCTGTTCGTGATCGACTACAGCCGGCCGGGGCCGAGGGGCGCGCGCTTACGGGGGAACCCTGGCTCGCTCCCCGCCCGCCGCGTCGCCCATTTCGCGGCCTCTGACGATGTGAGTTGGATCCTGAACGCCCGGCGCAACCCGCCACGCGAGTTGCCGCGGGCCACGGCCTCGGCCTCGGCTGGGGACATCAGAGACGTGGTGGTCGCGGAGAACCCCATGACCGGTGGCCTTCGTGTGAGCTTCGTGTTCGATCCGAAACAGGCCAAGGTGGCTGAGCTGCGCGTGGATTTGGCGTTCACGAACAAGTGGCGGGCTGAAACCTGGTTGTACCGATGGACGCCGCCCTAGTCCGCAACGGAGTGCCCCCGGAGACGCCCGCGGCGTTACCGGCGCAGGACCTGCATGTGTTCCCCAAGTCGGCGCGGCGCAAGCCGGTGCGCCCTCGCGGGTGGCGCGCCGCCATGGCACCGAGAGTGTTCGTCTTGGGCGGGACGCTGCTGCTCGCCGGCATCGCCATCAACCAGATGTACCTGGTGCTGAAGATCGACGGCTTGACCCTGGTGGAGATGCTGGTGCTCGGCTTGTTCGCCATCAACATCCTGTGGATCGCATTGCCTTTCATGACAGCGCTGGCCGGTCTGCTGCGCTTGCTGGTGCGCCGACACCGAGAGCGCGATGGGCGTCCGCTGGCCAGCCGCACCGCCATCCTGCAGCCGGTGTACAACGAAGAGCCTGCGGCCGTGGCGGCAGGGTTGCATGCCATGGGGCGCGATCTGTTGAGACTGGGGGAGGGACACTCGTTCGATGTCTTCATCCTCAGCGACACCAACAACGCCGCGCTCGCCCTGGCCGAGCAAGAGGCCGTGTGGATCTTGCGTCGTCGCTTGGGCAACAACTTGCGTGTGTACTACCGGCGTCGCCTGCGCAACACAGCCCACAAGGCAGGGAACATCAGAGATTTTTGCCAACGCTGGGGCCGCGCCTACGACCATCTGTTGATCCTGGACGCGGATAGCCTGTTGGCGGGGTCCACCATGATCGAGCTGGTGCGGCGCATGGAGGACGATCCCGACCTGGGCTTGTTGCAGACCGTGCCTCGATTGCACAACAGCACCACGCTGGTGGGTCGGCTGCAGCAATTCGCCGGCAGCGTCTACGGTCCGGTGTTGAGCGCGGGCTTGGCATGGTGGACGGGCAAGGAGGGAAACTTCTGGGGGCACAACGCCGTGATTCGCACCCGCGTCTTCATGGACAACGCGGGGTTGCCCGACCTGCCAGGCACACCCCCGTTTGGAGGACCCATCCTCAGCCATGACTTCGTGGAGGCGGCGCTCATCCGCCGGGCCGGTTGGAGCGTGGTGATCGCTGATGAGCTGGAGGGATCGTACGAGGAATGCCCGTCCTCGATCATCGAGCTGGCGGGGCGCGACCGGCGTTGGTGCCAGGGCAACCTGCAACACACGCGCGTGCTGCCAGCCAGGGGACTGCACTGGGTCAGTCGTTTGCACTTCGTGGCGGGGATCCTCGCTTACCTGTCTTCGCCGGTTTGGTTTCTGTTCTTGCTCTCGGCCTTGGCGCTGGGCGTGCAGAACGAGTTCGCCAGGCCCGAGTACTTCGGCACCGGCTACACCCTGTTCCCCTTGTGGCCGCGCATCGATCCGGAGCGCGCCTTGCGGCTATTCCTGATCACCATCGTCGTTCTGATGGGGCCCAAGCTGATGGGCTTGCTCGCCTTCGTTGCCAACCGCAGGCGGGTCGAGGCCAGCGGGGGGCTGCAGATGGTCCTCTTCAACTTCGTGTCGGAGATCCTGCTCTCGGCCATGATCGCGCCCATCATGATGTTGATCCATTGCGGGCTGGTCCTGGACGTTGTGCGCGGGCGAGACTCTGGCTGGAAGGCGCAGGCGCGCGGGGACGCCGGCATCCCTTGGTCGACGGCGCTACGACGCCACGCTTGGCACATGACCGTGGGTGTCGTGCTGCTTCTGGCCGGTCTCAGCATTTCCTGGGAGATGGTGGCCTGGCTCTCGCCCGCGCTGGTCGGGATGCTCTTGGCGGCGCCCCTCTCGCGCTTCACCGCCTCCCCAGCCGTGGGTCGGGCCAGTCGGCGGGTAGGGATCCTGCGGGTCCCCGCGGAAGGCAAACCCGCGCCCATTGAACGGGACAAGCTCGCGGCTGATGGCGACTTCAGGGCGGCGTTGGCCGAGACGCCCGATTTGATAACCATTGCCAGCGACGCCCGGTTGCTGCAACGCCACCTGGCCTTGCTCGATCACCAGAGGCCGCCGCGTGACCCGGTGGATCCCGTCATGGCCACGGTTGATGTGAAGATCCGCGATGCGAAGTATCTCGAGGATGCCGTGGGGCGCTTGGACGCGGCCGAGCGCTCGTGCGTGCAGTCCATGCCTGACTTGCTGTTGCGACTGTCGGGCCTTCCGCGTCGAAACGAGATTCGATGATGCGCGGACTTTGTCTCTGGTGTCTTCTGGCATTGTGGCCGGCAAACGGGCAGGCTCAGGGACTGATGGCCTCGCAAGACCGGAAGGTGGAGACTCTGCTGGCCGAGATGACCCTGGCCGAGAAGGTCGGGCAGCTCAGCCTGCATTCCGTGGGGACCGCCACCGGGCCAGGCAGCCAGGATGAGAACATCACGGGCATGATCGCCAGCGGTCAGGTTGGCAGTCTGCTGAACGTGACCAGCGCGGCCCGGGTGGATGCCTATCAGAAGATCGCGGTCGAGCGCTCGCGTCTGCGTATTCCCATCCTGTTTGCCTTGGATGTCATTCACGGCTTCCGCACCACCTTTCCCATCCCGCTGGCGCTGGCGGCGACTTGGGATGCGGAGCTGGTCGAGAAGACCGCGCGACTGGCCGCGCAGGAAAGCTCGGCCCACGGCATTCGCTGGACCTTCTCGCCCATGGTGGACATCGCGCGGGATGCGCGCTGGGGGCGCATCGCCGAGAGTGCGGGTGAGGATCCCTTTCTGGGCGGGATCCTGGCCGCGGCGGCGGTGCGTGGCTATCAGGGGCAGAGGTTGGACGACCCCACCTCGATCCTCGCCTGCGCCAAGCACTTCGTGGGCTACGGCGCGGCCGAGGGCGGGCGCGACTACAACACCACGGAGATCGGCGAGCCATCGCTTCGCCAGACCTACCTTCCCCCCTTCAAGGCCGCGGTGGATGCCGGCGTGGCGACCATCATGAGCGCCTTCAACGCCTTGAACGGAATGCCCGCCACCGCCAATCCCTTCATCCTCGATCAGATCCTGCGTCGGGAGTGGGGCTTCTCCGGCGTGGTGGTGAGTGACTGGCGCGCCATCGAGGAGCTCATGGCCCACGGCATCGCGGACACCGGCGCGAGCGCGGCTCGCAAGAGTTTCGTGGCGGGTGTGGACATGGACATGGAGGACGGACTCTACGCGCGCGAGTTGCCCGAACTGGTCAAGGCTGGCTCCGTACCCATGAAGAGGATCGACGAGGCGGTTCGGCGCGTACTGCGCTTGAAGGCGGCCTTGGGACTCTTCGAGCATCCCTACGCTCGGGGCATCAGCGAGGGGCCCCTGCCGGATGCCTCGCGCGTGCTGGCCCGCCAAGCGGCGGAGGCGTCGTTCGTGTTGTTGCAGAACCGACCGGTGCACGGCCGGCCGCTGCTGCCGTTTGCCGCGCGGGCAGGCGGCAAGATTGCGCTGATAGGTCCGCTGGCTGACAGCGCCGCCGACATGTTGGGATCGTGGAGCGCTCAGGGGAGGGCTGAGGACGTCGTCACCTTGCAGCAGGCCCTCGGCGAGCGCGTCCGCCGAGAGAGGATGAGTCTGTTTCACGCAAGGGGCACGGGGGCGACGGGGCGGCGTGATGCCAGCGAGCTGAGCCGGGCCAAGCGTGCGGCATCGCAGGCTGATGTGGTGATCCTGGCGCTGGGCGAGCAGGGGGCACGCACCGGCGAGGCTGCTTCGCGCGCGCACCTGGATCTGGAACCCGTGCAGCGAGAGTTGTTGGAGCAGGTGGTCGCCACCGGAAACCCGGTGGTGCTCGTGTTGTTCAATGGCCGGCCTCTCACCCTCAAAGGGGCCGCAGAACGCCTGCCGGCCATACTCGAGGCTTGGTTCCCTGGGATCGAGGCCGGCCCGGCCCTGGTGCGCACACTTTTTGGTGAGAACAACCCCTCGGGTCACCTGACCGCCACCTTCCCGCGCGCGGTCGGGCAAGAACCGCTCTACTACAATGCCCTCAACACCGGGCGGCCCTTGCCCGCGGCCCAAAAGAGCCAGCCGACCCTGGAGGGTGACGAACACCGCTACACCAGCCGCTACATCGACGAGGTGAATGCACCGCTTTGGCCATTTGGCCACGGGCTTTCGTACACCACCTTCGATTACTCACCGACCACCACCAGTGCCAACACAGTCAGCGCCCAAGCTCTGAACCAGATGGGCGCCGACCTGCGCGTCAGCGCCACCGTCACCAACACGGGGCAGCGCTCCGGCAGCACCGTGGTCCAGTGCTACATCAGGCTGACAGGCACCAGCCTGGCGCTCCCCGTGCGCGAACTGAAGGCTTTCCAGCGAATCGAACTGGCACCAGGGAAAAGCAAGCGGGTGGAGTTCGTCCTGCGCAAGGCTGAGGTGGGCTTCTGGAACTTGGAACGCCAATTCCAGGTCGAGCCGGCCACCCTCAGCTTGTGGATCGCCGGCGACTCCACCAGCGGGACGTCAGCTCAGGTGCTGATCGTTCCTTGAATTCCTGCCCTTGCTCACATCTTCTTGAGCGTGTCTTTGACCTCACGCTCGGCTTGCTCCTTGCTGTATCCGTACACCTGCTGAATCCGGCCGACCAGCTTGTCCTTGTCTCCGGCGATCTGGTCGTAATCGGAATCGGTCAGCTTGCCCCACTTCTGGCGTAGGGTCCCTCTGATCTCCGTCCACTTCCCTTTGAGCATTTCTCGGTTCATTGGTCTTCTCCTTCTCCTTCGGTCACCGGTGCTCTCAGCGACTGGGCTTCTGGGCTCCGATGGGTTCAGGCTTGTCGTGGGCCGGCTTGGCTTCTTCTTGCGCAAGCGACGGCCGCTCCTCGCGCCCTATGGCCTTGACCGGCACCCTTTGTCCCGTCCTGCTGGATTCTCGGATGGCCTCGATGACCCGCAGATCCGCCAGGCCTTCCCAACCCGAGGGCTCAGGGGTCTGGTCGTTCACCAAGCAGTTGGCGAAGTAGACCAGTTCGGCGGCAATCTGGTCGCGCTTCTTGAAGTCCTTGGTCTTGGTCTTGCCGTCCGCGCGGGTCACCTGCTGGTGCAGGCCGACCGCGTATTCGTAGGCGGGATCCAGGCGCACGCGGCCTTCGGTGCAGACCACGTCATAGAAGCCTTCGTCCACAGCCCCGAAGCCGCAAGTGAAGGTGGCCAGGCGCTGCTCGGGGAAGCTCATGATCGCGCTCACCTGCTCAGGAATCTCGCGGAAGCGCTCGTCGCCTTGCCTGCTGGCTTGCGCGGCCAGGACCTCGATGGGCTCTGCGCCGAAGAGATAGCGAGCGGCGTTGATGCAGTAGATACCGATGTCGAACAGAGGCCCGCCGCCGCGCTCGCGTTGAGTGCGGATGTTGCCCTGGTTGACCTGCAGGGAGAAGCCCGACAGGAAGTATCTCGGAGCTCCTAGCTCCCCCTTCTTCACCATGTCCACAGTGGACAAGTTCGCTTCTTCGAAGTGCAGGCGGTAGGCGATCATGAGCTTCACGTGGGCTTCGTCGCAGGCGCGGATCATGCGTTCGCACTCCTCGCTGCTGACCGCCATGGGCTTCTCGCAGAGTACATGGACGCCAGCCTGCGCGGCTCGCACCGTGTAGTCGCAGTGTAGGTCGTTGGGCAGCGCCAGGTATACGGCATCAACCGCTCCGCTGCGCAAAAACGCGTCGTACTCGGAATAGCTCAGGGCATGCTCGACGTTGTACATCTTTCGCAGTTCTTGCTGCTTGCCAGGGTCATCCGAAAACAAAGCCGTCAGGGCGCAGTTTTCGGCGCTTGCGAAGGCGGGCAGGATCGCCACCTGGGCGAAGTACCCCTGGCCCACCACTGCCAATCGAACGCGTTCCATCTTTCCTATCCTCCCCTTTGCATCTTGCCGAACATCTCGCGCAGGCGATCCTTGGCTGATTCCAGGACGGCGCGCCGCTTGGGACTCAGCTTCGAGCCAGCCCGGTTCACGAAGAAATTCAGCATGGACATGGCCGAGCGAAACGGGGGACTCTTGCGCCGACGACTCCGCAGAGCCGAACGTTTGAGCGCGGCGGCCACCTGCTCGGCGGACCCGCGAAACGTGTTGGGTTCGAGGTCCAAGGCGTTGCTCTTCCGCATGACAGCCTGGGACCATCTGCGCGCTTCGGGGCGCTTGACGGCCCTGTCTCTCTCGCCGGCCGGCTTGCCTCGTGCGCGTTTGGGTGACGCCTTCCGCATCTGCTTCGTCCCCCTTCGCTTGGCCTATATCGATACTGTGGCACCGGTGAGGGGCGGTTCAAGGTGGCGTTTCGGAGAGGTACGGGGAGGCACCGGTCGGTGACCCCGCGCGAGCCGAGATGCGTTGCGGGGAGCTCGCCGTCAGCGCACGAGGGAACGTGAACGTACGCGATGGCTCGAGGATGAACGAACGCGCTCCGCGTGCGGCTGCGGCATCAGTCTGGCATCTGGTTTGAAGGATAGCTGCAGTGGCATGGGGGCGGATGGCGGGAGGGCGGCCTGAGGGATGCGCGAACCGCGCGACTTAATGAATACCTTGGAATATCACCCGGCGATGAGCGGCCAGTTGGGACAGCAAGGCGTTCATCGCCGGGTGGACCTCTGGGGGAGAAGGGCCAGAGGTCATGAGGCGAAGATGGTGGCGCGGGCCTCCGCCACCCGGACCCGTATTGCGGTCGGCGCCCGTCGCTCGCGTGGTGCCTGGCGGGTCTCCGGGTGGCGGAGGCGGGGATGGAGAGGCTACTCCTCGGTGTCCGCAGAAAGCTCGTGCGTGCGGGCCAAGAGTCGTTCGCCCAGGGCTTCTCGCTCTTCGTTCGGCATGGCCTTCTTCAAGCGCGGGAAGAGCTCGTGTTCCTCCTCGTCCAGATGGTGCAGGACCTGCTCCTTCAGGACGGTGATCTTGGCGCGCAAGCGCTCGTCGCCCGGCGCGGAGTCCATCACATCCGCTACAATCCTCTCGACCGATAGGTGCTCCTCCAGCGACTCGAGCACGATGTCCTTGAACTCGCCATCGTGTCCTTGGTTGCGGGCGGTTGGGTACAGCAGCTCCTCTTCGATGGTCGCGTGAATCTCCAGTTTCTGGCAGAGGGTCTGCGCCACCGCGTAGCTGTCCCTTTCGTCCTTGGTGTTCTCGAACTTGGAAAAGAGATCCTCCACCTCGCGATGCTGCGATTTCAACACTTCCAGAGCGTCGTGACGCTCGCTTTGGCTCTCTGTTCTCATTTCTTCTCCTCCTTCGAATCCTCTTGGGGTTGCGCCTTGGGCGGACCCTTGTCCTTCTGCAGGGCGTCTTTCATCTGCTTGAGCACGCCTTCCTTGTGGGGCGCCTCGGGCGGCGGCAGGTTGGCGAACCCAGCCGAGACACCCTCGACGAAGGCGTTGCGGATCACCCCCAGGATGGTCGGCCAGAGTTGAATATCGGGCTTGTCCAGTCGTCCGCGAATGGGAACCACGGTCGCGACCGTCTCGCTCTTGTCGTCGTGCTCACGCGAGAACATGTCCAGCCCCTTGTCCGCGATCCAGGCTTTGAGCCGGTTGCCCCATCCTTCCTCGGTGGGGCGAACCGTGACGTCATGTAGGACCGGTTTGACCGATCCCTCGATCTCGCCACCCTTGGCCTCGAATACCGCGAACAGACCCAGGGTTCCCCCCGAGGTCTGCAGGTCGGTGGTCGGTTCGATCAGGTCGTACAGTTCGGTCACTCTCCATCCGCGCAACGCCATCTTGCCCGAGAACTCGGGCTTGGCCATGAAGGGATCAGCGGAGGCCGACACCGTCAGGGCTCCGCTGCGACCAAGGGTGCCGCTCATCTCCACGGTGGCCCGTCGCCCCTCAGCAAGCTTCTTTCGTGTTGCCAGGTTCTCGGCCACCAGACTGATGCCGTGCAACCACAGCTCGGGCGTACGGGGCCTGCTGGGATCGCGGAAGAGAAACTCGCCGTTCTTCACCTCGATACGATTGACTCGCGCCGGGAGGGCCTGACGGAGCGCGGTTTGGATATCGGGGATCTTGGTCTTGGACGGCTTCTCGGGCTGGGTGACGATGATCTTGGGTTGGTCCAGTCGCACGTCGGCGGACAGTTCGGCGTGCAACAGGCGGCGCCAATCCAGGACAAGCAGCACCTGCTTCGCATAGAGCAGCGGTCGTTGCCAGTCCCCGCCCTCGGCCTCGATGATCTTCAGATTCTCAACCTCGTAGCTCGGGGGCAGCACGTTGACGTGTACGCTCGAAAAATCACCGCTGATGCCCTCAGCTTCGTTCAGCGCTTTGCGGGTGGCGTGGCTGGCAAGGGGATCCAAGGCCAGACGGATGGCGACGACCAGAGCCACCAAGATGCCGAGGGTGATGAGCAAACGGCGGGGCCAGCGCCGTCGCGAAGGTGTTGGTTCTTGCATCAGTGTCTCCCTCCTGGGGCCGCGGGCCCGTGTCCGGACGATTTGCCGCCCTTGGTGCGTTCAGCCGTCCTGCTGGACGCCGCCGCGCCTGGGGGCGCCGTGCTGGGCCGCTCCTCTGGTGGCGCGGGGGGCAGTCCGGGTGCACGCGCCCCCTCTTGTTTGCCTTCGGGCACCGCGGCGTGCTCGAGGATGGCGTTGATCTCGCCCGCCATCAGCAGAATGAACCCGGTGATGTAGAGCCAGGTCATGAGCACGATGACCCCGCCGAGGGAG
>CAZHUY010000012.1:29753-44620 GCA_964535465.1 uncultured Myxococcales bacterium
AGATGATGACGCCCGCCAGCGAGCCGTAGGTGGCGTTGTAGCTGCCGAAGTTGGAGGCATAGACGCTGAAGCCCCAACTGGCTGCCAGCCACACCAGCGTACCGACCACCGATCCGGGTGTGATGAACTTGAACCTCTGCTTCACGTCGGGAAGCAGGTAATAGCCCAGCGCCGTCACCAGCATGATGGCCGTCGCGGTGATGGGCCAGCGGATCCAACTGAGGATGGTCACGTACACGGAGGCGATGTCCAGTCGGTGCGCCAACCACAACCCGGCGCCGCTGCCCGCGACCAGCATGGCGATACCCACCAGGACCAGGAGACTGCCACCCAGGGTCATGGCGTAGGCCAAAAGCTCGGTCTTCCACAGGGGGCGTGATTCCTTCACGTCGTAGGCGAGGTTCAGACCCTTGCGAACCGCGTTGAGCCCGCGCGAAGCCGAGTAGAGCGCGACCAAGATGCTGATGGTCAGAAGGTGCGGCCGTGGTCTGTTCACCAGGCCGTGCAACTGATTCTGCACGATGGTCAAGGCCTCGGGAGGCAAGAGGCTGCTTGTACGAGCGAGCAGGGTATCGATCGAGCTGCTGACATACGGGATGTAGGCAGCCAGCGTCGTAAGAAAGAACAGGAACGGGAACAGCGAGAAGATGAAGTAGTAGGTCAGCGCCGCCGCCGTATCGTCCACCGCGTGATCGTCATAGTGCCGGTAGAGTCGTTTGAGAAACTCCTTCCAGCTCATCCTCAGCCGCCAGCCCATCACGCCATCTCCTGACCGAGAGTCTACGAAGCCGGGATCGAGCCGTCCACGGACACGGCCGGCGAGGACGGAAAGGACCGGCGAATTCAGCGCGCGGGTTGGCTGTGCCGGCTCGCGGACGGCAATATCGGCGCGATTCGCGTGCGGCTGGCGGCACGCGCGGACGTCGGTCCGGAGTTAATATTGGATTCCGGCCAGGAGGCCCGGGTACTGACGGATGGTGGTCTGTCCGCTTCGTTCCGTCGACTGCAGGAAGTCGGGGGCGATGTCCAGATCGCGACCGTTCCACCCGACGGCCACGTTGTACGAGATCCCGGCGATGGCGTGCAGGCCGCCGCCGATCTCGATGCCGGCTTGCGCACGCAGGGAGGCCAACAAGGGGCCGTCGTCGTCAGAACCGAAGCCACCGTCATTGCTGGAGAAATCGTTGCGGAGGTGGAGGGAGCTTGCCTCGATCTCGACGTAGCGGAATCTCGCGAAGGCCAGCGGCTGACGCCAGCCGAGGGCCATGCCCAAGCCGTAGCGACGCGTGCCGTAGGTGTAGCGCTGGGAGGCGTCCAAGGCGTCGCCGGGTTGATAGGCGAAGTGGAAGGCCGTGTAGAGGCGGCGGCTACCCAACTTGAGCGAGAGGTTGCACAGCATGGATTCGGTGGCGTAGAGGGCCACGCTGTGGATGCCGTTGCCAATGAGGTTGAGCACGCCCAAAGCCTCGCCGTCATGAGCGCGGGCGATGTTGAGCACGCCCAATGTGAAGCCACGGCTGTGGCCGGCGAGGTTGAGCACGCCCACCTGCCCGCCACGGTTCGCGCCCACGACGTTCACCACCCCGAGCTGCAGCCCCCCGAAGTCGCCGGCCGTGTTGATGGTTCCGAGCTGCGCGCCCGTCATCGCGCTGGCGTAGTTGAACCCGGCCGAGATCTGCGCGCCCCGCAACCCGTGGGTCGCCACGTTGGCCCCCGCCGCGACCTGCCACCCGGTGGATTCGGCGCGTGCCACGTTCGCGCCCACGCCGAGTTGCGCGCCCGACAGGCGGCCCCCCGCCACGTTGGCCCCGACCGACGCCTGCAGACCGCGCACCTCACCACCCACAACGTTGGCGCCCACCGACATCTGCGCCCCCTTGAACCAGTCGGTGGCGATGTTGGCGCCCACCGACAGCTGGGCGCCGCTGCCCGGTCCGCGCAGGATGTTGGCGCCCACCGTGAGCTGCGCCCCGGACATGCCGAGGTCGATGAGGTTGGCCGCCAAGGAGAGCTGCAAACCCGAGGAAAGCCTGCCCACACGATCGGCGACGAAGCCGAACGAAAAGCCGTGCACGTCCACCTCACCATCGCCACTCATGGGGAACAGGCCGAGGTGGATCGAGGTCGAGCGTAGCGGCGGGGCAGGGGGCACGGCCGGCGGCTCGGCCGTCTTCGTCGGCCCGTCCCCACGCGCGGTGGCGACCTCCAAGGGGCGGCCGGGGTGAAAGGACAGGCGGGCCAGCTCGACATGTTGGCCAAGCGACAGCGTCACCTCGGCCTCGAAGGTGGTTGTGCCCCCCTCCATGGTGACCAGATAGGTCCCCGCCTCCAGCCCCAGCTCGATGTTGGCGCCGGCAGCCTTGCGCAGTTCGACCACCAGATTGCCAGCCCCGTCGCGCACGCCGATGCGGCCGGACAGATCTGCGCCCAGGCCCAGCGTCGACTGGGTTGTGCGCACGTCAGTCACCACCAGATCCGACGTGCCCACCAGGTCGAACTCATAGGCCGCGTGCTGGGGGCCGCCCCGGGTCTTTTCGGTGTGGGCCAGGGTCTCGGCCGAGGCGAACTGATACGCCTCCTGCAGTGTCACCCTTCGGTCGCGGTTGACGTCCGCGGCGCCGCGCAGGCCGGAGACCAAATAGTGGGTGAAGAACGAGGCCCCGATGCGGTTCGATTCCTGGGCGACCTCGTTGATCGCGCTGGAGGTGAGGAAGGCATGGCCCCGGGTGTTGGCCGCGGAATCCATCAGAAACGGCGGTCGGCGCACGCCACCCTTATGGCGGGTGAAGGCGCCCGAAGCACACGAGTCGAGGATGGCCAGTCGAACCTCGGCGGGGATGCTCTGGATGCGCCGGCGGAGATCATCGTAGCTGATGCGGTCACCGGCGATGAGCAAGCCCTGTTCGTCGGAGTGGCCGGAGTAGTAGACCACCACTTCGCGGCGCACGCCCGACGCGGTGGCTGCCGCCACCATGTGACCCATGCGGTCCAGGGCAGCCAGCAAGGAGGCGCTGGTGGCATCCTGAACCGCCACCACATCCTCGGGCATGACGCCGCCCAAGGTCTTGAGCACGCGGGTCATGGCCTGGGCGTCGGAGACCGCGTATTGCAGCTTGGGTCGACTCGGGCCACCGTCATTGAAGCCGGCCATGAGCGCGAATCGGCGCGTGCGAACACCGTTGCCCTGGGCTCGTGCCGTCGGCGCGGCCAACGTGATGGCAAGGCCAATCGCGAACGCGAGGTGCAAACGATGGGACACGTGGGGGCGATCGATCATGGGGTTCCCTCTCTCATCTTGTTCAACGAAAGCGAAGTTTGGGTGAAATCCGTGGGAAGAGGCAGCGCCTGCCGTCGGGCGGCCACGCCCTGGCGGGCCAGGATGTGGGCGGCCTCGATGACAGTCTTGATGGCGAAGGGTTGCGAGGCCGTGACCAGCACGAAGCGTTCGAAGCCCGGGGCGTCGTCGAGCTCGTAGGCCGAGGGCAGGCGGAGCTCTCTGACGGCCATGAGAGGCGGGGCTTGGCTCGCCCCTTCTTCGGGTAGGTGTTGGGTGACCTTGCCGGCTCCGTCCAGCGAGATGAGCACACCGTAACAGCCCTCGGGGGCCTTGTCATAGGCAAGCTGCAACAGATCCCCGCGCGCGCCTCGGGCTCCTTCGCGCAGCAGCTCGTGGTCGCCACCCGGGGTTCCTGCCGGGCGTTGTCGGTAGACCAGCAGCCGCGGGGAGCGCAGCTCGTCTCCCTTGATGGTGGTCACCTCGAAAGACCGGTCGGGGAGCGGTCGAGGGCTGTCGTGGTCGCCCACTCCGCGCGCCACCAGGACGAGCAAGCCCAAGGCCCCGGCCACGGCCAGCGGTCGCAAGAGCAGGAGGTGGAAGCGGGGCTCGGGCTTGGCCTGGGCGGCGCGCCGCCGGATGGCGGCCCCCATCGTCTCGCGAGGGTGCTGAGCCAGGATCTGGCGGTCCGAACGGCGCAGCGTCTCCAGCTCGTCATCGAGCGAGCGCCCCTCGGCGGCCAGGCGGGTGCGTAGCTCAGTCGTCTCGGCGCCGTCGAGCTCGCCTTGCGCCGCACGTTCGATTAGCCATTCCGGCGTCCTCTTTGTCGAGGGCGTCATTCCTTCGGCTCGCTTGCTCATGGCTAGGAAACACGGGCCGAGGGCGGAAGTGCTACCGCTAAAATGCAGCCATGCGACGCCTTGCAGGGCGAGAATTTCCGATCCGCCGGTGACACTTCGGCGCTCGTGGTGTGTTAGTTCCAGCCAGCAGGAGACGCGAGCCCTTGGCCTTCGACATCGAAAGCACCTACGAACGATACGGTCCCATGGTGCTCCGGCGCTGCCGGAGTCTGCTGCGCAGTGACGCTCAGGCGCAGGATGCCATGCAGGATGTGTTCGTCGCGGTGCTGCGCCATCGCGATCGGCTCGACGAGGAGGCGCCGGCCGCCTTGCTCCTGCGGGTCGCCACCAATGTCTGTCTCAACCGGATGCGTTCGGAACGGACCCGCGCCGAGGACGCGGATGACGAGCGCCTGCAAAGGATCGCCAGCATCGCCCACCAGGTTGGCGAGGGACGCACGCTGGCCCGCGATCTGCTGCGTCGACTCTTTCGCGACGACGATCCGCTGGCCGCCAGCTCGCAGACCCTGGCGGTCATGCACTATCTTGACGGCATGACCCTGGAAGAGGTCGCGCGCAACGCGGGCATGTCCGTATCAGGGGTACGCAAGCGCCTCGATACGGTCCGCGCGCGCCTGTTCAAGCTGGACAAGCGAGCATCGCAGCTTTGAAAGCGCGGCCGCGCCGGCCTCTTTACCTCCTCGCCGTCCTTCCCGCCGGCCTTTTCGCCGCCGCCAGATCCTTCTTCAGCTCCTCGGCATTGCGTCTGGGCCCGTATCCCGGCGTGTCTCGCTGGATCCGCCAGCTATCCTTCAGCGTACCCATGTCCACCGTGTCGAAGCCGAACTTGTCGATCAGCGCTGCCACCATGGCCTTGGCGCGCGGGTCATCGCCGGCGATGGCCAGGGCGCGACGGTTCTTGCCCCCGGCGGGTTGGCCGTCGGTCGTCAGAGCGGCGGCGTAGATGTGGTTGAAGGCTTTGACGACCTGGGAACGGGGCAGGACATTCGCCAACAGCTCGGAGGTGGTCATGGCCTCGTTGTCCAACTCGGCGATGTGACCGTCGCGTTCGGGATAGTAGTTGCACGTATCGATGACGACCTTCCCGGCCAGCGGCTCTGCCGGAATGTCTCGGTAGGCCTTGAGCGGCACCGACACCACCACGATGTCGCCTGTCGCCCCGGCCTCCGCGGGCGAAGCGGCTCGCGCGCGCGGTCCCAGCTCGTCCACCAAATCCTTCAGCGTCTCCGGTCCACGAGAGTTGCTCAGCACCACGCTGTATTCGTTCTTCACCGCCAAGCGAGCCAGTTGGCTGCCGATCTTGCCCGTCCCAATAATTCCTATGGTCGTCATGAAAACCTCCGCGCGGATTTGATGTTACGTGCGCGGGTCTGGCTTCAGGCGGTCGCTAACGGCTCCCGGGGACCTTGCGGAAATCCACGAACAGCTTGCGTTCGGTGGGCTGACATCGTGGGCAGAAGCAGGCATCGTCTCGGCCCACGCGCACACGGCGGATGGTGGCGGCGCAGGTGGGGCAGGGTTGGCCCGCGCGACCGCGAACCTTGAGAAAATCACGTAGCTTGACGTCGACGGGTTGATCGCGTGCCTGGATTTCCTGGATGGCGTGGTCCAACACCGACTTGATGGCGAGGTAGAGCTCGTCCACTTCGGTGGGGGCCAGCTTGTGGCAGAAGGTCTTGGGGTGCAGATGGCTGGCGAACAGGATCTCGTCGGCATAGGCGTTGCCGATGGCGGCCAGGGCCGTCTTGTCCAGCAGGAACTGGCGCACCTGATCGCGCCGTCTCCTCGCGAGCGCACGAAATCGGTCCAAGGTGAAATCGTCGGAGAGCAGGTCCACGCCCAGGGTAGAGAGCCCGGGGATCTGCGACAGTTGGTCGGGCGCGGCCACGTAGATCTTGCCCATGCGGGTCTCGTCCGAATAGCGCAGCTCGTTTCCGTCGGCCAGGATCAGCGCCAGGATCAGCGCGCGCGGCGTCGGCTTGTCGGGCTTCACCAACCAATAGCGGCCCGAGAGCATGGCATTGACCACCAGGTGGACGCTGTCCAAGGCGAAGTCCAGGAACGGCCCCCGCCGCGTGACCGAGGTGATGGTCTGGCCGACCAGCAGGGCAGGGAAGGGCGCCGCCACCATGATCCGTAGCACCACCGGATCCCCCACGTGTGCCGCGGCGATCACTTGTCCGCGCAGCGAGCGGCTCAGCACCGATTGCACGTGAACGAGATCGGGAAGCTCGGGCATGGGAGATTCTTTAACCACAAAAGCCTGAGAGAACCCAGCGCCGCCCGATGGCCGCTCTATTCACAAAACGGCCTTCCTCAACCGAAGCGCGTTCCCGATGACCGAGACCGAGGAGAGGCTCATGGCCGCGCTGGCGATCATGGGCGAGAGCAGCAAGCCGGTGAAGGGGTAGAGCACGCCGGCCGCCAGCGGGATGCCGATGCTGTTGTAGATGAAGGCGAAGAACAGGTTCTGCCGGATGTTGGTCAAGGTGGCGCGGCTCAGGCGGCGGGCGCGCAGGATGGCGCGCAGGTCACCTTTTACCAAGGTGATGCCGGCGCTCTCGATGGCCACATCGGTGCCGCTGCCCATGGCGATGCCGACCTGGGCCTGGGCCAAGGCGGGCGCGTCGTTGATGCCGTCGCCGGCCATGGCCACCACGCGACCTTCGGCCTGCAGGCGTTTGATGGCGTCGGCCTTGTCGCTCGGCGAGACCTGCGCCACGACCTCGGTGATACCCAGGCGGCTGGCCATGGCCTCGGCCGAGGCGCGGTGATCGCCGGTCAACATGACCAGGCGCAGGCCTTCGCTTCGCAGCTGGGCCAGCGTCTCCGCCGCGTGAGGTTTCACGGAGTCCGCCAGATCGAGCAGACCCGCCCCTTTGCCGTCCACCGCGACCATGATCAAGGCATGACCCTGGGCACGCAGCTCTTCCGCTCGCGCCAGCAAGGCCTTCACCTCGACTTGCATCTGCTCGAGGAATTCCTGAGTGCCAGCCGCCACCGTGTGCGTGCCGATGCGGCCGCTGACCCCGCGACCTGGTTGGTAGTGGAAATCTTGCGGCGTGGTCAGCGCCAGCCCCTTTGCCTGTGCGGCGCGCACGATGGCCGCGGCCAAGGGGTGCTCGCTGGCGCGTTCCAGGCTGGCGGTCAGCGACAGCAGCTTGTCCGCGTCCATGCCCTCGGCCAGCACTGAGTGCAACTCGGGTTTGCCTTCCGTCAAGGTGCCGGTCTTGTCCAGCACCAGGGTGTCGACACGCGCCAGGGTCTCCAGCGTGGCGGCGTCGCGAACCAAGACGCCGGCGTGGGCACCGCGACCCATTCCCACCATCACGGACATGGGGGTGGCCAGTCCCAGGGCGCAGGGGCAGGCGATGATGAGGACCGCCACCGCATTGACCAAGGCGTAGGCCAGGCGCGGCTCGGGCCCGACAAAGGACCACGTGATGAAGGTGATCAGTGAGACCACCACCACCGCGGGCACGAACCAGCCGGACACGCGATCGGCCACGCGCTGGATGGGGGCGCGGCTGCGCTGGGCCTCGGCCACGCGGCGGACGATCTGTGCCAGCAGGGTTCCCGCGCCCACTCGCTGCGCGCGCATGATCAAGCTGCCGGCACCGTTTTGCGTGCCGCCCGAGATGGGCGAGCTCGGGCTCTTGTCCACGGGCAACGACTCGCCGGTCAGCATGGATTCGTCGACGCTCCGTGTGCCTTCGTCCACCACGCCATCGACCGGGACGCGCTCACACGGTCGCACGCGCAGACGCTGGCCAATCTGGACCTGCTCGATGGGAATGTCCTGTTCGGCGCCGTCCTGCCCCACCAGACGTGCATGCTTCGGGGCCAGCTTGAGCAAGGAACGAATGGCGCCGCCCGTGGCCTGACGAGCGCGCAGCTCCAACACTTGACCCAGCAGGACCAGCGAGGTGATGGCGGCCGCCGGCTCGAAATAGAGAGGTACGGGCGCGCCGGGTTTGTGAAAGGCGGCAGGCAGAAGCCCCGGCCACAGGGCCGCCACCACGCTGAAGCCAAAGGCCGTGCCCACGCCCAACCCGATCAGCGTGAACATGTTCGGGCTGCGGCGAAGAAGCGAGCGCCACGCCCGTTGCAGCAGCGGCCAGCCAGCCCACAGCACCACCGGCGCGGCGAGCGCGATCTGCAACAGCGCCGCGACCCGCATGGGCAGGAAGGCCAGGCGCTCGTGCCCGAGCAGCATCTCGGCCATGCCGTACCCCACCAAGGGGACCGAGAAGGCCAGGCTGATCCAGAACCGGCGGGTCATGTCGACCAACTCGGGGTTGGGCGCCTCATCCAGTGGCACTTCCTCTGGCTCGAGCGCCATGCCGCACTTGGGGCAAGCCCCGGGCCTGTCGCTCACCACCTCGGGGTCCATGGGGCAGATGTAGCGAATTTTCGCCGCGGGTGGCGCGGACCTGCGGGTAACGGCGGCCTGCGCCGGAATGACCGGCAAGCGCGGCCCGCCCAGGCGCACCAGGCCCATGCCTGCCATCGCCACCGGACGGAAGCCCTGGGCCAAATACGTCTCGGGTTCAGCCTGGAAACGCGCAAGGCAGCGCGGGTTACAGAAGTAGTAGGTAGTACCCTTGTACTCGTGCTGGCCCGCGGCTTTGGCGGGGTCGACGTTCATGCCGCAGACCGGATCTCTGTGAGACTTGTGATTCCCTTGGTTTTCCATGATGTGGGGGACGTTCCTGCGCGCAACGCGGCTTCAGGGGCGGAGCGAACATGTCGATGATTGGATGTGATTGGGTCCATGAAGATGCTGCCTTTTTCGCGCTTTTGCTTCCGCTACGCAGGTCGGGCGCGTGGCGACCGTGAGTCTGGCGCCATCATGGTGATCGTCATGCTGTCGATGATCGGCCTCATCGGCATCGGTATGACGGGCGTGTTCCTGACCGGGGGCAATGTCCAGATCGCGGCCAACACCAACCTGCGCAACCAGGCCCTGTATGTGGCCGAAGCGGGGCTCGAGCGTGCGCGCGACATCCTGAACGGGATGGAGGTCGACTACGCCGACCTGCTGGGGGGAACCGGCCACGTCGCCCATCCAGCCGATGAGATCCCCAACTCGCTGGACGCGCACGGGCGACCTGTCGGACGTGGCGCCATCATGCGGGACGCGGCGGGCGTGCCTCTTCATCAGGTGACCTATCCCACCAGCATCTCGCGCGCTGGAGGCCCTGGCGACAGTCCTTACGGAGGGCCCAGTTTGTACATGGGCTCGTACACCGTGTACGTGCGCAACGACACGGCCGAGTGTCGCACGGGGCGCTTTCTCACCGATGGCACGGCCGTCGGCGGAAACCAGATGGTGGTGGTGAGGTCCGAGGGAACCGCTTTCGACAACCAGACCACCGTCGTGCTCGAGGTCGTCATGGGCCCGCGCGGGGGCAGCTTCACCGCCGGTTCGGGCGCCGGTGGCGTGAACCAGGTCTTGTGCAACTCGGGCAAGAACGCCTGCGATGACAACAACTCGGTGATCGCCAACGTCGTGGTGAATTGACGTCGCGAACCCGTCTGTGAACGCCATGCCGCCGTGCTAGAAAGCCGGCATGAGTCGTATCGAAGCCACCACCAAGGTTTGCGCCTTGTTCGGGTTTCCCGCCCACCATTCCATCGGGCCGGCGTTGCACAACGCGGCCTTCGCCACCCTGAACGTGCCTTTGGTGTACGTGGCCCACGATGTCGAGCCCGCCCGCTTGGCCGACGCTTTCGCCGGTGCGCGTGCCATGGGATACCGCGGTTTGTCCATCACCATGCCCCACAAAGTGGCGGCCCTCACCCTGGTGGACGAGGCTGATGAGATGGCGCGTGCCATCGGGTGCATCAACACCGTGGTGAACCAAGATGGTCGCTTGTTGGGCTCGAACGCCGACGGCCGCGGCGCCCTGGCGGCGTTGCGTAGGGCAGGGGCGGACCCCAAGGGCCGTCGCGTGCTCATGCTCGGTTCGGGTGGTGCGGCGCGCGCCTTGGCCATCACCCTGGGACTCGAGGCCAAGCCCTCTCAACTGATCATGCTGGGGGCCATCGAGGACGAGCTCGAGCGTTTGGCGGGCGATGTGGCCGAGCGCACGGGCTGTCCGGTCCACGCGGACATGCTCAGCGAGTCCAGCCTGGCCAGCGCCATCCGGCAGGCGGACATCTTGCTCCACTGCACGCCCGTGGGCATGAAGCCCGACAGCGAGCGGACCCTGGTGCCGCGTGCGCTGCTCCATTCCGGGCTGGTGGTGTTCGATGCCGTGTACAACCCGCGCCGGACCTTGCTCCTGCGCGACGCTACCGCGGTCGGGTGCCGCGTGGTCGAGGGCACCGAGATGTTCCTCGGTCAGGCCATGCTGCAATTCGAGACCTGGACCGGACAGCCTGCGCCCATGCAGGTCATGCGTCAGGTGTTGGACGCGCGCCTATGAATCTCGTTCTGATTGGCTACCGAGGCACCGGCAAGAGCGTCATTGGCTTGCGACTAGGGCGTCTGCTCAAGATGCCGGTCGTCAGCCTGGACCACGAGATCGTCCGTGACGCCGGGCGGAGCATTCCCGATCTGGTGGCTGCACACGGCTGGCCACATTTCCGCGATCTCGAAGAGCACATCTGCCGACGCTTCGGCGAACGCGATGGACAGATCTTGGATTGCGGTGGCGGCGTGGTGGAACGGCCGGGCAACGCCGCGGTTCTGCGGGCCCACGGCCGCGTCTTCTGGCTGAAGGCCAGCACGGCCACCATCGTCGACCGCATCGGCGGTGACAAGAATCGACCCTCGCTGACCGGGGCCAAGAGCTTCACCGACGAGGTTAGCGAGGTTCTGCAGCGCCGCGCCCCGCTCTATCAGGCCATGGCTCACGAGATCGTCGAGACCGACGGCCAGAAGCTGGACGATCTGGCCGCCTTGATCGCCGAGCGATTCAAGAACCCCGACGGGAAATGATGTCCTCGATGCGCGTGCGCAGATCGCCGTCGCGCAGGGTCACGGTCACCTTGTCGTCATTGTGCAGGCCCGCGACGCTGCGGATGACCTGGCCATCCGGCCCACGCGTCAGCGAATAGCCGCGGTCCAGGACCTTCAAGGGGGACAGGGCATCCAGCTTGCCCGCTAGGGCTTCCAGGGTGCGGCGCCGTTGTCCCAGCAGCGTCCCGCCCAGGTTGTACAGACGTCGTTCCAGCGCGTTCAGGCTGGCGCGTTGGTCGGCGATGCGACGTTGGGGGTGCAGCCGAAACAGGCGGCCCTCGATGGTGCGCAGGTCGGCCCGGCGTCGCGCGTTGGCGGTATGCAGACTGCGCGTGGACCGCTCCATCAGATCGTCCAGCATCTGTCGGCGCGTGTTGATGGTGCGGTAGGGATCGCCCAGGGCCGCGCGACCGCGTTCCAGTCGCAAGCGCAGGGCATGTGTTTCGCTGCGCACGGCACGGGCCAGCCGCTGACAAAGCAGGTTCATCTCGGCCATCAGTTCGCTGGCCACCGGGAGGGCCAGCTCGGCCGCCGCCGAGGGCGTGGGCGCGCGCAGATCCGCCACGAAGTCCGCGATGGTGAAATCGGTCTCGTGCCCCACCGCCGAGATCACCGGGACAGGGCAGGCGGCGATGGCGCGCGCCAAGCCCTCGTCGTTGAAGGCCCACAGATCCTCCAGCGAGCCGCCCCCGCGTGCCACGATGACCAGGTCGATCTCGGGCACCTTGACGATCTCCGCCAGGGCCGCGGCGATGGAGCGGGCCGCCCCTTCGCCCTGCACCGGCGTGGGCGCCAGCAGGATGGGCACGGGGAAACGCCGGTGCGCCACGCGGATGATGTCGCGGATCACCGCCCCGTGCGGAGAGGTCACGACGCCAAGCCGGCGTGGCAGGAAGGGCAGGGGCCGCTTGCGCCCGGCATCGAAGAGGCCCTCGGCCGTCAGACGCTGCTTCAGTTGCTCGAAGGCCAGGGCCAGCGCCCCCGCGCCCACGGGTTCGATGGTCACGACCGAGAACTGGAAGCGACCGCGCGCCTCGTACAGGGTCAGGCGCCCGCGACAGCGCACGTGCTGTCCGTCCTGCAGGCGAAAGCGCAGCCGGCTCGCCTCGCGCGCGTACATCACGCAATCGATCTGCGCCTCGGGATCCTTCAGGGTGAAGTACAGGTGGCCGTTGACCGAGCGTTTGAGCCCCGAGATCTCGCCCTCCACGCGCAGATCCGAGAAGCGGGATTCGAGCGTGAGCCGAGCGGCGCGTACCAGCTCGGACACGGCGAAGATGCGTGCCTTGGCCGACTCGTCCTTCGCGGCCTCGGCCTTGGCCGCGGGACGCTCTCTCTGGGGCTCGGGTTGCGCCGAGGGCCGCTCCTCTGTGACGGCTGGCTTGGCCGGCAGCGGGTTCGCCTTGGTGGCAAACCGGCTGTCGAAGGAGAGTTGGGGACTGGGATCGGGGCCTGCCTTTTGGGCGGAGTCCGGTGGGGTCTTCCTGCTCACCGCTGCCCCCGGGTGGCTGCACGTTCGTAATCCGCGGCGTGGGTGCGCAGCGCTTCCAGATCCGCGCTGGCCGCGCGCTTGAGATCCTCGGCCGCCTCGGCCAGCCCCGCGAAGCCCCAGCCGCCTCTCTCGCTCTTGCGGAGAGCCAGCTTGCCCTCGGGCAGGGCGATCTCCGCCCGATCCGGCGCCACCGGCTGCGGCTCGCGCTGACCCGCGGCCGCCACCTGCGCCGCCAGCTTGGCCCAGAGCTCTGGCGTCACCCAGCGTCCGAACAGGGCGGGGGCGTCCTCGGCGGTGGCGGCGGGCTCGAAACGCTTGACCAATTGCTCGCGTCGCGGCCCCTCGGGGATGTTGCTCAGCGTGATGTCGTACGACTCACGCCCCGCCCGGTGGATCGTCATCCAGGACCACTGCGTATCCAGGTCCAGGGCGCGCCAGAGTTGCAGCGGATCACGCGCCGCTACCGCCGTGGCCAGCCGTTGCCCAGCCTGCGCCGGCGTCTGGCTTACCCGTCGGCAACCCGCCAAGAGCGCTGGGAGCAACAGGGCGACGCACAAACAAGTGATGAGCGAACGAGGCTTCACGGTGGCTCCCTGGTGCCGCCAAGCTAATGCCCTCCGGACAAGTTCGCAACCGTTCATCCTCTGTCCCGCAACACGTCCTTCCCGCGGCGCCATGTGTGCTAGATTGCCTGGCATTTCACGGTGACTGACACAAGCACGCCCCCCCCGCCATCTCCCCCCGCGACCCCGCCCGCCGAGGACGAATTCGCGAGCATCCCCTCCAGCTCGCGGCGCCACCCGGTCATAGCCGTGGCCACCGCGGCGCTGGCCTGTTTCCTTCTCTTTCAGATCAGGGATGACGTGCGCTACGCACTCTCGTCGTCATCGGCGCGTGACCTGGGCGACGCGCGTCAGGTGGCCGCGACCAAGATCGAGGACCTGCCCCTCAACCAGTATGTGCGTATGTCCGGCATGGCCGACCGCGAGAGCGCGGTGGTGTTGGACACCCAGGGCTCGTGGAACTTCGCGCAGTTCTTCCGGCTGCTCGGCACCGACAACCGGGTCTTCGTGCGCCGCACCCCGGACCCGCTGAGCGCCGAGCAGGCGCGCCAGGATGTCTTCGTGGGGCGGCTGATGCGCTTCTCCAAGCTGTCCTTCCAGGAAGCCATCCGCAAGCACTTCGCCGGTCGGGTCAGCGCCACGCATTTCTTCGCGCCCGTCAAGGTTCACGCGGCCTTGCTGGCCGGCAAGGGCGGTGCACTGGACGTCGCTGATCTGCTCGGTGATCGCATCTCGTTGGCACCCAACGACGATCTGGCCATCCAGGTGGACAGACCGGGACAGATTCGCCTCGAATTCCCACGCGCGCGCTTCGCCGGTGAGGCAGCCGTGCGTGTCGCCATCGAGAAGGAGGGCGGCCAACTGGTGGAGATGCTGAGCGGCGCGGCGGATCCCAAGTTCCTGGTGGCGGTGGCCAGTTTCCCGGACGACCGACGCGATCAGGCTCTGCACACCCTGGCCGACAAGGAGCGCGAGCTGCGCATCCGTGCCGCCCGAACCACGCATCAGGTTCGAATCGCCGACCTGGGCGCCACGCCGGACGCCATCACCATCAAGACCAACGGTCAGATTCAGACCCTGCCTCTGGCTCAAATTCAGGCCATCGACACCCTGGCCACCGTGCAGATCCCCGACGACGCGGTGATCCTCCACGAGGGCGATCGGCCGTCTTCCTCTTGGAAGACGCTGGTTATCGGGGTTTTCCTGCTGGGTTTTGCTTTGGTGAACTTGCTGGCGCTGCGCCGCCGCGACCTGTAAAACCCAGGCGATGATTCGCCTGTAC
The DNA here is from genome assembly GCA_964535465.1 of uncultured Myxococcales bacterium. Lineage (GTDB taxonomy): Bacteria > Myxococcota_A > Polyangia > Fen-1088 > Fen-1088 > Fen-1137. The sequence continues at coordinate 44,192 of CAZHUY010000012.1, forward strand.
GACACCAGAGCCAAGAAGAAGGTCGAGTTCCAACCGCGCGAGCCTGGCAAGGTCTCGATGTACGTATGCGGGGTGACCGTGTACGACCTGTGCCACGTGGGTCACGCGCGCACGGCGGTCTCGTTCGACGTGATCGTGCGCCACCTGCGGGCGCGCGGCTTCGACGTACGTTTCGTGCGCAACATCACCGACGTGGACGACAAGATCATCCGCAAGGGCCTGGCCGAGGGGCGTCCCCCCATCCAGGTCGCGCAACACTACGACGACGCCATGGCCGAGGATCTCAAGGGCTTGGGCGTGGCCCCGCCCGACATCGAGCCGCGTGCGACCCAGCATATCGCCGACATGATAGACGTCATCCGCCGGCTGGAAGAGCGCGGCCTGGCCTATGCCGCGGGCGGCGATGTCTACTATTCGGTCACGGGATTT
>CAZHUY010000013.1:0-22215 GCA_964535465.1 uncultured Myxococcales bacterium
GAGCGGCTCTCCGACTTCTCCTACGTGTTCGAACAGGACGGCTACCAGTCGGTGGACCTTAACCTCCTGAGCTACGATCAGACCCGGGGCGGCATTCGGCAGCTCGACTACCAGAGGAAGCGAGACCCGTTCATCTGGTCCGTGGTGGCTGACGGCTCCCTAGCCTGCGTGGCCTACAACCGCGCCCAGAACGTCACCGGCTGGACCCCGATCACTTCCCATGGCAACTCCGGCACCGACCGGATTGAGAGCCTCTGCGTGGTCCCCAGGGCTGGGGACGAGGACGCCATCTACTGTGTGATCAAGCGGACGATCAACAGCGGTGTCGTCCGATACATCGAACAGCTCGACCCCGACGCCTTCGACAGGCAGGAGGACGCCAGCTACTATGAGGAGCAGGGCGGCTACGTATCCGCCGGCGGCGACGACCTCGTGGACCTGTGCTTCGTGGACTGCGCCGTGATCGACGCCGACTGGTCCTACGACTCCGGCACCGACGTCACCACGGTGACCGGCCTGGATCACCTCGTGGGCGAGACGGTCGTGGTGGTGGTTGACGGCTCCCGGATCAACGACAAGACCGTGGGCGTCGGCGGGGAGTTCACCATCGACGGAACCGTCACCCAGGTGAACGTGGGGATGGCCTACGAGTCCATGGTGCGGACCCTGCCGCTGTTCAACTCCCTGGAGACGGGCTCGATCCGTGGCCGCGAGATCCAGATCGAGAAGGTGGTGGTCGGCGTGCACCGCTCCGGCGCGTTCCATGTCCATGGCTACGACGACCCGAACGACGGGCAGAACGTCGCCGTGCGGTCCACCGACATCCCCGAGGGTACCGCCACCCCCCTGCGGGACGGAGACTTCGAACTGGGCGTGGAGACTCGCAGCTCCCTCGACCCGTCCGTGGTAATCTCAACGAGCGAGCCGACGCCCTTGACCCTGGTGGGCCTCGTGCTCAAGTATCGGGTCCATGGAGACTGAGTTCCGGCTGCCGACTGACGCCGACAAGGCCCTCGCCCTAGAGTGGATCGCCGCCCATGGAGAGGTGGCCCCTCACCCTTCCTGGCTCCCGGCCGTGGGCGGGGTGGCCGTGGTGGACGGCGAGCCCCAGGCGATCGTGTTCGCCTACACCGACCAATCCACGGGGGTTTGCCACCTCGACTGGCTCTGCACGAGGCCCGGGCTCTCCCCTGTAGAGGCCTCCCAATGGATCGCTCTGGCCCTCGACGGGGTGGAGCATGTCGCCTCTAGGCTTTTCCCGGGAGATTTTGTCATGGTAGGGTGCGTCCGTTCGGACGCCATGGCGAAGCTGGCAGAGAGTCAAGGCTTCACTCCCTTGGGCAAGTCGAACCTGATTGCCAAGCAAGGGAAAACACAGCCATGACCGTTCTCACCGTAGTCTCACTCGTTGCCACCGCAGTCGGCGCTGGGATGCAATACAACGCCCAGCGCCAGCAGGCCAAAGCCGCAGAGGCCGCCGCCAACTACAACGCTCGCATCCAGCGCAACGCCGCCAAGTTCGAAGCGGACGTAGCCGCCGAGAACGCCCGCCGGCAGACCGAGGAGAAGCGCCGGCGGCTGTCGTCCATGCGAGCCAAGGCCGCCGGTTCCGGCGTCAGCTTCGCCGGGTCCGTGGTCGATCAACTGGAGGACAGCGCCTTCATCCTGGAGCGCAACATCCAGTCCGGGATCTACCAGTCCGAGATGAAGCAGCGGCACATGATCGCCGGGGCCCAGATGACCGAGTTCCAGGGCCAACTGACCGCCGATGCCAATCGGACGAACGCCAACGCCGCCCTGATCCAGGGAGCCACCGACGTCGCCGGGGGCCTCTACAGCGCCTACCGCGACGGCTCGCTGTCCTTCTGATTCGATTCTGCACCACACCTCAACCTGGACTTGATCTATGCCTGACCTTCCAAACGTCGAACTCCTCCAGGCCAGCTACCCCGGCGTCGGTGTAGCCCCTGGCGTCATGGAGGCCCCAGCAGCAGCCGCCGGAAACGTCGGCAAGGCCATCTCCCGCGCCGGCGAGAGGGGGCTCTCGATCGCCCACCAGATGGCGGAGGCCCAGACTGCCGGCCAGCTCGCCCAGGCGCGTGCCGACATGCGGCAGGCCGAGGCTGACTTCGCCGACTACGCCTCCCAGCAGATGGATCAGACCCAGTGGCTCCCCGAGTGGGAGAAGCGGGTTGGGTCGCTGTCCCATGGACTGCTCAAGGCCGAGGGCCTGAGCCCGGACGGCCGGCAGAAGCTGGAGATGATGCTGACCGAGTGGCGCGGCAGCTCCGCAGCACGCATCCAGGACCAAGCGATGCAGCACGGGCTCCAGCGTGCGCGGCAGGGCCACCTCAACGCCCTGGACGCAGCCGTGAACACCGGCGACCGTGATGCGGCCTACGCCGAGATCCAGGCCATCCCCGGGTGGACACCGGAGGCCAAGGAGGAGCTGTGGAGGCAGAGTGCCCGCCGGCTCGACTGGCAGGGCCTCTCCAGCGAGGTTGCCGTGGACCCGCAAGGTGTGCTCGATCGCCTGGAGAAGGGCGACGTCCCGGACACCGTGAGCCTCTACGATCGCGAGCGAGCCAAGGGTGCGGCCGAGCGCCAGCTCAAGGAATACCAGCACGACGAGCAGAGGATGATCCTCGACCGCTACCAGAAGGGCGACATCAAGACCCTAGGCGAGCTGGAGGACGAGGTGAAGCGCAGCGTCTACCTGGACGAGAAGATGCAGAAGGAGACGGTGGACTCCGTGCAGAAGATCACCCCCCTGGAGCCCGAGAAGGTCCGCGCCTTCTCCCAGGAGCTTGACGCCCTGGCCTTCATCCAGACCGGAGCCCTAGGGCCACAGCTGCCGGAGGACGTCTACGCCCAGAGGGTGTGGGACCTCCGCCGGCGGATCGGCCTCGTGTCGCACCGCCCGGGGACGGAGACGATCGCCCGCCGCGCCGGGGCCATGACCCCCGAGAACCTCCACTCCCTGGACAACAACCGCAACAAGCCCCGGATCGAGAAGCTCACCCGGGTGGCCGAGCGGTTCATCGCCGACGTCGATCGGCGCATGGGCAAGCACCTGAGCGACGAGAAGGCCGCCATACTGCGCGGGCACCTGGACCGCCGCCTGGAGGAGTTCATCGACATGAACGGCGAGCAGCTCCTCCAGATGCCGGCCAGCGAGGCCGACACGCTGCTCATCGACAAGGTGAAGGAGTGGGAGCGCGAGATGACCGCGCCCGACAACCGCAACGCCGTGTTCGGCACCTCCACCGAGCCCCCGCTTCCAATGACTGCATCCCCATCAACCCCGAGCGCCGGCGTCCTGCCGAGCCTGCCCCTCCCGGGCGAACTCTGATCCCCATGTCCTACGAGAACACCGAGGCCCTGCTGGGCGACACCTTCGAAGCTGAAATGCGCCGGCGTGGGCGCTGGGACGCCTACGCCAAGGGAATGAAGTCCACCACCGACCCGGACGCCTACAAGGCCGATATGCAACGCACCGGGGCCATGCTGGACCTGGGCTTCACCCTGGATCAGGTGAACGATGGGGTGGCCGAGAGCCACCTCGCTGGGCTTCTGGGCCTCGACAAGGCCTACAAGCCGGCCGACTTCGACACCGCCTTCAAGGGCTACGTCGGCAAGCTGGCGCAGCGGGACCGTGACAAGGACGCCATGTTCCGCGAGGTCCTCGACCAGGAGATGAACCAAGTCCCCCCGCAGAAGTTCTACACCGACCCCAAGCTGGTGGGCTACCAGCAGGAGGCTAAGGCGAAGATCGCCCAGATCCCGCCCACCGTGAAGCTGTTCCTCCAGAACGTCAACAAGGCGGCCACCGGGGACGGCTCGATCATGTTCCAGGACAGCGGGGATGCCGCCGCCGAGAATGCCGGCGAGACGACCTCGCTCGCCAAGGTGATGGAGGCCTACACCCTGATGGACGAGGCCGAGAAGCGGATGGCACTGGGCCTGCTGCCGAACGTGGTGGGGCCGGCGCTCGACCGGGCCCCGGCATACGAGGGCGAGTTCTGGAAGGAGGCCTACCTGGGGCTCCAGTCCAACCGCGAGAGCATGGCCGCCTGGATCGCCTCGCGAGCCGAGAACACCGCCGCCATGCTGCCATGGAACAAGGACAAGTATGACGACAACTACCGGCTGCGGATGCAGAGGGAGCGCGAGCTGTTCGCCCAGCTCCGTAACGTCCGAGAGGCCTTCCGTGGCAAGCGGCGATACAGCGATCAGGGATTCGACTGGGCCGAGTTCAAATCCATGTTCGGCAGCTCGATCGGGGAGATGTCCTCTATGATCGCCTCCGGCCCAGCCTTCCTGGCCGCCGCCGCCGGAGACATGAGCCTCCAGGACATGGTGGACAACCCTAACGCCGACGCCGGAGTGTCCGAGCTGCGGTCGCTGACCTACGGCTACCTCTACCGCAAGATCGAGGAGATGCAGCTTGGCCACCTCCTGCCCAAGGGGATGGCCGGCGGCACCGTCAAGGGGCTGATCTCCAGCGCCACCAAGGGCGGGATGAAGAAGTTCCTTGGGCGTGCCGTCAAGACCACCCTCGCCGAGATGATGGAGGAGATGGGGCAGCAATCGATCCAGCCGATCGTGGACCGGCTCGCCAAGCAGATCGACCCTAACGTCACCCCGCAGAGCGTCGAGGACTGGGTGGACGGCATCAAGCAGCTTGGCAGCCCTGAGAGCGTGGCCATGTTCCTCACCATGTCGGCCGTGGGGGCCGGGGTGAACATCGGCACCGACGCCGCGCAGAGCCGCTACTTCCAGAAGCAGAGCATGTCGCCGTCGATCTTGGAGCTGATGGGCTACTCCAAGGAGGACGCCGCCGCCATCGCGAGCCTCCCGGACGCCGGGGCCCGCTACAGCTACATGAAGGAGGCCCAGGAGAAGGGCCGGGTCGATCCCAAGCGCGAGGTGGACCCCGACACCCGGGTCCAGGCCCACAAGGACGCCCGCCGAATCGCCGGCGAGGAGAGCACCGCCGACCAGTTCACCCCGCTCTGGACCCCGATGCCTGACGGCACGATCCGGGTGGACATGCCTGATGGAACCAACGTCACCGTGGCCGAGCCGGCCCAGGCGCTCGCCGCCAGCCGCAACTGGATCGAGTCCAACGTGACCCAGCGCACCGATGCCGCGAAGGCGATGTTCCAGCTCGCGAAGGAGTTTGGAGGGGTGATGGCCGCCCTTGCCGAGGCCGAGAAACAACGCATCGGCCAAGCCCATGGGGCCTCTATGTCGGTGCGCTCCTCTCAAGCCCTAGGGCTCCTAGACGCCGTGAAGGCCGGCATCCTGACGATGAAGCAGGCCATCAACCGTGTCCGCGACTTCGCCTTCCAGGAGGCCGAGCGCACCGGCGGCGACCCCGAGGTGATGGCCGCCGAGATGGTCGAAGCCTTCACCTCCGGACGCAAGCGTTTCGTGATCCAGGGGACCGCGAGCGCCAACGCCCGCATCGAGAACGGGTTCCTCCGCGCATCGATCGAGGTGGCTGACGGGGCCGACATCACGGTCTTCTGGGAGGAGGCGCTGGAGGCCCACATGCACGCCATGCTCAACGGAGGCTACCTCACCGAGGGAGAGCTGCTCAAGATGCTGCGCAACGTCGAGGCGACCACGGGCAAGAAGTTCCTGGCCGGAGAGGACCGCAAGGCCCTGATCGAGGGCTTCTCCTACGTGGGCAAGGCCTACGCCGCCGGAGACATTGATGCAGCTCGATTCACCGGGCCGGTTCGGCAGCTTCTGGACAAGCTGCTCGACATCCTGATGCAAATCGTCGGCATGGCACGGGAAATCAAGCAACTCCGCGATTCTGGCCAGCTCGACCCGCGCCTGGAGGCGAACATCCGCGCCGGCCTTGGGGCTGACGAGAGGGCGCTCTACAAGTCCCTGGTCGCCCAGGAGGCGAACAAGCAGGGTGCCACCCACCCTCAGCCGGCGGCCAACACCCACGCCATCGTGGAGATGGAGGCCATGGTCCGCATGGCCCAGGCCATGGAACTCAAGCGCACCGACAAGAAGGAGTTCTTCGGGAAAATCTGGCCGGCGATCGCCCGCAAGGTCGGCAACCCGATGAAGCTGACGTCGGCGAACGCCGTCAAGGCCGCCAAGCAGGCGCTCTCCGACATGGCCGACTTCATCCGCGAGAACCCCAAGTTCCTGGGCTACTACAGCTCCGACTGGAACGCCAGCCTCTCCCTGATCAAGGGGCGCTACCCGTCCTTCCAGGACGATGACATCTGGCTCTACCGGTTCATGTCCGGGGCGTGCTCCCCCGACACCAAGCTGCGCGACAATACCGGAGAGGCTCTGCGGATCATCCACTACCTCCAGTTCGGGGAGAAGATCGAGGACCTGATCGGTGTCCTTCCGAGCACCAAATCCAGCGGAATGGTCGTTGATGAGAGCAAGAAGGCCAACCCGGGCAACAAGACTGCACCGTCCAAGATCCGCTCGATCCTTGCCGCCTTCCAGATGAAGGAGAAGCACGGATTCACCTGGAAGCAGTATCGTGACTACCTAGGCGAGTTCATCACCATGGACGAGCTGATCGCCGAGCGCCGCGAGCTGGGCTTCAAGGATGCCCCGGGCGACCTGTCCACCAAGGTCATCGCCTCCATGCTGGAGGCCGCCGGCCAGAAGCTGACCTACCGCGAGGTCCCAAAGAAGCGCGGTAAAGGCACCCAGCAGGCGCTCCTGTTCCCAAGGGTGCTGTCCTTCGGCCCCAAGGTGGGCCCCTACATCGCCAACAACCTTGGATACGACTACCTCACCACCGTGGACATCTGGGAGAGCCGGCTGATCCGCACCTACTTCGACACCGGGGAGAACAGCGACCTCCCCGCCTCCGTCTACGAGCGTGAGGTGTTCGGCCACTTCTCCAAGTCCTTCCAGAAGGCATGGAAGAAGGAGTATGGCACCGAGATGGACGCCGCGAGCCTCCAGGCCCTGCGGTGGTATTACATGATCGACGTCATGCGGCGGGCCGGCTGGGACGTCGGCAAGACCGACCGCACCATCTCCGAATACACCCAGGAGCACCTGGGCACCTTCTACACCGAGTTCGAAGGTAGCAAGACCGGCAAGGTTGACGCGAACGTGGCCCCCGTCAGCGAGGGTGTCACCACCTCGATCTACGAGGTGATGTCGGCCGAGAAGCTCCAGGCCGTTGCAGACGCAAACCCGGACGGGTTCACCCTCGACCCCCGCACCGGCAAGCTGGTCACGACTGGCTACGTGGTGGCTCCTTCCAAGGCCACCGAGACGATCCTAGTTGCAGGAAAAACCATGGCAGATTTCCGGCAGGCGCACCTCCCCGTGCTGTCGCAGGACCAGGAGGCCTACGTTGGCGGCTGGAAGCGTCCTGACGGGGCTTTCGTCATGGACGTCGCCACCACCTACCCCACCGCCGAGGAGGCCGTCAGCGTGGCCGTGGGGGCCAACCAGGACGCCATCTTCCACCTCGACACCTTCACCGAGATCAAGCGCGAGAGCTACGACGACTACGACTGGCGCTCCGCCGAGCCGGCGCGGAAGGCGGTGGCCGAGGACTACACCCTCTCGATCATCGAGCCGAACTTTCAGGCCACACCCACCAGGGAGGGTGGCTTCACCACGAAGGGGCTCAAGCGGAACGAGATCGCCCACTACCTGGGGACCACCTCCCCGGCCGGCGTCGATCGGATCAAGGTCCAGGTCGCCGGCAAGAAGGGGGAGGAGCAGGACACCTACCGGGACTACAAGGTCATCTACTGCAAGAGGGCCTACATCGCCCTGAACGGCTACAGCGAGGTTGGCAACTTCGGCATCGACCCGACCAAGGGATACCGCATCCCGGTGCACCCCTCGTGGTGGTATGACCTAGAGGCCGACCCGCTCAACCTGGAGGAGGAGGCCTGGGCGATCGTCCGTGGCCAGCTCCCCTACACCGTCAACCGCCGCAAGGTCAAGAGGCACGCCTTCATGGACTGGAAAGCGATGCGCGAGATTCGGGCGCACCTCGTGCGGGACCGTGGCTTCCTGGGCTACCTCGACAAGGACGCCCGCGCCGGAGTGATCCTCCAGGACCTCCCGGTGGACGGGGGCCAGTTCGCCACCCCGAGGCCCAAGTCGTCCCTGGTTGGGGACCGCCCCGTGACGAAACGTCGGACCCGGAAGGAGATCGCCGACGAAATGGACGCCGCCCTTGCCGCCGGCAACCAGAAGCGTGCGTTCGAACTGGCCGACGAGCTGCACAGCTTCTCGATGTCGATCCACAGGATCGCCGACCAAGGAGCGCCGGCCACCCTACCTGGGAGCGTGCTCCGAGCCTCGATCGCTGACTTCGCCAGCGCCGGCACCTACGAGCTGGAGCTGGCCGCCATGGGAGCCATGGATGGGATGGATGGAGGCCAGCCAGACAAATCCGGTGCCGAGGCCTCCATCACCCCCGCGCAGGACGCGGAGTACCTAGAGCTTGCGAAGGAACCGGAGAAGAACCGGAGCAGGTTGCAGGAGATGGTGGATGCGGCGGCGAGAAACAGTTCTTCTGTGGTTGATCTTGGCGCTGTGGAGCGCAAAGTAAATCAGGCGGAGGATTTTCTGCGATCAATGCTTGATGATGAAATGCAAAGGCATGGAATCTCGAGGATTGATGAAAGTAAATTCGTTGGACTTGAACCATACGCACCGTATGAGGAAGGCGATGGGATTGACGACAGCATGTTGGACCAACTGTCTGTCCGAGAGTATCTCGCAGACAAACATCTTTCTCCACTTGAGTGGCACGCATATTTCACCAGACAACTAGATCGAACATCTAGGCTTCTCGATTGGCTAGCAAGCGACCAAGCCGTACAGATAAACGAGATTGATGGAACCTTGTCCACATTGGCCGAATTGGCGTTGGATCTTGATCCATCTGGGGAAGGCATTGGCGCTCCTCCATCCGTTAGACGAAGGTCTGGGAAACCAAGCGATGTCGATGTGAAGCAGGCTGGCGAGCAGGCTGATTGGATTGACACCGCAATCCGTTTCTTCAAGGGTCTTGACAAGACGTATTCAGCGTTCAGAAAGGCGCAATCTACTGCGGCTACTTCGATCAATGTATATACTCACCAGAGCCTAAAGCCCGGGGAGTTCATCTTGTTTGAGCCTGTATATAGCGTGGAGGCTCAGGATGCAGGATTGACGTATGATCTCGCAAGCGAGCCACGACTCTACAAATACGAAGCGGGCAGTGGCGTCAATGATACGGAAATCGTGTGGAGGTTCTGGAATAAACGAAACGAAGCGAAGTCCGCGCTCTCAACGGACAGCGAGTTCAAATCAGCAAGGGATGGCTACCGCAACTTGAAACAGCAGATGCGGAACGCCTCCTATACAGTTGACTCCATTTCGGAAGGTGCAAGATCAGATCTGCCTCCCGTCACCTACGACTCCCAAGGCAACGTCATCCCCCTGTCGCAGCGGTTCAACCCCGAGAGTCCGAGCATACTGTATGCTGCGCCTATGAAGCCATCCGGTGCCGAGGAACCAACCCCAGAGCGTCAGGATGTGACGCTGGCGCTTGAGGCGGTTTTCAACCGCAGCTACGACAGCGCCAAGCAGCAGGCCTTTCGCACCCGGCTCTACCGCAGCTACGAAGGCACCCGGAAGGCGCTAGCTTCCGAGTTCGGTGATAATATCACTGTATGGCGGTGGAAGTTCCCGAACGAGAACACCCACGGCATGGCCACCCTCCCGACATTCCTGTCCCAGGCCGCCGGCCTCCAGTGGGAGGAGCAGATGCAGGGGAAGCGGGCCTACCTCGTGAAGCACGAGGTCCCGGTGTCCGACGTTGTGTGCGTGATCGCCGACGTTCACGGCACCCGTGAACAGGTCGTGATCCTGAACACCGCCAGCCGCAGCCTCGCCCTGCCCGACACCCTGTTCGACCCGAACAAGACCAGCACCCTCTCGATCCAGGACGACGCCGACCCGTATATCATCACCATGGACCAGCACTTCCGGCAGGGAGATCCCCGCCGCAAGGCGCAGGTGATCCGCTACTACCGCGACAGGGCCGCCATCGAGGCCGAGATCGACTTCAAGGAGCTGCGGGTGACCTGGATCACCTCTGGCGAGATGAACCGTGGGGAGACGATGCTGCGCGAGCTGGCCGCCCGGTTCCCGGATCGCGAGCTTCACGTGAAGGGGGCGATCCCAGAGGCCGTCGGCTTCTATGAGAAGATGCTCAAGCGCGGGGTGATCAAGAGCTACACCAAGTGGGTCGACGCTCTCACCGGCGACGACGGGGTGCGGATCGAGGCCGAGCAGGCGGAGCGCCAGAATGACAGCTACTTCGCCATGCTTCGGCGCACGTCCGGCGGCACGACGAGCATCGCGGAGAAGGGGAATGGCACGGGCAATGGCAAGCCTCTCACGATGAAGCTGTATCGCGGAGAGCGCGGCGGCACCGGGCGCGGCTACGGCCTCCCGATGTGGACCGCGAACCGCGAGCACGCCGAGTTCTTCGGCACGGTCACCGAGCAGGAGTTCACCTTCCGCAACCCACTGGTGATCCATCAGAATGACCTTGAGGACGCCATGCCTGACGAGGACGAGGATATGCTCGCAGAGGAGATGATCCCGACGTTCCTGGCAAAGGCTCGCAATGGGGGCCACGACGCCCTGGTGATCCGCGCCTTCTGGGACATCGGGCAGACCAACGATGTGGCCATCCCAATCCCGGCAGGATGGGCCGGCACCCTCTCGATCGCCGAGGACTTCCAGCCCCAGCGGACGGTGAAGGCCTACAAGCTGTTCGCCACTAGGAAGTCCCATCCCGGGAAGCTGTTCCCGCTGTTCATGGACGTCAAGACCGAGGTGCCGGTCGGTGTATGGCTGCGGGCCGAGATACACGAGGGAAAGATCGGCGGGCGGCCACTGGCGCAGCGTCCCGGTTGGCACGCCGGCGACATCCCCAGCGCCCCGCACCTGATGAAGCGGGACGGCACCTACGGCGACCGGGTTTGGGCCGAGGTGGAGATGCCGGCCGACATCGACTGGCAGAGCGAGGCCAACCGCCGCGCCACGATGAAGAAGGACGGGACGATCAACAGCCGCACCGCCGAGATCAAGGACCAACCGCCCTACGGGGGGCACTACCGCTACAAGACCAACCCGAACATGGTGGGCGAGTGGCTCATCTCCGGCGAGATGAAGGTCACCCGGATTCTGTCACAGGACGAGATCGAGCGGCTCACCGGCACCATGGCAATCAGCCTAGAGAACCGGGCGCTCCGCGACCTCGTGGCCGAGAATCTCGTGCAGTCCTCCGGGTTCACGGAGGAAGTGTGGGGCAGGATGCTCGACCGCATCGACCGCCTGGAGGCCCGCCTGAACAACCAAGTGATCTACGGCAAGGAGGACGACGGATCAGGGGAGTTCGAACAGTTCCAGGACATCGCCATGTATGAGGCGATGCTTGGGGCCCTGCCGGCGGAGGTCCGCGCCAAGCTGGGCGGGTTCGCCACCCTGGCGAGCCTCGACTCCCAGGCGGCACGCACCCGGTTCCTCCGGGACAAGCTGCCCAAGATGGAGGCCTACCTCGACAAGTTCGTGGCAGACGAGATGCGCCCCGAGATCGGGCGGATGCTGGCCCAGCGCAAGCCCAAGAAGAACGCCGCCGGAGTGGTCGAGGGAAAGGGCGCGGAGTTCGAAGCCGAGATGGCGGCCATCCGCGAGGTGATCGGCATGACCCCGGACGAGGTGGCTGGCGAACAGGACCGCCTGGAGCAGGCGCTAACGGTCGCCCAGGACGCCGACCAGATAAACTCCCTGACCGAGGCCATGATCCGCCTCCAGACCTTCGGCAACGTCGCCCAGACGGGCAGGCACCGCCGGCACGGCCGCGACATGACCACGGCCCGGGACGCACTCCGGTCCCTGATCGGCCGGGGCATGACCACCTACCGCTTCATCCAGGAGGCGAAGCGGGAGCACAACCGGAAGCTGTGCGAGATGGCGCTCGACGTCATCACCGGAGGCGAAGGCCTGAGCGACAGTCGCGAAACGAAACTTGCGGAGGACCCGACAATCGGCAAGAAGGGTTTCCGCAAGTGGCTCGCCGAGCGTCAGGTCGACGGCAAGGGGGCCCGGGGATTCCACCTCAAGAACCAGTCCTGGGAGTGGCTGATCAACGCCGCCGCCCGCCGGGGCAAGGAGGGAACCCTCAAGAGCCGGCTCCACCGGTGGGCGTCCGTCCTGGTGCACAAGGCCACCCACGTGGAGCGCCGGCGCAACATGGTGGAGGCCGACCAGATGTCCCGGAAGCTGGCCAGCGTGTTCAAGGTGCCGACCTCGCGCCCTGACTGGCGGTTCATCCTGAACAGGAAACTTGCAGACTTTGCAACTGAGTCGTCAGAGACTGGCGTGTTCCGGGTGGAGATGAAGCCCACCAAGGACATCAAGGTCCCCGTGGAGATCGCCAGGAAGATCGTGGACGGCGAGGTGCGCCCAGAGGTGCACGGGCTGACCCGCTACGACATCGAGACGCTGGAGAGCCTGCTGGAGGCCGAGGACGCCAAGCCAGAGGGCCGCCGGCGGAGCGAGCTGTCGATCCAGCACCGGACGATCGGCGGCCGGGTGCAGCAGGTTCTCTCACAGGATCAGGCGCTCTACCTCTCGATGCTCTACCGGCAGGACGGAGCGCAGCAGGCCATGCAACGGTGGGGCTACGACTACACCGTGATGAAGCAGATCGAGGGCTTCCTCACGGACGAGGCGAAGCAGCTCCGCACGTGGCTGGCGGCCAAATACGACGCCAACTACCACGAGCTGAACGTGGTCTACCGCCGGGTGTTCGGCATCGACATGGCCCGGATCAAGAACTACTCCCCGGCACGCTGGCGGCACCAGGGGCGTCAGGTGAGCGACAACCTCCTGGAGGAGACGATCAAGGGCGCGAGCACCACCCCTGGCTTCGCGAAGCAGCGCATCAACCACAGGGCTGAGCCCCGGCAGGACGTCGGTGCGCTCCAGCTTTTCAACGAGCACCTCGCGACCAGCTCCCACTTCATCGCCTGGGCCGAGCCGATGCAGGAGCTGAGGGCGGTGTTCAACGACAAGTATGTGCAGGCCGGCCTGGAGGAGGCGGGCGGCAAGGAGCTGCGCAGCCTGATCCACGAGAAGCTCGACCAGTTCGCCGGCGGCGGCAACCAGAAGGCCTTCGCCATGCGGAAGATCGACGCGCTCCGCCGCACCTTCACGATCGCCGCACTGTCCTACAACGTGGGGGTGATGGTGAAGCAGTTCACCTCGCTGCCGGCGTTCCTCTACGACATGAGCGTGCGCGACTACGCCCGCTACCAGAGCCAGTTCTTCCTCAACCCGGTGAAAAACTGGACCGAGATGTGGAACAACGAGTTCATCCGCGAGCGATTCAAGGGCGGCTACGAGCGAGACGTCATGGCCGTGATGCACCGGATGGACAAGACCAAGAGCCGCATCCGGTGGGCCGTCGAGGGCGGCATGATCTTCGGCCGGTTCGGCGACCTCGTGCCGGTGGTGGTTGGCGGCTGGGCGATTCGGCAATCCACGATCGACAAGGCGCTCAAGCGCGGGGCCACCCAGGCCGACGCCGAGGCCGAGGGCCAGCTCGCCATGGAGATGTCGGTCGAGCGGGCGCAACAGTCCGGCGACGTCAAGGACCAGAGCCACTACCAGTCGGCCGGCTCCGTCAACCGGCTGTTCACGATGTTCCTGACCTCGCCCCGGCAATTCTACAGCAACACCTACGAGGCGCTGCTCGACTGGCGGGCCGGCACCCCGGGGGCTGGCAAGGACTTCCTCAAGCGGCTGGTGGTGGGCCACATCCTGCTGCCGTTCGCGTTCCAGATCGTCAGCGACATCTTCTGCAACATCCGCAACCTCACGGACGACGACGACGAGACTGGCCTGTTCGACCTGAACCCGGCCGACTACGTCCGCGCCTTCCTCATGGGCCCGCTCAACGGCCTGTTCCTGGTCGGCCACATGCTGACCACCGGCTTCGGCTACGCCACTAACGCCCTCGTGGGGGTGGTGAACAGGTCGCTTCCCGAGGACCAGCAACTGGAGGAGACGAAGGTGTGGGGCTACAACCTCCCGATCGTGGAGTGGTTTGAGGACTTCGGGGCCGACTCCCAGGACCTCACCGAGGCAACCTCCGAGCTGATCGAGGACCCGAGCCTGCGCGGCGTGGGCACGATCGTCCACGAGCTGGGCTCGATGCTCAAGGTCGCAGGCGGAGGGTGGATGGCCTACGACATCGGCAACCGCTTCCTGCGGCAGGCCGGGTTCACGGACGAGATCGAGGCGGCCCTCACCCCGGCCGGCGAGAAGGCGGTGGACGCCGTGAAGCGGGCCCGCAAGGACATCTACGAGGCCGAGGAGGATGGCGAGATCCGCCACGAGCGGCTCACCGAGGCGCTCATCCAGGCCACCCAGGGGCTGTCCGATCAGGAGATCCTGGACAACCTGGGCCCCAGGGTCCGCAAGGAAATCCCAATCTCCGTCTGGGAGGGGGCGTTCCCCCACCTCGACGTCCCCGAGAAACCCGAGTAACCTCCCGCCATGATCAGCACGACCTACGCTCCAAAGGCCTTCACCGGCAACAGCTCTGCGGTGACCGCCTACGTCTGCCCCTGGAAAGCCCTCGACGCCGACGACCTCCAGGTCATCGTCACCGACGCCGATGGAGCCACCACCACGCTCACCAACGGCTCCGGCATGACCGTCACCCTCGTGGGGGACACCGTGGAGTTTGTGACGGACACCGGCTACGACGAGACCTACTCCCTAGTTGCCTACCTCGCCATGAGCCTGACCCAGCTCGTGGACCTCCAGCTCTCCAGCAACAACGACCCTAACATCCGCGAGGCGATGTTCGACCGGCTGACGCTGCTGGTGCAGATCGCCCTGCTGGGCATCACGAGCGAGGCCGGGGTGCCGATCAGCTTCCCGACCAACGAGCCCGGGGCCACCTACGTGCTGCCCGCCCCGGCCAACCGGGCCAGCTCGTTCCTCTACTTCGACTCCGCCGGGGACATGACGACCTACCTCTACGCCACCCTGCTGTCCGACATCCGCAACCTCCTGGTGGGTGACGCGGACCTGTCCGACGCCCTCGCCAACCGGGTGGTGTCGGTGGCCGGGGACCTCACCCTTTCCCAGGGAAACGCCTTCCGGCTGTTCGAAGTGGACACCACGGATGGGGCCGTCTCGCTCTACTGCCCCGCCGACGACGATGCGGAGATCGCCATCGGGACCACCTGGGACGTCGCCCTGGTGAACACCACCAACTCGCTGACCTTCCGCGAGGGCGACGGTGCCACTATCCTATCGGCCGCCGGCGACACCCCGGCCATGGAGGTCAGGAACGCCGGCGCGACCATCGTGAAAACCGCAGCCAACACCTACCGCATCTTCGGCCGACTGGTCGGTGGTGCCTGATCACCATGTTCGACATCTCCAATCGACTGAGCCTCCAGATGGGCATCCTTGAGGGGGCCGACGTCCCGGACATCTTCGGTGACTCCATCTCCTGCTTCTGCGTCTGGGACGAGGACTACTACACCCTTGATCCGAGTTCCGGGGGGGTGACCTCTCTGGTCAACCTGGGAGGGAGCCCGTTCGTCGTGCACCTGCCAAGCAACCTCGCAAAATACACGGTGGACACGGACCCCGATGCCACCCGCTGGCTCAAGCCGATCGCCGCCGACCTTGCCGGCGATGTCCTACGGCTCCACCCCGACGACGAAGCCTACATCGACACGCACGCCCCCGGGATCATCACCCTGGAGAGCTACCGTGCGGTGGCGGACCACTCCCTATCTGGCAATAGCCCTCCAGCCCATTGGGGTTTTGTTGCCGGCCGCGCTCACACTGACACAGGGGCAATCTGGCGCAACTTGGAGAACACAGACCCCTACAATCCGCAGTTTGACTACTGGGGTTACAAGTATATCACCGCAGCGTGGTCGCCGGCGAGCGACGGGAAATGGATCTATCTGGGCCCTCCGCACGGATCGATCTTCAACGCCACCTATAACCCGGCCGATCGCTTGAGCTTCTCACCAGGATACTTCGCGGGACAGGACCTCGTGATCAGCCGGTGGTTCTCGGCCAACGGATTCCGCATGATGCTCAACGGCAAATTAATCACGGTGCACTCGATCTCGCGCCATGAGGCCAACGGGGGCTACGTCGCAGGAGGGCTTGACAAGGAGCAGGCCGAGATCGCTGCCGACCACAGCATCAAGGCCTACACCGAGCGGATCGCCGTCACCTACCCAACGGTGACCCCTGGAGACGGCAACCTAGGGATCCAATTCGCCTTTGGAGATGGCAAGTGCGACTACATGGGGTTGTTCTCCGCCACGAAGGGGGACACCTGGGTCAAGGCGGCGCACTCCCTGCTCTTGAACGCGAAGCCCGTCTCGTGATAGCCTCCGAACCGCAACCACTGAACGACCATGGCGAACATCACTTCCGACACCTACGTCCCGATCACCGATGACGGCAACTACGACGTCATCAACCTCACCCCAGGCCTCACCTACGCCATCAAGCTCTGGGGGACCTGGGGCGGTGGCACCCTAGTGGACATCAAGCTCCTGATGCAGGACGGCACCGCCGTGGCTCTGGACGACACCGACGCCGCCTCGATCGACGGAACCGGGGTCACCGAGTTTCAGGTGGTCATCCCGGCCTCGTGCACGGCGATCCGCCTCGTGGCATCCGCCAGCACCGGCTCCGCCCCGGACATCGACTACAGCGTCCAGCGCACCCAGTAACGCCATGCCTCCGTCCCTCTCTCGTGGTGACCTGACCCGCGACGACCTCGTGAACGCCGCTCTGGCTGCGCAAGGCCTGGGCGGCCATCCCTTTGAGGGCGGCGGGGGCGGCGGGGGCAGCGGTGGCAGCCCCTCAGCAGGCTTCCCGGACTTCACCTTCGACTTCTCCAACGAGGCCTCCTACAACCAAACCACAGGCACCTTCGCCGCCAAGTCAGGGAGCCGCTTCATCGAGGTCCTCAATCCGGGTGGGAGTGACGCCCGGAAAGGCGTGGCATACGCCACCATCTGCCCCATCCACGCCGGCCTCGCTGTCCCCGCCATCCGCATCGCCACCAACTATAGCGGGCTGGGCGTGGCACGCGACACCAACCCGCTGGAGGCCGAGATTACCAGCGCAACCGTCAACGCCAACGGTGGCGGCTATTACATCGTGGCGGCGGGCCTCGTGTCCATGTGGGACGCCGCCACCGGCACGGACGGGCAGTTCTACTTCCTCAAGAACGATTCCCAGAAGGCCGGCGAACCATACATCACGCTCCGCTTCCAGAACTACGCCTCCGGCAACGTGCAGGGGGAGATCTACGGCTTCGAGACCGGCGGGCGCACCTACTCCACCGCCGACATCCCCAACGGGACCATCGCGTCCGAGGCTGACACCCTGCCACCCGCCTACCGTATGCGGGTGGCCATCAAGCACATCTTCGGCACCCCCACCGAGTTCAAGGTCCGCACCGACACGATCGACGTCACGGAGAACACCTCCGCCGCCCTCAACGGTGGAACACAGTTGAAAGGTACGGCCCATACGTGGACCAGCATCATCCGTGTTCGCTCCGGAGACCACTTCACCTACCGGGTGAAAAACCTCTGCATCGTGCCGTTCGCGCCGGGGGGCGACAACGCCTCCGCCTACGCCCAGGCCATCGCTGACGCCGACAGCTCACTCTGGTTCCTGTAGCCGTCCGGGTTGCCACGGGCCCCGGCATCTGCTATCACGGGGCCCCATGAATAAGCGAAACGTCGCCAAATGCGGAGCAGCGGCCCTGAAAGTCATCGCTCTCGTCCTGGGCATCTCCAAGCTCCCCGAGCTTCAAGAGTTGCTGGGCGAGAAGGCCTCATGGGCCGCCCTGCTGTTCACCGGCGCATCCGCAGCCAAGGATGTCGTCATCACCGTTATGGATGCCGTGGACGACGGCAAGATCAACGGATCGGTCGTCCGGGCCATGATGATCGGGGCGTTCCTGACCATCGGCTTCGGCAGCCTCGCGAGCTGCGCCGGCTCCGGCGTGGTCAACGGGGTGGCCGTCCAACCGGCCGGCTCCCAGGTCATCCAGTTCCAGCCCATCCCGTCCACCGACATCGGAGAAGCGCCACAGTCTGCTACCCTGCTCCTCCACTCCCAGATCCTGGAGGCAGTCGAGGTGATCGACTCCGGCAAGTAACCCCCAGCCCCTGGTCCCATGTCCTACAGCGCCCCGCCCATCCCCTTCCCCACGAGGGAGGCCCTACGCGGCCACCTCGCCACCCTGGACCTCTCGTGGGTCAGGGGGATCACCATGCACCACACCGGCTACCCGGACCTCGCCATGCGCCCGCAGGGGCTCACGGAGCAGCATATCCGCAACCTCCAGGACTACTACCGCAACGAGCTGCGGTGGAGCGCCGGCCCACACCTGTTCGTGGACGACCAGCACGGAGCTTGGGGGCTGTCGCCGCTCGACGCCCGTGGAGTGCACGCCGTGAGCTTCAACGCCACCCACATCGGTATCGAGGTCCTGGGCAACTACGATCGGGACGACCCGAGCAACGGCCGTGGACTCTACTGCTGGCGCAACGCCGCCTGGGTGGTGGCCGAGATCCTGACCGCTACCGGTCTGGGCGTGGGTGCCATCAACGGCCACCGTGACGACCCCAAGACCAGCAAGAGCTGCCCGGGGTCCAAGGTCGGCATCCCGTGGTTCCAGGCCATCGTCTCCGGCCTCCTGTCCACCCCAGCACCCAAGAACGAGATCACCCAGCCGGCCGACTTCGTGACGCCGACGATGGCCTCCGTCAAGGACCTGTCCGAGGCCCTGGACGCCATCGAGTGGCAGCTCAAGAAGCTGCGGCGTCTCTACGACGCTTGATCTACCATCCAGAAGCTGAGAAGCTCGCGGGCGTCATGGACTACCGCGAGCTTTTCATGCTACTATGGAAGGGGCTGATGGGGATGGCCGCTTCCTTCGGGTCGCTGGCCTTCTCGATGCACACGACCATCGAGGCGCTCCAGGCCGTCTCACTCTCCGTAGGTATTGTCGTTGGACTCCTGACCATCGTGTCCCTCGTCCGCAAGCTGCGGCGGCACTGAGTCCCCGGTGATGGCGCACCAGAGCCGCCAGAGCCACGTGGGCACCCCCGGCCGGGTCATCGCCTGGAGCCGCTTCGTGAACCGCTCCGTGACCACCCTCTGCGCGAGGGCGATGTGGGCGCACTCCGTGGGGTTCTCCTGGCCGTAGGGGACGCACCGCTGCTGTCCCACCCGGCGGTCCCGGTTGAGCCGGCGGAAGTTCGGCAGAGCCACGAACCGGAAGTGGTGGCACGTGCAGACCCCGTGGCCGTCGCGCTCCGACAGGTCCACGGTGTGCCACTCCTGCTCAGTCCTGGAGCTGACCCAGTAGCGAAACAGCTCGCCCTTGATCCTCTTGATCCTCATGGCTGCACCTCCATGGTGTTGGTGTCCTCAGACATGTTGGCTCCTTGGTTGAAACGTCTGGGTGCGCTTGTTGAAGAAGCAGGGTAGGAACGCGCCCCGGTGTCCCCGCTGCCGGTCCTTCATGACCTTGAATCCGGTCACCTCGTCGTCGTCGCGGGCCCGCTCGATGCGGATCGCCAGATCGGCGTCCTCCTCCAGGCTGTTCGCGTATTTCATCTTGATGTGGCCGTTGCTGTCCTGGGTGAGCTGGGAGAGGCCGATCACGGCCGCCCGTGAGGACTTCATCACCCGCTGGAGCCCCCGGGTGATCTTGGTCATGCGCTGCTCGACACCGCTGTCTCCGCCGTCCTGGCACGTGACCTGTTGCACGTAGTCGACCCCGATCATCGTGAGCGGGCCCTTGCGCTGCTCGACCTTCACCCGGGCCTCAATCTGGTCGATCGAGATCCCGCCCTGGTCCTCGATGATCAGCCGGTCGGTGTCCAGGATCTTGGCGGCGTCCCGGATCTTGAGCATGTCGCCCTTGGTCACCGCCCCCTTCTCCGGCTCCGTGATGATGCGGCTGTCCTGGAACTGGCAGAGGTGCATCATGGCCCTCTGTATCAACTGGCGGCGGGTCATCTCCAGGGAGAAGATCAGCACCCGTGAGTCGGGGTCCCGGATCAGGTGCACCATCATCTGCACGAGCATCGCCGTCTTGCCGCTCGACGGGAAGGCACCCACGTAGGTCAGCCCGGGATTGTCGATCCCTCCCCGGAGCTGGTCGAGCTGGGGGATGCCGCACGTGATGATGTCCATGACCTGTCCGTCAAACTTGGCTTTCCAGTCATCCAGCCACTCGTCCACGCCGACCGATCCGGTGGCCAGCGAGCGGCTGTGGAAGCGGCTGGCGATCAGGTCGTCCACCGGCTGCGCCAGCATGTCCTGGATGGCGGCGTCCGGGTCCATGGCGGCGGCCTGGAGTTGTCCCGCCCAAGCCTGGACGTCGCGCCGGAACTTCTTCTCACGAACCTCCTCCGCGTGCCGTTCAAAGTGGCCGTGGTGCGGGGCGTAGGTGTAGATTTCGTAGATGGCCTGGGGGCCGCCGATGACGTCCAGCCGGCCGGCGTCGGCGAGGTATTGGATCAGGGTGATCAGCTCAAACTCTCGCTCGTCCCTGCGCCAGTCCTTGAGGACGTTGAACAGGGCCCGGTGGGCCGGGAGGTAGAAGTGGGCGTCGGTGAAGCCCTGCTCCAGCAGCTCGTCCAGGTGGGCGGCCTCGTTCAGGCAGGAGGAGAGGATTGACTTTTCGGCACCAAGGGAGTGGGGCGGGATCAGGTTGTAGTCGAGTTTCATCGTCGGGGTCAGTGTCACCTGGGCTACGTCACGAGTCCAGAACTTTTTTCAGAAAAATCACTGGAGGTCGCGATCGTGGCAGTAGACGCTGCCGTCGCAGTAGGGGATTCCGTCCTTGGTCCGCAGCCGGATGCGCCGGAGGTTGTCATCGTTCCGGCTCTGCACCTCGCGGAAGCCCCAGACCTCGACCCGGGCCGAGCGGGACTCGATCACCGGGCGGGCCAGCGCCGACTCCACGATCTTCTTGGCGCGGGCGAGCGCGTTGTCCCAGGAGGTGACCTGGAGGTAGAGGGGGGACCGCCCTGGGGCGAGCGCAATGATGTCGATGAATCCCCAGGCGTCCTGGCGGATCTTGGCGTAGGGGTTCCACCGCTCCACGACCTGGGGCGCGTAGCCGAGGCGCTTGAGGACCTTGATCGCCTTCTCGGTGGGAGACTTGGCCATGGAGCGGTGGGGTTGGGGGTTCAGATGCCGAGGTCCGGGTTCTCGTCCTCCCCGGCTGGGTCCGGGTCGAGCAAGTCTAGGAACGTCTGTTGGGAGCGGTGGCCCTCCGCGTAGCGGATCGCCTCGTGGGCGAGCGCCTTGACGGCGGCCACCCCTTCAGGACTGATCGGGGTGCCCATCTCCTTGGCCCCTTCGGGCTGGTCGATGCGCAGCAGCGGGGTCGCGCCGGTCCACTCCACCTCGCCCTTGAGGACGGCGCGGAAGTAAATCTTGGCGGCGACACCACCCCCATCATCCAGCTTGAAGGCCACCTTGTAGACCCGGACCTTGCGGTCCTGGAGCCACTTGGCGGCGAACCCGAACAGGTCGTTTGCGACCGGCAGCAGGGCCTCCATCGCGGCGTCGAACTCCGGCAGCGGGCGATCGTGGGGGTCGATGGTCACGATCGGCTGATCGTGTCCCGACTCCTGCCAGCTCACGGTGATCGAGGCCTTCTTGACGGCGGCGACCAGCAACTTCTTGGTGGGTGTGTTCTGCTTGGACATACAGTATGGGTGCTATTACCCCCGGGGGCTGATCCCGGGGGTGCTTGGTGGTCCTGATCAGCCCAGGAACGGGTTGGCGTTCGCCACCGCCCGGGTGAGGGCGATGTCGTTCCAGAGGTATTCGCGAGCCTTGTCGAACTCGCCGGCGGCCAGCCACTCGTGGTAGGTGGCCCCCTCGACGTCCAGGTCGAGCTTGCTGCGCGGCACGAGTGCCACTGTGCTCCCCATGCCGTCCTCCAGGGCGAAGGTGTCGGCCGGCTTGTCGAAGCCGTCGATCAGCTCCACCGCCCGGTTGAGCGACAGGTAGGACGGGTAGCCCTCCATCTTGGGGGTCTTGGGGCCGAACATGAAGAACGGTTCCACGAGATCCACGAACCGCTTGGAG
>CAZHUY010000013.1:22315-44294 GCA_964535465.1 uncultured Myxococcales bacterium
CCGATGGCGACAATCTCAGCCACCGCCGGGTAGAGGGCGGCCTTGTCCACTTGCTTCTGGGCGTGGTCGGCCTCCTCGCGCTCCCAGTCGGCGGCGGCCTGGAGCTGCGCGGCCTCGTGGGCCTCCTTGGCGGCCTCGATCTTTTCGGCGATCTTGGCTTCGTCCTTGAGGTTGCCCAGCTTGACGCTGGACGGGTCGAAGTCCTGCCGCACGGGCTTGGCCTTCGTGAAGGGTTCCGCGAACTTCGCGAGGCGCTCCTCGTTGGGAGCCGTTTCGATGTCGAATACAACGATCATGGTGTGGGGTATCGGGTGAGATGGGATTGAATCGGGTGCACTGGTTGGTTGTCGGCCGGGGAGGTATGGGCCCCCTTCCCAGCCCGGGGCGATGCGCTTTCACGGCCGCCGCCGTCCTTCGGTCTTTTGCTGCGCCTGATCATGGCCCTCCGGTTGTCGTGTCGTCACGGGGGACTCGCCCCCTGTAGCTGGCCCCTACGTGTCCAGCAGAGCCCTTCTTTCAGAACGGGATGTCGTCCTCGTCATCGTCCTGCGGGACGTCCCGGGTGCGGGGAGCCTCCTGACGCCGCTGCGGGCGTTCCTGGCGCTCCTGGACGTCGCCGGCGACATTCTTGTTGCAGAACTCAAAGCTCTGGCCGGTGACCTTGAGCTTCGAACGCCTCTGCCCGGACTGCTTGTCCTCCCAGGTGTCGAGGGTCAGCTTCCCGCAGATCAGGATCTGGCCGCCCTTCTGGAAGTATTGCTGGATCACCTCGCCGGTGCGGCCCCAGAAGGTGGCGTCCACGAAGGTGGTGCGCTCCTGCTTGCTGCCGTTGGCGTCGTTCCAGGTTTCGTTGATGGCGATCCCCAGTTCGCAGACGGCCGTTCCCTTCGCCGTGTAGCGAAGCTCCGGGTCGCGAGTGAGGGTGCCGCCGATGGTGACTTGATTCAGGTTCATGGTGATGATGCTCTATTTGTGGTGGGTTTGTGCCCCGGCCGACCAGGACGCCGGCCGGGGCGGTGAGTTCTACGAGGTGGGCTCCTAGGCCTCGTTGGCGGCGGCGGCCTTCTGCTCCGCCGACTTCTGATGGAGCCTCACCTTGAGGCCCTTGACGATCCGCTGGCCTTCGACCTCGATCAGGTCGCCCAGCTTCTTCGCCACCTCCTCCGACGAGCCCGACTTGGCGCGGTTCTCGTTGGTGTGGACGATCAGGTTGTGGACCTTCACGCCGGCCACTTCCTCGTCTCCGTCGCAGAGCATGAGGATGGCCTCGTTGATCCACTTCTCCGTGTCAGGGTGGATCGGCTTGTCCGGGTGCTTCCCTCCGGCGGCCGGGGGACGGGGCGGCGGGGTCGCCTTGCCATTGGCCTGAGCCTTCGGATGGCTCCAGGAGGAGCCCTTCGGGTCGCCCTTCGGCTGCGATGCGGCCGGCTTGTCGGTCGTCTCGTAGGTGGGGATGTCCTCGCCCCGGTAGATGTAGAGGCCGAGTCCGCAGAGGCCGAGGGCCTTCACGAGGCAGCGCATCCGGCTGTCGCCGATGTCGCGGGCATCCGGGTTCGGCTTTGCCGAGTTCTGGAAGCCGGTCATCACAGGCAGGAAGCACGTGCGCTCCAGGGAGTCCGTGCCGTCCGAGACGATAACCGTGCACCACAGCTCACAGGTGCCGTCCTGGTAGAACACCGGCTCCCGGAAGCTGAACGAGCTGCACGGGAAGTGGTGCATGAGTATCTCCCAAGCGCCGGCCCACGAGAGGTAGGTCAGCTCTCGGCCCCCGGTGGCCTTCTTCTTCTCCGTGAACGCGGAGCAGTCGATGCCATTGAGGGTGTCCCAGACTACCTGGGCGAACGGTTTCTTTTGGTTGGTTGCCATATTCTGGATACGTGGGGTTCGTGGTTCTCTTTCAGGCTTTTTCCACATCGAGGTGGTGGGACTCAATGATGGAGTCGGCGGCGGCGAGGAACATGCCGAACGCCACCGGGTTGCGGGACCGGTAGGTAACCCTGGAGAGGTCGCCGAGCGGCAGTTCGGGCCGATCGGCGGCAGCGGACTGCGCCTTGGCCACGGCCTTGGTCACCTTCTTCGCCGCCCGGGTCGCCACCGCCTTGCGGGCGGGAGCGGTCTGGGGCGTGAAGAACAGGTTGCCGAGCAGGCGCTTGCCGGTGCGGTGGCACCATGCGGGGCGGCCGTTCTTGGTGGGGGCCTTCTCCATCTTGAGGATGCCGGTGTGCACCAAGTTGATCAGTTGCTGGCAGGCTTGGACCGTGAGGTCGCACGCCGTCTGACTGCGCTTCATGCACACTGAGGTGTAGTTGCTGGAGCGCCCGATAAGGTGCCCGATGTCGCTGGCCGTGAGGCCAAGCTCCATTAGGCGTTCAAGCAGCGGAATGAAAACCGCCCTGGGGTTCTTCATCTTCATGGGGTGGTGACGTTGGTTGCCGGGATCTTGGGCTCCCGGCGGGCCCCTATCGACATCAGCCTTCCACGGGGTCGCGCTTGGCGACCAGGACCAAATCGACCCAGAAGTTGGCGGCCTTCCGGCCGTCCTCGCTGGCGATGTCGAACTGATCGTAGATGGCCTGCTGGCGCGGGGTCAGCTCGTGCCGGGTGCCATCCATGGTGGTGATGATCCGGCGGCCGTCCAAGGTGATGGCCTTGGTGTGGCTGCCGGCCTGTGGGTGGGTGGAGCGTGGGCCTCTCATGACGGGAAGGAGTGTGTGGCGGGATACGGTGGGCGTCCAGAACTATTTTCAGTTTTTTCCCTGGTCGGCGCGGCGGGCCATAGCGAGCCAGCAATCGACGTCGTCACGCTGGGCCCAGGTGGGCCCGAACTGCTCGCGGTAGTAGGCCAGCTCCTCGTCCAGGAACCGCTTGGCGAACGTCTCCCATCGCACGTGGCGGGAGAGGCGCACCTCGTAGTGGGAGCGGTAGTTGGGGACCGAGTTGTGCCAGCCGCGCCAGCGGGCGCTGTTGACGCGGGTGTTCTCGTCCACCACCTTGCGCCACTTGAGGCCCATGCGGGTGAGCACCGCCTCGATGCGCTCCTCCGCTATGCGGACGTAGGACATTGGGTAGGGCTGGGTGGAGTAGGTGTAGGTGTCGGTGGAGCACAGCACCGGCGGGGTGCGCCAGTGGCCACGGGGCAGGATGTTGGTCGTCATTGGATGGTTCTACGGGTTGGGTGTGGATGTTCTTACAGGGAATCGGTGGGGACCACTTGCTCCGCCTCCGGCACCACGGCCGAGATGAAGTGGCGGAGGTTGCGGCAGGCCTGGGCGTGGATGATGCGGTAGATTTTCATCGTGCGTTGGGGTAGATGGTGGTGGCGTGGGTTCGCTTCCAGTGCCGGCCGTTGAAGCGGGCAGCGCAGCGGAAGCACTGAGGAGGGGCGCACCACCGGACGAGGATCGCCCGGGGTGCGGGGCGGAGGAACATGGCGGCCGATCGGTCGCCGATGTAGGGCGCTCCGCCAACGGTGGGTAGCATGGTCACGAGAGGTTGGAGATGAAGGTCATGCCGGCGCTCTTGTGGATGCCGACGCAGGCCTGATTGAACTGGGCGCAGAAGCACCTGGCGAGGTGGAGGACGTCAGCGTCCGAGAAGTCGGCGGAAACGGCCACTTCCATGGCCGGCTCGCGCTTTCCCTCCCAGTAGCCGTCCACCCAGCGGATGGTGAACCCGTCCTGCTGGAAGCAGGCGAGGGTGGCGGCGATGCACTCGCCGATCGTCTCCCGGCGGATGCCGAGCGGCTTGCCGTCGCGATCGTGGAGCCCGATGGAGAAGGTGTAGGTGGAGTTCATGTCGGTGAGTTCTACGTTGTCTCGTGGTGGGGCCTTTCAGGAAAATCAACGCATCCAGTCGAGGGTGATGCGGTGGCCCGAGTGGCCCATGTCGACCCGGGCCTGGATCTCCCGGGTGTTGTCGTTGTGGTGGACGCTCAGGAAGGGGCTGTCCAGGCCATCCACGTGAACGTGGGTGACGGAGCGGATGCGCCCCTGGCGCATGATGTTCACGAGGTCCACGAGGTCAGGCGTGGAGCGGCGATCGAGGGTGTTGATGGTCATGTCGGTTGGTTGGTTTGTTGTCTATCGACAACGCCCTTCTACACCCGCCCCTTTCACTCGTCCAGAAAAAAATAAAGTTTTTTTCGGCCATGAGATAGTAGTCCAACAAGAACCCCCTTGCAGGGGGTGAAGAAGCAGAATCGAATAGAGCACCGGGAGGGAGGAAAGGAGGGGGATAGGGAATAGGGGGGTGTGGGGGGAAAGGGGAAAGGGGGGACCATCGGAGGGAGGGGCTATCCGACCCGGCGCATTTCCTTCAACTATGCGCTGGACACAATCGCCGCCGGCGTGCGACCCTCCGCCGTGCGCCGCACCCGACTCCGCCCCATGTCCGCTGCCAAGCAGGCGCTCTCCGCCGTCTACCGCGCCCTGGTCGAGCTGATCCGGCCGTTCTGGCCCTGCTGCGCCCGCTGCGGCCGGCGCGACGATCGCCTGGAGGCCCACCACCCGTTCAAGCGCGGGAAGGGGGCCACCGCCTGGAAACATCTCATCGTGCTCCCGCTGTGCCACCGGTGCCACGGGTGGGTGCACTCCCACGAGCGACAAGCCCGCGAGGACGGGTGGCTCATCGAACCCCGCACCGCATCCATGTATGGACCCGAATCCGTTCAAGAAGAAAACGCCTGAGCAAGCCGCCGCCGCCGCTCTGGAAGAAGTCGGGGCGGGCCCCCAGGAAACCACCAAGACCATCTCGTTCCAGGAGTGGTGCGAGACGCTGCTCCGCGAGAAGGCGGCCTTTGTGAAGGCCACCGGGAAGAAGCCTAACGGGGTGATCCTGGGACAGGTCGAGGGGCAGCTCGTGAAGCGCCACATCGGCGAGCTGCGGAAGCGAAAGCTCGTGACGTTCGCCCCGCCATCCGGGCTGATCCTCGCCGAGATGCGGGTGATCGGCACCGATCGCCAGTTCGGGATCGTTCCCCTCTACTTCCGGGAGGAGACGTTCACGAAAAATCCCTACATTTCCTGATTGACAACCGGGCGATCCCGCGTAGACAATCATCGCGATGACTGAAACAGAACGCACCCGCAAGAGGGCCTACCAGCTCCGGGAGAGGGGACTCTCCTGGACCGCCGTAGGCGAGAAGCTCAACACGACCGCAGAAGCTGCACGCTCCGCAGCACGCCGCTACAAGTGCGAGATCCCGCACGGGAAGTCTCCAGAGCGCACGCTCAAGCTGGCCGAGGCCGAGGCCATGATGGCCGACAAGCTGGGCCTGAGTCGGCCGGAGTTCCAGGCGCTGCTCGCATCCGCCCGAGGCCAGAAGCCGCCCATCGAGGTGCCCACGGCCCACTTCGCGCCGGAGCCGGCCAGCGACCCGTTCAAGGCCCTGGTCATCTCCGACACCCACATCGGCCAGAAGAAGTTCCACTACCCCCTATGGGAGGAAGTGGTTCGCCGGAGCCGCGAGGTGGACATCGTGCTTCACCCTGGCGACCACCTGGAGGGGATGTCCGGGCGACCCGGGCATGTCTACGAGCTGAACCAGATCGGCTACGCCCAGCAGAAGGCCGAGTGCATCCGTCTCTACAAGCAGATCGAGAAGCCCATTTACGGCATCGACGGCAACCACGACCAGTGGTTCAAGCAGAGGGGCGACGCCGGCGCGATCGTCGGTGAGGACCTGGATGCGGCCCTGCCCCACTACCACCACCTGGGAGAGTGGGAGGGTGACCTGGAGCACAACGGAGTGCGGATCAAGCTGTTCCACTCCGGCGACGGCACCGCCTACGCGCACTCCTACAAGCTCCAGAAGCTGGTGGAGAGCTTCACCAGCGGCGAGAAGCCGCACCTCGTGCTCTCCGGCCACTACCACAAGGCCCTCTATCAGTGCTCCCGGAACGTGCACGGCTTCGAATGCGGCACCATCTGCGGGCAGACCCGGTGGATGCGGGCCAAGAAGATCCAGGCGCACCTGGGCTTCTGGGTGCTGGAGGTCACCCCCTCGATCGGGGGCGGGATCTACTCGATCAAGCAGGAGTTCATCCCCGGATTCGAAGCCTGAAAAAAGTTCAACTTGGGGGTTGCGCGAGGTCCGCGCAGCCCCCACACTCACGCAGGATGAGCCGCCAGGGACACCGGAAGCTAGGAGGTGGTCGAGAGGCCGCCCCGGGTTTCGTTGGTTTCCCCGTCTGAATAGCCGGTGTCCCTGGCGGCTCAGTCCGCAACCCCACAAGAAAATGAAAACGGCATCCCACCCCACTGACGGGCTCCCCACGGGAGCTGACGCCCGGAAGCGCATCCCGCTCTACCGTGGCGTGCTCAACTTCTTCCCGCTCGCCCTGGCCGCCGTGAGCTGTCGCTCGCAACTTGGACAGGACCAGCACAACCCCGACAGCGACGACTTCGCGTGGATCCGCGACAAGTCGTCAGATCACCTAGACTGCGTGCTGCGGCACATCGTCGGCGGTGAGTGGGACGCCATGGCGTGGCGTGCGCTCGCCCACCTCCAGCTCCAGATGGAAGCCGGCTGGCGTCCGAGCAACTGGCCGGAGGAGTCCACCCATCAGTCCCGGCTCACCGAGGCCGGGATCGAGGAGTTCATGCGCCGGGTGGTCGAGGATCACGAGAAGCTGGGCACGGGCCCGCTCACCCCCGAGGAGGAGATCGAGCTGGAGATGCCCGAGCCAGTGCGCCGGATGCGCGACTGGCTGGAGGGGATAACCGGCGAGACGGTGACCGTCGCCAAGGTCGAGGGCGGCCTGGACGAGATGCTCCGCCGGATCAACGAGCCCGACCCGCAGCTCGACTACTTCCAGGACCCGGAGAACAACCGGGCGCTGTGGGAGCGGCAGGGAGGCAGCGTCTGGGACGTCGACCCCGAGGACGACGGAACCCTTGCCGACGCCCACCCGGCCCTCTACGCGCACGCCCTGGAGCGGGTGCGGCCCCTGGAATCCGTGCGATGCGACGAGCGGGACTGCTTCCTAGTGGCCGTCGAGCGAGTCATCCCGTTTCGGTGCGTCACCGACCGGATGATCGTCCGGGTTCCCTACTCGATCTGCCTGGACGGCGACGATGGCTTTTGCACGGCCTGCCCCGGGCGCATCGCCCGCCGCTCCGTGGCCAGCCACACCGTGGCGCTTTGCCTAGAGTCCTTCGACTCGATCGCTGACGAGTTCCGCGCCTTCCTCAACGATCAGGCCCCGGACGGGCTCGCACCGTTCCACGGCAAGGTCAGGGTGACCCCCTACGAGCGCGTCAGCATCACGATCCCGAACGACTCCCGGGTCTACGACATCCAGGCCTACGCCCGGTGGGCCACCGCCGGCGGCTGCACCACACAGCTCACCGAGGACGCCAAGGCCATCAAGGTGTCGATGCCGATCGCCGAGTTCGCACTGGTGCGCGACAAGCGGCACACCGAGGAAGGAGGCACCGAGTGAGCGTGCTAGAACCCATCCGCCGGTGGTTCCGCGACAAGGTTCTCCGCCCCATCAAGCGGGCGCTCCAGATCGAGCAGTGGAAGGCCCACCTGTGGGCCAACCGCAAGGCCGAGGAGCTGCTAGAGATGCTGCGGGACGCCAATGCCGGCTTCGGCATCCGCGCCCACAAGGGCCCGCCCCCGGGAGCCTACGGCACCTGGAGCGCCAACCAACGGCAGCGCCGGCTCCGTGCCCGCCGCCTGTCCGTAGGATGGAGGAAGAAGCTGCGCTATGCCCGCTGACCCGACCCTGACCACTGTGACGCCTGGAGAAGCCCGCAAGGCTGGCCTCCAGGCCCTCACGGTCGCCTACAAGCTCCCCGCCCAGCGGTGGATGCTCGACCACGTGACGGCCGATCTAGCTCGCGACGGAATCCGCCACGCCGTGGTCCGACTCAACCCCGAGGCCACCAAGGTCGAGGTGTGGAGGACCGGAATAGACAGCCTGATCAAGGCTGCACGGGAAAGGGGTGAGCTGTGAACCACGAGGTTCTCCGCATCCTGATCCCGGCCGCCTTCGTGCTGCTCGTCTGGGCCCTGGTGCGGTTCGCCCGCCGGGTCCAGGCCGAGGACCGCCGCAACCGCAACGAGTGGACCCGCAAGCTGCGGATCATTGACGCCGCCAAGCTGGGGATCTCCCCGAACGAGGTGGCACCGACCCGCAGCCGGCCGTTCCGACAGGAGCCCTCTGGCAAAGACCCACGGCAGCGCCGGGGCTACCCGGGCCGCCTTGCCTCCAACGACTGAGCCGTGCCCGACTGCCGCTACAACCCCCTGATGGGAGAGTGGGAGATTCGCACCTCCCATCGGGGGAAGCCGGTCGGCAGGCTCTACTCCAGGAGCTGGATCTTCCACTTCGAAACACTCCCCAGGCGGGAGAGTCCGATCGAGCCGCACGAGGATCGCCTCGTCATGCTGGAGAGGATTGCCGCCTGGATCTACAAGCACCAATGAAAATGAACCTGAGCAACTACCCGCCCGGTGTCACCGGGCACGAGCCCCCAATCACCGGGGAGAAAATGGTGATCGACCTCGCCGACGTCCAGCCCCCCGCCAAGGGTGGCTATGTCTACCTCGCCACGCCCTACAGCAAGTATCCGCGTGGCCGGCACACCGCCTGGGTAGAGGCCATGAGGGCCGCCGCCGTCCTGATCCGCCACCGGGTGCCGGTGTTCTGCCCCATCGTGCAGTCCCACCCCGTGAGCTGCACGTGCCATATCCCGCCGTGCGCCCACGACATCTGGATGACGGTGGACCTCCCGCTCCTACGGGCCGCCGAGGTCCTGGTCGTGGTGAGGATGGATGGCTGGGAGGACAGCACCGGAATCCGCCACGAGATTGACGAGGCCGAGCGCCTGGGAATCCCCGTGGTCTACTGCAACCCCCTGTGAACCCCGTCGTTGAGATCGTCCTTGACGAGGCCCGCCGGCGCGAACGTGTCCGGCGGGCCAAGTGGCCTGTGCGGCGCTCCAGCTTCAACGCCTCGTCCCGACCCTTGACCTGACGCACGAGGCTCGCTATCTCAACGAATGGGGGGGCACCCTCGTGAAACTGCGCGGGCCCAACCGGGCCCCGGAGCAGGCCCTGGGCTTCCTCCGCCGGGGGTGCCCGACTATCCTGCGGGCGTGCAACATCCTCGCTCCATCGACGTTGGCGGGCTCCGGTTCCGCATCACCAGCAAAGGCTGCCCCAAGGACGCCTACGGGATCGCCGACTTCGAAGGGCGGCGCATCCTCGTCAACACCGACGCTCACGCAACCCTCGCTGACCTCCGCTCCACCCTGCGCCACGAGGTCCACCACCTCGCGATGATGGTGTCGGGCCAGTTCTGGGCCAAGCGAGTGGACCAGGAGGTGCTCACCCGGGTGATTGAGAACATCTACGACCCGGCGGTGGACCGGCTTGACAGGGCCCTCGCGAGGCTGAATCCTCCCGAGTAGCGCAACGGTGGCGTCCATCATGGCTGCCCCACTCACCCTCACCCCCAAGCAACGGAAGTTCGCCGAGCTGGTCGCGCTTGGGGAATTGTCTGACGTTCAATGCTATGTGCAGGCCTACCGGTGCAAGGAGGGAGCCGCCAAGGCCAACGCCCACCGGGCCCGCAGGCATGATGGCGTGAGGAGGGAAATCATCCGGCTCCGGGCCGCCATGGACGAGGACTACCTCTACGCCCTCTCCAGCCGCTACAAGAAGGCCCGCCTCGTGAAGGTCCTCATGGAAGGCACCGACTCCGACGCCATCCGGGCCATCCAGGTCCTGAACCAGATGGAGCGCGAGGAGAGGGAGCTGGGAGCCGTCGAGAAGGACGAGTTCACCGAGCTGATCGCCATCATCTGCCGCAAGCGCCGGCTCCTGCCGCACGAGGACCCGGACGAGGACTTCGCCCTGGCCTTCAACGACCCCGTGATTGATGTCTGACCTGTCCCACCTCTACCAGCTCGACAAGCGCCTCAAGAGCAGGGCGTGGCGTCTCAACAACCTCTACTGGATCGAGGGGGAGGACGACCACGGACGCCGGCACGTGATGCGCTTCCGCCTCAACTGGGCCCAGCGCCACTTCCTCCAGAACCTCTGGTGGCTCTGCTGCATCCTAAAGGTGCGCCAGCTTGGGTTCTCGACCTTCATCGCCATCTTCGGGCTCGATGACGTCCTGTTCAACAGCAACCACAAGTTCGGGATCATCGACAGGACCGACACCGATGCCAAGAAGAAGCTGGCCAAGTGCAAGTTCGCCTACGACAACCTCAACCGGATCGACCCCAAGGAGCCCGACCTCGCCCAGCTGGGGGCCAGCATCAAGGCCTCGCGGCCCCTGGTCAGCCCCACCAACGAGCACACTATCTCCTTCGGGGGCACCGAGAAGGGCCAGTGCTGGGCCGGCACGAATTTCCGGGGCGACACCGCCCAGGTCCTCCACATCTCCGAGCTTGGCTACACCTCGCACTACCAGCCCCGCAAGGCCACCGAGCTGATGGCCGGCAGCACCAACGCCGTGCACCGTGGCAACCACATCTTCGTGGAGTCCACCTACGAGGGGGCCAAGCTGGGCGAGTTCTACGACCTGATCGTGGCCTCTATGGCCAACTCCCAGGTCCCCCTGGAGATGATGTCCGAGATGGACTGGAAGTTCTTCTTCTACCCGTGGTGGAAGCACCCCGAGTATCGCCTCCCGGGCGTCAGGCCGCCGCCCCTTGAGCCGCACGAGGCAGCCCACTACGCCAAGCTGCGCAAGGAGCACGGCATCCTGCTGCACCCAGAGCAGATCGCTTGGCACGTGCGCAAGTGGCGCACCCAGGGCGATTCCATGATGAAGGAGTTCCCGAGCGCGGTCGAGGACTGCCTCAACGCCGCCCTCAAGGGCGCGATCTACGCGGACGAGTGCATGAGGGTGCGCAAGGACGGCCGGCTCCAGAAGATCGGCCCGGACCACCGCTACGGGCTCTACGCCGCCTGGGACCTTGGCTTCGGCGACTTCATGGCCATCTGGCTGATCCAGGTGGTGGGCACCCAGATCCGCTGCCTGCGCTACGTGGAGAACACCCGCGAGACGCTGGACTGGTATGTCAACTGGCTCAAGACCCAGTGCGCCGAGCTGGGCCTGGAGATCAACCAGCACCTCCTGCCCCACGACGCCGACGGCCACTCCAAGGACGGCCGCACGTTCGTCCAGGCGCTCCATGAGCAGGGTATCCGCAACGTCACCGTGGTGCCTAGGACCCCGGACATCTGGGCGGGCATCGACGCCGTGCGCTCCATCTTCCCGAATCTCTGGTTCGACACCTCGACCGAGTTCTGCTGGAAGAAGGACGGCAAGAACTACCTGGGCGGCTTCGCCAGCCTGGAGAACTACTGCCAGCAGGAGGAGACGGCCCAGGGCGTGATCCGGCCGGTGCCGATCCACAACCAGTGCTCGCACGGGTGCGATGCGCTACGCACGTTCGGCGAGGGCTTCGTCCGTGGCCTCGTGGCGATCGACATAGCCGGCCCTCCCAAGGTCCACGCCAAGGTCCACAAGCCCAACGTCTCCGGGCTGCCCGAGCACCTCCAGGCTCGACACGTGCGCAGCAAGAAGCCCACGATCCGTGGCGTCCCGCGATGATCACCCCCGACCAACTCGACGCCCTCGACTCGATCACCCGCGAGTTCTTCGACACGTTCGTCACGATCGGCCTCCCGATCGACATGACCAACGAGGCCCCGGCCTGCACCATCGTGGGGGGCATGAGCAGCGCACGGCTCCAGCGGTTCGTGACCCTGCTGCGGGTGAAGGCTGACGAACTGGAGAGCTACATCCATATGGGCCAAGGCCCGCCCCAACCGCCGCACGCCGGCCACACAGCATGAAGATCCGCCCCGTCACCCTCAACGCCGCCGCCGGCGCAGCCAAGAGCACCCTTGCCCCGCCGTGGCCCACCAAGGAGCACTGGTCGGTGGCCCTGATGCGCTACATCATCACGAGCCGCCGGCAGGGTAAGCAGCTCGACCCGGCCCAGTTCCGCGCCTTTGACACCCTGGTGAAGGACAACCTGGACGAGATTTGTCACTCCTGGGGGGACAGGTGGATCACCTCGATCATGGACACCTACGCCGAGAACGGCATCGGACTGGCCGCCGTCTGCTCCGCAATCCGCATGATGGAACAGTGGCAGCGCCAGAAGGCCACGGACCAGGCTGGCCGGCGTGCAGCCCCCACGGCAGACAACCACCTAAACATATTCGATCGCCTGGAGCGCGACCTCCCGCCCCACCTCTGGCGGATGTTCAAGCACTTCTGGATCACCCTGTGCGAGGCCGGCAACGAGACGATCCTGGGGCGCTTCCGGGAGTTCGCCTGCCGGGACATCGTGCGCAACCTGGAGGACCGAGACGCATGGAAGGACACACCACCCCGGAGCATCAAGCCCCACACCCAGATCAACCCGTGCCTGCCGCATGGGAGGCCGCCGGCATCCCTAGTGCAAACAGCTTCCGAGAGGACCTGGAACAGCACCTCGTGCACGGCTGGGTCTACTCCAGCCCCACCGCCTTCGGCCTAGCACGGCTCGTGCACAGCTCGTGGCCCGAGGACGCCCTGCGGGACTGCCGGTGCCACGCCTTGCGTGAGGATGCGGATATGTGGTATTTCACCCGTGTCGCTGGCGCTGCGGCGGAGGTCCTCTCCCGGCTTCCATTCCCGATGCCCCAGGTAGGCTACTACCGGGAGAAGAAACACCGAACCGTCACCATGCCATATGATCGCTTCTGCTCCTTCCTCCTTCCAAGCCATCCCGAGTGCGGGTTTCACGCCATCGAACGGTGGCGGCAAGGTCAAGAAGTCGCCCCCTCCCCCGCCTCCGGTGCCGCCGGCGCGAGCCCCTGCCAGTGAGGCAGCCAACGCTGTGGCCTCCGAGCGTGACGCCGCCCGGATGCGCCAAGGCCAGTCCAGCACGATCCTCGCTCCGTTCCTCGACGACGAGGGCGGTGGTCGGTCGCTCCTGGGCTAATGTGGCAACAACACCTCCACAATCGCCCACAAAATGGACCTCCTTGAGTGGCTGATCAGCAAGCGCAAGTCGCTTGATTCGCCGGCGCAACACTGGCGCTCGTGGTGGCAGGAGCTGGGGGACTACGTGTCCCCCCGCAAGGCCCAGATCACCGAGCACCAGGTCTACCCGGACGACTCCAAGCATAGCATCCTCTACGACTCCACGGCCGTGCAGGCCAACATGACCCTGGCCCAAGGCCAGCTCTCCCTGGTCACCCCCATGGAGGAGTCCTGGTTCATCCTGGACGCGCCGTGGGATCAACGCCACATCCCCGAGTCCAAGCGGTGGTATGGCGAGTGCACCGAGATCATGCGCTACGAGATCGCCAACTCCAACTTCTACAGCGAGGTCATGGAGGCCTACCTCGACCGGGGCGGGTTCGGCACGTGCGACCTGAGCCTCCAGGAGGGCTGGGACGAGCGGTCCTGCCTCAACTACAGGGCCCACAACGTCGGATCGTTCCTGATCGAGGAGAACGCCAGCGGCTACATCGACACCAACTTCTCCTGCCGGCGCATGAGCGCCCGCCAGATCGCCGACGAGTTCGGGGACGAGGATCTCCCGCCCAAGATCCGGCAGGCTCTCAACGACCCCAAGAAGCTGCACCAGCTCGACTTCGTGGTGCACCACGCCGTGTTCCCCCGTGGGCAGGCCCCGGGCGAGAGCCGGGTGGAGTCCAGCCCCTTCTACTGGGACATGAAGTGGTCGAGCTACCACTGGGTCGAGGAGCCCGACAAGCACCTCCTGCGCAAGGGTGGCTTCGCCAGCAACCCGCACTTCGTGAGCCGCTACCTCAAGTGGGGCGATGATCCCTACGGGTGGTGCCCCGGCTGGGCGGCCCTGCCCGAGGCCCGCCAGCTAAACTACCTGGAGCGGATGCTCGACACCCTCGCCGAGATCGCCGCCTTCCCGCGCCTGCTGATCCCCGCCAACATGGTCGAGGACGTCGACCTGGGCCCCGGCGGCATGACCATCTGGAACCAGTTCCAGCAGGGTGCCAAGCCCGAGGAGTGGGCGTCCCAGGGGCGCTACGACGTCGGCCTCGATCGAGCCGAGCGCAAGCGCAAGGCCATCCAGGAGGCCTACCACGTGGACCTGTTCAAGATGTTCGCCTCGATGGAGCGCCCCGGGCAGATGACCGCCCGCGAGGTGGCCGAGCGCAGCGCCGAGAAGATCATCCAGTTCTCGCCCACCTTCGCCCGCCTCACCACCGAGCTGCTCACGCCGCTTCTGCACCGCACCTTCGCCATCCTGCACACCCGGGGCAAGTTCACCCGGCCTCCGATGAACGTGATGCGGATGGATCGTGGGGGCGTCTACGTGCCGTTCCCCGAGGTGGTCTACGTGTCCAAGCTGGCGCTGGCCATCCGCACGATGCAGAACACCTCGTTCATGTCGCTGCTGGAGGCCGTCACACCGATGATCCAGCTCGACCCTGGCAACCTCCGCTACCTCAACATCGGCCGCACCATCCAGGGCCTCGCGAAGAACTTTGGGGTGCCCAACGACTGGCTCGCCACCGCTGACGAGGTCGCCGCCTCAGAGCAGGCCATGGCCCAGCAGGCGCAGATGCAGCAAGCCCAGGCCGGCATGGAGACGGCCGGGAAGCTGCCCCCCGAGATGATTGACAAGCTCGCCGGGGTCCTGGATGCTGCCGCGTAGCAGCTCCCCGCCCCATGCTCTCACCCGCCGCCATCGTAGCCGCCCACCTAAAGCGCGACCCAGTAGCCACCCGCCGCATCATGCAAGATGTGGCCACCCTGGAAAAGTCGCCCGTGTATCGGCGTGTCAAGGCGTGGGTGGATGCGGTGCTGGACCGGGAAGGTCTGAGTTTCGCCCTCCTGGAGGGTGCCACCCAGATTGACCCGTGCTACGCCGCCCTCCGCGAGGGAACCAAGGTGCCCCTGGCTCTGCTGGAGGCTCTCGGCAGGGGCGGTGCTGCCATTCACGAGCGGAGCGACGACGGGGACGGTTACACCGCAACCCCAACACCATGAGCAGCACGCTAGCCGAAATGCAGGAAACCCCGATGGAGATGCCGATCGACATCGTGGGCGAGAAAGTAAAGAGTGGCCAGAAGATCCTGGCCGACATCGACAGCGCCACCGGCGCAGTCACCGTCCGAGAGAAGTATCGCGACTACACCGAGATCATCCTCCAGAAGGTCGAGGAGCAGCGCAACTGGGAGCAGTCCCAGGGCGAGCATCCCACCGGGGAGAGCGATGACACCGAGGTCGAGGCCCTGGCCCGGGCCGAGGAGGTCGCAGCCCAGGAGGAGGCCAAGGCGGCCGAGTGCAGCAGCAAGGCCTCAGTGCCCGAGGCAGACCTCGCCGGCGTCTCTCCGGCCATCCTCGCGCTACTGGAGCGCCAGCAGGCCCTCCTGGAGAAGATGGCAGGCCAGAACCCCACCCAGGCAGCCGCAGAGCTGTCCAGGCAGCACGGCGTGATCGCCGAGGGCCGCCGGGAGATCGCCAAGCACCGGGCCCGCCTGGAGGACGACCTCGCCCACGCCGAGCGCACCGGGTGCCCACGCCCGCCCAAGAAGAACCCCCGCTTCGGGGACAAGACTCCGGCCTACGTGGAGTGGCTCAAGGCCCACCGCCCGGACGCCTACGAGGACCGCTACGGCGTCGTCCAGCGGGACAAGTCCTTCCGCAAGACCACCCGCGACGGTCAGGTCGTCAGCGTCACCGCCGACATCGCCCGCCGCAAGGTGCACACCACCGAGAAGCCGGAGCAGGACCCGACCCTGGCGGCCGACATGGACTGGAACGCCTGACGGTCGCAACTGAACACTCAACTCGCAACCTACCATGCACAATGCACTCACATTGCTCTACTGGCTCTGCCCGTGCCTCGCGCCCCTCTCGATCGATGGTGGCTCAGGCGGGGGCGGAGGTGACGGTTCGGGTGGCGCTGGCGGAGACGCCGGCGGAAGCGGTGGCTCGGGCGGTGGGGATGGCGGTATCCTCACGGGAGGCGCTGGCGGCCCTGGCTCTGGCTCGCCCGGAGCTGCGGGGGGCGCTGGGGCTGGCTCGTCCGGTTCTGGTGCCGCCGATGCCGGTGCCATCGTAGGTGAGGGTGGCACGCTCAACCACGATGCGCTGTTCCGGGCGCACCCGGAGCTGAAAGCCCACGAGGCCACTCTCCGCAACTACAAGACGGTCGAGGCGGCCCTCAAGGGCCTAGGGGACACCAAGTCCCTGGTCGGCCGGAAGCTGGAGGCCGTCGAGACGGTGCTCAACCCGGCGGCCGATGACGTCGTCGGGCAGGGCCTGCGCCGGCAGTACCTAGACATCCCGGACACGCCAGAGCTGGCGGCTTACGAGTTCAAGGCCCCGGAAGGCGTCGAACTTGACGCGAAGCGCCTGGAGAACTTTGCGGCCAAGGCCCACGAGCTGGGCGTCAACCGCAAGCAGTTCCAGGCCCTAGTCGAGTATCAGGCGGCCTTGGCGGCCGAGGACGGCCAGTCCCTGGAGGAGGCCATCTTTGACGCGGACGCCAAGGCCAAAGCCGACTTCTGGGCCCAGGCCGAGAAGGAGTTCGGCGGCAAGGACGCCAAGGACAAGGCGCTCGACCTCACCGTGCGGATGCTCCGGTCCACCGGGCTGTCTGACGAGGAGATCGGCGAGATCGGCAAGGGCCTACACCACAGCGGTGCCAAGCTGATCGTGGCCCTGGCCAAGCTGGCCACCAACGTGGGCGAGGACAAGCTGCCGCACTCCGGCGGGCAGGGCGGAACGAGCGTCAGCGCCAAGGAGGCCTACCGGGCGATCATCCACAACAAGGACAACCCGGACTACGCCGCCTACCACAACCCGGCGCACTCCGACCACGCCTCCGTCCGGGCGAAGGTTCAGGCCCTCATCAAGAAGGCCAGCGGGAAGGGTTGACGCTCCCGTGCCATTCTGGCACATTCCGGCCGTTCCCGTTGCAGCTCCCCAGAAGCCCCGGCCCGCGAGTGTGGTGTCCGGGGCTTCTGCTTTTCATGCTTGACCGCTATTTCACCGTGGAGTGAAATGACGGCCTCCCGGTGAAACCCGACGCTGTGCACGGCCGAGGGGGACACGACTGGGCACGCCACAGGCCTTCATCCAACTGGACAGGACCCCGGCCACGAGCCGGGAAATGCGGGTTCGATCCCCGCAGGCGCTGTGGCACCCGGGGGTGTGACGGATTCGACGGTCGACCCGCCCGTGATGCTGCGCCGGTCCCGGACGGGGGTTCAACTCCCCCCACCTCCACCACGCCACTTTCACGCCACATTGGCGAGATGCACGCCCGGGGTTGACGACACCACCGGGATTTGCGACATTGCCCCCGCCGAGACTCTGAGCACCGCAGCTCACCTCGCGAGATCGCCAGAAGGCCCTCGCTTGAGGATACCCGGAGGCAGCCCACCAAGAGCCTGCAACGTCAACGCCCACCCAACCATCAACCACACCCATTACCATGGCTGTCGTAACTTCCAATTCCAGCGAACTCTTTGAGTTCTACACCACCGAGTTCTCCGAGAACTGGATGCACCTTG
Organism: uncultured Myxococcales bacterium; assembly: GCA_964535465.1. Taxonomy (GTDB): domain Bacteria; phylum Myxococcota_A; class Polyangia; order Fen-1088; family Fen-1088; genus Fen-1137. The sequence continues at coordinate 39,852 of CAZHUY010000013.1, forward strand.
TCCAACAGGACAACATGCGTCTGGAGGGTGCCGCGATCGTCACCACGGTCAACGGCAAGGAGAAGGTGTTCAACCAGATCGGCAAGGTCACCGGCCGCAAGATCACCACCCGCAACGGCAAGACGATCCCCCAGGATCACAGCTTCGCCAAGCGGTGGCTGCGCACCGAGGCCTTCGATTGCGTCTACCACGAGGACGAGTGGGACGAGCAGCTCCTTGGCGAAGTAAGCTCCCCCCGGAGCGACGTCGTGAAGGCGCACGCCAAGGCCTACTACCGTTCGGCTGACCAGACCATCATCGACGCCCTGGAGGGCTCCGCCTACGTCGGCACCAACGGCACCGACACCATCGCTATCGGTGCCGGCCAGAAGGTGGTCGTCAACTACGTGCACGGCGGCACCGGCAGCAACAGCGGGCTCACCCTGGCCAAGATGATCAAGGCCAAGTCGATCCTGGGCAAGAACGAGGCCTACGGGCAGGACGGCAACAAGGACGACGAGCTGATCGCCATCGTCTCCCAGGCCCAGCTCGATGACCTCCTGAACAACGTGGATCAGGTCAGCAACGGCGAATACGCCGCCGTCAAGGCGCTCGTGGATGGCGAGGTGAACCGGTTCATGGGCTTCAAGTTCATCCGCTCCGAGCTTCTCACCCACAACTCGTCCACGGACGTCCGCACCGCCATCTTCTACTGCAAGAGCGGCGTGTGCTTCGCGAGCACCGGCCACAGTGTGCGGTTCTCGATCCGTGATGACCTGAACGAGACTCTCCAAATCCGCACCAAGTGGCGTCACGGCGCGACCCGGCTGGAGGAGGAGAAGGTCGTCCTCGTCTACTGCGACGAGTCGCCGTAACCCATCTCCCTGGCGAACCCCCGCTGCTTGTCACGCGGCGGGGGTGACCCGGGGGGCCAACCACCAACCCAGTCAACCTCAACTCCTAATCCCATGGCCGATACCCTCTACACCGACATCGCTAACAAGCAGAACGACGTCCTGTACCTGACCGCCGAGCGCCAAGACGACGGCTCCAAGGTCACCGGCAACGTCCTGCTCGCCCGCGCCGTGTTCACCATCGACTCCAAGGCCGGCGACGCCGACACCATCCGCATCGTCAAGCTGCCCGATGGCTGCACCGTCCTGCCTCACCTCTGCAAGGTGATTACGGACTTCACCGCCTCGCCCAGCCCGGACCTCGACATCACCGTTGGTGACGACGACGACACCGTGGCCGCCGATGCCGATCGCTACTGCACCACGCTGACGATCGACCAGTCCGGTGGCTCCGTGTTCGACTTCGCCCCCGGCGTGGCAGGCGCGACCCCCTACACCCTCCAGAAGCCGAGCTGGATCACCGCCACCCTGAGCGGCTCCGCCAACCTCGCTGTGGGGGACACCATCACCTTCCTGATCGCCTACGTGGCGCAGGCTTGACCATCTGGGGTGCTGTTGGACCGCAACCTGGGGCCGGCTCTCGTGGGGGGGGCCGGCCCCCTTCCTTTCCATCCATGACGCTCCTGACCGTCGCCTTCGGGGATGATCCCCGCTTCACCGCCCTGCTGCGCGAGTGGCTCACGCTGGCAGGCGATCACTGGGTGGGCCCTGTCCATGTGGCCGCCGACCACCCCCACCCGTCAGCGTCGATCCTCGTGCGAAATAGCGGGGAGTGCCGACCCTTCGAACGCAAGACCGAGATCCTTCTGTCCTTCCTGGCCCAGGAGCCGGGGCCGGTGCTCTACCTGGACGCCGACGCCCTGCTCCAGCGCAACCCCCAGGACATCCTAGCCGGCTACGTGGGGCAGACCCTGGCCATGGGCACCGACCCCGGCAAGGCCATGGTGGGCCACATCCCGATGCGCAACGCCGGCGTGCTGTGGTTCGGCGGCAACCACGAGGAGGCCCACAACGCCTACCGGCTCGCCTACGCCGACCTCCCGGACCACTGGCTCCGGGAGCAACATGCGTGGACCTTGGCCTTCCACCGGCTTGGCGGCCGGCCACTGCCGTGCGGCATGAACTGGGGTGCCCGCTGCTGGGGGAACGACCCCCGAGCGCACGTGGTGCACTGGCACGGCGACTCCAAGTGGAGCCGTCAGACTCTCACCATCAATCGCAACCGACTTCCCAATCCAGAGGACATTCGCTAGTCTCCAGCCATGACCACCACGCAGATCGCCAACTGGGCCCTGGACCTGATGTCCGAGACGGAGATCCAGGCTCTCACCGAGAACAACAAGGCCGCCCGGGCGCTCTCCCGCCAGATTCAGCTCTCGATCGACTCAGTGCTGGAGGACGTCAAGCCGGAGGTCGCCAAGACCACGAAGGGACTGAGCAACGACAGCTCGACTCCGGTGCACCCGCACTGGGACTGCCAGTCCGAGCTGCCCGGGGACTTCATCACCGCCGTGGACCTGTGGGACGGCGACCCGGACAGCGTGAGCCAGCGCCCCATCCCGGAGGAATACTGGGACCGCGAGGGCTCGCTGCTGCTCCACAACCTCCTCTACCCGACCCTGGAATACATCAAGCGGATGACCGATGTGTCCCGCTTCGGGCCCAAGCTGTGCGAGGCGGTGGCCTACCATCTGGCCGCCAGCACCGCCCGCAAGATCACCGGCTCAGACGAGGTGGCCGCCTCCCTGATGAAGGCCTACCTCACCGACAAGCTCCCCACCGCCCAGCAGAAGGAGGGCGTGGTGAAGCGCAGCCGGCGCAACCGCACCATCTTCGATCGCATCAAGCGATCACCCCTGAACCAGTCCAGGTTCTCGCCACGCCTGACCCAGTAACGCCATGCCCCTGCTCGTCCACCTCCAGAACGCCTTCAACGGGGGCAAGATGGCCCCCTTCGTGCGCAACCGTGGCGACCTCGACAAGTATCGAGCCAGCCTGCGGGACGCCAGCAACATGATCCCAACCCAGTTCGGGCCCATCCGCCGGCGGCCGGGGTTCATCTACCGGGGCAACACCAAGAACAACGCCAAGGGGTGCCGGCTGATCCCGTTCGACTTCGGCACCGACGACGGGTTCGCCCTGGAGTTCGGGGACGAGTATGTCCGGTTCTGGCGCAACGACGCCCTGGTCGAGGAGGCCGGGAGCGCCTGGGCCGACGCCACCGGCTACGCCGCCGGCGAGGTGGTGAGCTACGGCAGCCCGGAGGCCTTCTACGTCTGCATACTGGCCCACACCTCCGACGCCTCCGGCGGGCAGAACGAGCCGGTGACCGGGGCCGCCTACCTGACCTACTGGTATCCGCTCACGGCGAACGCCGCCGGCGATGCCGGGATCTACGAGCTGCCCACCTCCTATGACGAGGATGACCTGTTCGACATCCAGGTGGCCCAGGTCAACGACGTCATGTTCCTGGTGCACGAGGACTACCGTGAGAAGCGCCTGATGCGCTACGGAAACACCCGGTGGGCCCTGGAGGACATCCCGTGGTCCTGGCCGCCGGTGCGGGACGCCAACACCTCCGACACCACCATCACCAGCTCCGGCGTGGCCGCCGCCGCCACCGTCACCCTCACCGCCTCCGCGCCCCTGTTCAACACCTCCATGGTGGGCGGCTACTTCGTGGTCTCCCATGACCGGGCCGATGACGAGTGGCAGGAAAGCCACAAGATTGACGCCTCCGCCGGGGACTACTCCGACCCCCTGCGCATCCGGGGGGGCTACCAGTTCCGCACCACCGGGGTGTGGGGCGGCACGCTCATCGTCCAGGAGAGCGTGGACGGGGTGACCTACTACGACGTCAGGCAGTTCGAAGGCGCGAAGGACAGCAACTACGTGGTCAACCTGACCACCAAGAACGGGGAGCTGCGCTACGTTCGCGTCCGCCACGCCACCTCCACCGACGCCGGCACCGACGCCTACGCCTATATCGAGGCGATCGACCCGGTGGTCTCCGGGGTGGTGAAGATCACCGCCGTTGCCACCAGCACGAGCGCCACCGCCACCGTCGTGAAGCGGCTCTACAGCACCGACGCCACCGACGTCTGGGCCGAGGGGGCGTTCTCCGACTACCGTGGCCACGCCCGCAGCGTGGCTCTCCACGAGCTGCGCCTCGTGTTCGGGGGCACCAAGACCGATCGGCAGTTCCTGTGGGCCTCCCAGACGGACGACTTCTACAACTTCGAAACGGGCACCGACGACACCGACTCCTTCCGCTACCAGCTCGCCAGCAACGACCACAACGCCATCGAGTGGATTGTGAGCCAAAAGCAGCTCCTGATCGGCTCAAGCGGTGGAGAGTGGGTCCTGGACGGGGGCCGGGACGAGAACGTGATCACCCCCACCAACCGGAGAGCCCGCCGGCACAGCAACTACGGCAGCGAATACAAGCAGGCGCTCACCGTGGACAGCGCCACCCTGTTTCTGCGCTCCGGCGGGGAGCGGCTCTCCGACTTCTCCTACGTGTTCGAACAGGACGGCTACCAGTCGGTGG
>CAZHUY010000014.1:0-44007 GCA_964535465.1 uncultured Myxococcales bacterium
TAGGGTGCCGCGCGATCCTCGAGCAGCAGCCCGGCCATGCAGCGAATGAAGAGCGCCCCGTCGGGTGATGCCGACTGGGTGAGCTCGAGGGTGGGGACGGCGAGGAGCGCGAGCATGCGCGCCGCCAGCACCGGATCTCCCGTGCGCAGCAGGTGCGCCCGTGCCGCGCGCTCGAACACGCGCAACACCACCTTCGTCATCTTGTCGTGCAGGGGCAGGATCCCCTTCACCGGCCTTCCCTCGGTTCGATGGGAGACGCGCAGGGCGTCGCCATGGCGGTGCCACAGCACCACGAAAGCCGCCAGCAGGCCATCCACCGCCTCGCGCGGCGGTCGGAAAGCGACACGCTCGAAGGCGGCGATGGCCTCGCGCAAGGCCGGCCTGACCACCGCGGCGACGAGCGCCTCCTTGCTGCGGAAATGGGTATAGAAGGTGGCCCGCGCCAGCTTGGCCTCGTCGGCGATGTCGGCGAGGCGCACGGCCGCAAGGCCGCGGGCGGCAAACAGGCGGGCGGCCGTGTCTAGGATGCGCTGCTGGCGCTCGGCACGCCGGTGGGCGATGCGGGGTCGGGGAGCAGACGAAGCCACGTCACGAAGCTTGCGCGATCGCCCGCGCACCTTCAATATTGAACTCGCCAGTTCAATATTGCTAATGCTGGAGCATCGCCATGGCTAAGCCCTCCTCCCTCGCCCCCGGCCGATCGCGTGTCAAGCTCCTCATCGTCGCCCTGCTCGTGCTGATGGCCGGGGTGGCCATCGCTCTCAGCTCCTGGCGCGGCAAACGCGCGGCCGTGGTCCGCGCCAAGCGCGGCGACCTGGTCGAGAAGGTCGTCACGACCGGCCGGGTGCTGGCCCAGGCTCGCGTTCAGCTCGGCAGCACCCTGATGGCCCAAGTGGCCGAGGTCAAGGTCGACGAGGGCGATCGCGTCGCGGCGGGCGACCTGCTGATCCGCCTGCAGGATCAGGAACAGCTCGCGGCCGTGGCCCAGGGGCGCGCCGCCGTCGCCCGCACCAAGGTGATGGTGAACCGGGTCAGCAACGTGTCTCGTTCGGTCTCGCAACAACGGCTCGACGAGGCCACGAGCGCGCTGGCCTTGGCCGAGCAGGACTACCGCCGTACCGTCTCGCTCTCGCAGGCGGGCGCCGTGCCACCCGCGGAAGTCGAGCGGGTCGAACAGGCGCTCAAGGCAGCCAAAGCTCGCGCCGCTAGCGCCGACGTGGAGACCCGCAGCGCCAAGCCCGGCGGCAGCGATCACCAGGTCGCCTCCGCCGCCGTGAGCGAGGCCTCAGCACAGTTGGCGCTGGCCCAGGCGCGCTTGGCCCAGACCCGCATCGTCTCGCCCAGCGACGGCATCGTGCTCACCCGCAGCGTCGAACCAGGCGACGTGGTCCGCGCCGGGCAGATCCTGCTCGTGATGGCCCGCCTGGGCCCCACCCGACTCAGCGTGCAGGTCGACGAGAAGGATCTCGCCGTGCTGCGCCTGGGCCAGCGGGGCCGCGCGCTCGCCGATGCCCTGCCCGACCGGCCCTTCGACGCCCAGCTCTCGTTCATAGCCCCCGAGGTCGACGCCGACCGCGGCACCATCGAGGTCCGCCTGGACGTGCCCAACCCACCCGCCGAACTGCGGCCCGACATGACGGTGAGCGTGAACATCGAAATCGCGCGGCGGGAGAAGGTCCTGCTGCTGCCCGAAGCGGCCGTGCACGACCTCAAAAAGGCCGAGCCATGGGTGCTGTTGGCCCTGCAGACACGCGCCGAACGAAGGGCCGTCCAGCTCGGCGCCCAAGGCGACGGTCTGGTCGAAGTGAAAGGCGGCTTGAGCGAGCAGGACCGCGTGGTGCTGGTGTCGGCGAACGTGGCGCCCGGCCAGCGAATCCAACCCGTGGAATAGGATCCTCGCCGATGCCCTTCGAATGGTTCGTCTCGCTGCGCTTCCTCAAGGAAGGACGCATGCAGACCTTCTTGATCCTGGTCGGCGTCGGGGTCGGCGTCGGCGTGATGGTCTTCGTCGCGGCCCTGATCAACGGCCTGCAGGCGAGCCTGATCCAGCAGACCCTGAGCGCCCAAGCCCACGTCGTCATTCGCCAGGCCGAGGAGCGCGCCACGGTGCTGAGCGAGCCCGGCGCCCACACGGTGGCGCGGGTGGAGAAGGCCAACCAGCGCATGGCCTCCATCGATCGCTGGGAGGAGATGGAAGCCCAGGTGGCGCGCCTGCCCGGTGTGCTCGCGCTGGCCCCCACGGTGGCGGGCTCGGCCTTCGTCCATCGCGGCAACGTGAGCGCCTCCGTGGCCCTACGGGGCGTGGATGCCGAGCACTACGACCGCGTGATCCCGGTGGGGAGTCGCATGGTAGCGGGACGATTCCGCATGACCGGATCGCAAGCGGTCATCGGCGCCCAGCTGGCCAGCGACCTGGGCGTCGGCGTGGGCGACAAGTTGCGGGTCGAGACCACGCGCGGCCGCTCCGACGTGATGACCGTGTCGGGCGTGTTCGACCTGGGCAACAAGGACGTCAACCAGCGCTGGGTCTTCATCCCCCTGCGGGGCGCCCAGACGCTGCTCGATCTGCCCAACCGCATCTCGACCCTGGAGCTCGTGGTCCGCGACGTCTTCGCCGCCGACCGGGTGGCCACTCAGGCCAGCGCGATGACGGGACTCGAGGCGGACAGTTGGATGAAACTCAACCGCCAGCTTCTGGTGGCGTTGCAGTCGCAGAGCAGCTCGAGCACGATGATCCAGTTCTTCGTCGTGCTCGCGGTGGCCTTGGGCATCGCCTCGGTCCTGGTGGTGAGCGTGATCCAGAAGTCGAAGGAGATAGGCATTCTGCGCGCCACCGGCACGTCGGTGCGACAGGTGATGGGCATCTTCTTCATCGAGGGCGGCTTGGTCGGCATCATCGGGTCGGCCATCGGCATCGCCCTCGGCTCGTTGCTCGCGTACCTCTTCTCGCGCATGGCGGTCAATCCCGACGGCTCGCCGACCTTCCCCATCGACCTGAACCTGGCCCTCTTCGCCCGCTCGGTGCTGGTGGCGACCGGGGTGGGCCTCGCGGCCGCGGTGTTTCCCGCCCGACGCGCCGCCAAGCTCGATCCCGCGGTGGCGATTCACAATGGCTGAAGCGATCCTCAAACTGGCCGGCGTCACCAAGAGCTACGGCGTCGCAACGCACGTGATGACGCGGGTCCTGCATGGTATCGACCTGGCCATCCTGCCGGGCGAGCTGACCGCGCTCATCGGTCCGTCCGGTTCGGGCAAGAGCACGCTGCTCAACATCATGGGGCTGCTCGACCGCCCGACCGACGGGCAGGTGCTCATCCAAGGCCACGACACGACCACCCTGGACGAGCGCGCCCTGACGCGTGTGCGCGGCAACAGCATCGGCTTCATCTTCCAGTTCCACCACCTGCTGCCCGAGTTCACCGCGCTCGAGAACGTCATGCTGCCGTCCTACGCCGAGCGCGGACGGCCCGACGCCGAGCTGCGCACGCGGGCCCTGGCCTTGCTCCAGCGCGTGGGGCTCGAAGAGCGCGCCCACTACAAGTCACTGGACCTCTCGGGCGGGCAGCAACAGCGGGTGGCGATCGCGCGGGCCCTGCTCAAGAACCCGCCGCTCATCCTGGCGGACGAGCCGACCGGCAACCTCGACACGTCCAGTGCGAGCCAAGTCTTCGACCTGCTGCGCTCCTTCCAGCGCGAGCAAGGCTCGGCCCTGCTCGTGGTCACCCACGATCCGCGGATGGCCGAGCGCTGCGACCGCGTGATCACGCTGACCGATGGTCGCATCTCCTCCGACGAGCGCCGCACGGCGGGCTGATCGAAGCGCCAGGGCCTCCCCTGGCTACTGCGGATCGAAGGCCCCGGCGGCCTTGAGCAAGCGCAACTCGGCCAGCTCCGCGTTCAACTCCTCCGCCACCAGACCCAGCTCGGCCGATGCGAGCGCGGTGGACGCGTCCGTGGCATCGAGCTGCGTCGCCAGCCCCGCCTTGTAGTTGTCGGTGACGAGCTGCATGTTCTCGCGCGCCAACCGCACCTGCTCCTCGCTCTTGGTGTGGTTGGCCCGCGCGCTCTCGAGATCGAGCGTGGCCCGCCGGATCTCCTCGCGTGTTTTCAGTTCGAGCGAGCGCAAGGCCGCCTCGGCCTCGACCACCTTGGCCGCGGCCTCGCGACCTTCGACCTCACGCAAACCGCCGTCCCACAAGGTCCACGTCAGTCCCACCATGACGCTCCAACTGTCGTAGCTGTCGACGAACCCCTTGACGTTGGCCAAGCGGTAAGCGGCCGACAGGAAGACGTTGGGGGCGTACTTGTAGGTGACGCCCCGTCGAGCGGTCTCGGCCAACTTGACGCTCACGCGGGCGGCCTTCAGGTCCGGCCGGCTCTCGCCGTCGTCGGCAACGCTCGCGCCCTTGGTCAGTTGCGTTCGCGCGGACGTCGCCCCCTCGCCCTCGCGCACCGGGGGAACCACTTCGAAGTCCGTATCGCGATCGAGCAGCGTCGCAAGCGCGATCTTGGCGGACGCATAGCCGTTGCTGGCGCGGCGCAGGTCCTGCTCACTCTTCACGCGATCCATGCGCGCGCGCAGAAGCCCGATCTTGGGTATCGCGCCGGCCGTCACGCGCGCCTCGGCGTCTCGCTCGTGGGCCATGTTGGCGTCGAGCAGGCGTCGCTGGACCTCGACGACCTGCTTGAGACTGGCGGCACCGTAGTAGACCTGGGCGACCCCGAACAGCACCTCGCGGCGGGCATTCTCGACATTGAGTTCGGCCACTTCCTCGGCCAGATACGAGGCGCGGATGGCCGGCCACAGCGCCGGCGCCACCAGCGCCTGCTGCAAAGAAACCTGCGCCCCCAGCTGGTTCTCCTTCTGCACCACGATGTCCCTGACGCCGTAGGGAACCACGATGCTGCTGGAGGGAACGCCCGGCGGATTGCTGGACGACGGCGCCCGCGTGGGATCGAAGGCGGGACCGTTCTTGGCCGGGGTGCCTATGTCGCGGATGTAGAAGCCGCTCGGAAGCGCGACCTCGGCCCCGTGCGAGTTTCTCGTGTAGCCGGCCTGCACGGCGATGTTGGGCAGGTAGTGGGCCCACGCCTTGCGGTGCAGCTCGTGCGCTTGGGTCAAACGCGCCTGCGCGATCTTCAGGTTCAGGTTGCGCGCGGCCGCGGCACGAAAAGCGGCCTCGAGGGTCAGCTCGGGGCCGGCCGCCGGCGGTGCCGCGGGGGCCGCGCCCGCGCCAGGGGTTTGGGCAACGAGCAGCAGGGAAACGAGGGCCAGCGTCGTCGTCATGAGGGGACCTCCACCGATGAAAGCGCGGCGACTCGACGGCGTCGGAGCCAACGCGCCAGATAGACCGAAAGCAAGGCCGCGAGGGTCCACAGACCAAGCTGCACCGTCATGGTGGCGAGCGTCGGACCCAGGACCGCAGCCGGCGCCATGCCCTTGACCGAGAGCGCGCGCAAGGCCTCGAGCGCCGGCGTGATGGGGAAAAGCCACGCCAAGGCTTGAACATAGGGTGGCATCTGCGCGAGCGGGAACGAGAACCCCGACATCAGGAAGAGGGGCGCCGAGAAGAACATCATGAGCTGGAAGGCGACGAATCGATCGCTGGCCAGGTTGGCCACCAGCAGCGCGGCCGGCAGCGTGGCGAGCGCCAGCGCCGCGAAGATGACGTACACCCAAGCGGAAGACGCCATCGACCAGCCGAAGAGCGGCGGAATCGCGAACACCATGAAGCCGCTGCCGAGCAGATAGAAGGGAAAATGTCCCAGCCCGCGACCGACCAACTCAAGGAAGGGCAGCCGGCGGCCGTGGTCGGGCGGGCCCTCTTCCATGCGCTGCCACCCCATGGACAAAGCCAGCGAGATGAGCACCACCTGCTGCGCCACCACCAGCAGGATGCCGGGGACCAGGAAGGGGCCGTAGGCACCAGTAGGCTGGAAGAGCAACCGCTCGTGGCCCACCACGGCGGGGACCCGGTTGCGCGCCACCTCGGGGGCCACGCCCTTGGCGGACAAGAACTGCCGCGCGAGATCGCCGTTGTGAGCCAGCACCACGTCGTAGAGCGCGGGATAGGCCAGGCCGTAGGTGTAGACATTGACCGAGCTCGCCCACACCTGCAGGTGGGCCTGTTCGCCGCGCTTGAGTCGCCCCGCGAAACCCTCGGGCACGTGGATGAGCATCTCGACGTCCTGCCGGCGTAGCGCCGCGAAGCCGTCGGCCAGGGTGGCCGGCCGACCGACGATCTCGATCATTTGCGTGGCGTCCACGTCGCGGGCCAAGGCGCGCGATTCGGCGGAGTTGTCGGCGTCGACCCACAGTGCCGGCCGCTCGTCGGCTTGGCCACGCTGGTAAAGCGCCGAGACCACGACCGGATAGATGACAGGCAGCCCGAGCAGGACCACCAGCACCGAGGGATGGCGGCGGACCAAGCGCCACTCGCGTCCCATCCCGCTGGCCAGCGCGCGCAGGACGCTCAACACGGCGCCACCTTGCGCTGCTTGCCCGGCACCAGCCGGCGCACGAGGTGACCCGCCCCACCTATCCCGGCGAAGGCCAGCGCCTGCGCCGCGAGCTGCGCGAAGGCGGGCGCCAGCTCGGAGAATCCGACGGACTGATGGAGGAAGCCGCGCAGCGCACGCACGAAGGGCGTGAACGGGATCAGCGCGGAGGCCTCACGCAGGATAGGCGGGAACGCGTCGCGCGGCCAGGTCGCGCCCGAGAGCATGAGCGACAACATCCCGATGACGAGGGTGATCTGGAACGCCAACATCGACGAGGGGATCAGCGCGCGCACCGCCACGGCGAAGAGCAAGTCGGCGGCCACGAAGAGGGCGATGGCCGCGAGCGGAACCAAGGGCGCGCTTTGCGGTGCGATGCCCTGACGAGGCAGGTACAAGTACGCGAGCACGAGCCCGAGGGTGACGCCCACGACCTCCAGCGCGGCCAGGCGCCCGAGCAGCTCGGCGGACGAGGCGCTTTGCCAGGGCGGCAAGAACAAGGAGCACGCCAGGATCAGCACGAGAACGTGCAGAAAGAAGAAGATCAGCGTCGGCGCGAGATAGACCGCATAGCTGGTGGTCGGGTTGTACTGGGAGTTGTCCTCCATCACGATGGGCGCCATGCGGGCCAGCGCTGCCTCGGGGCGATGACCGCTCTTCTGCAAGGTCGTGATCTGCGTGCCCACCGCCACGGTGGCCAGCACCTTGCTGATGGCCCGGGACGCCGTCTTGCCCACCAAGATGTTGCTCATGTCGACCGCGCTCAACACCTGCCCGGGCCGGCCGTGCTTGATCTCCGACGAGAAGTCGCCAGGAATCAGCACCACCGCGGCCAGTCGCCCGCTGGCCAGCAGATCGCGAGCGGCCTCCTCGCTGGCGGGCACATCGTCGACCAGACGAACATCTCGGGTCGAGCCGAGCGCCATCCGCACCGTGCGGCTCAGCCGAGAGTTGTCGAGGTCGAGGATGGCCACCGGCAGATCGCTGACCACCTGGTGATGGTAGATGTCCATGCCGACCCAAGAGGCCGCGAGGAAGATCAGGAGCAGGATGCGGAAGCGCCGGAGCCGCACCAGCAACGCGAGCTCGGCCAGGCATCCCTCCAGAAACCGGCGCATGTCACACCCCGGGGGTCAACCGCACACGCGCCGTCATCCCCGGGCGCAGCTCCTCGAGGGGACTCGACGGCCTGGCCTTGACCTCGAAGCTCTTCAAGTCGAAGCCGTTCTTCTCGGTGGTCGCGCGCCAGGTGGCGAAATCACCCATGGACGCGATGTGGAAGATGGTCATGGGAACGCGGCGACCCAGGGCCGGGATCTCCACATCGAGCGTGGCGCCGACTTTCAGCCCGCGCAGCAGATCCTCGCGCACGGGAAACGTGACCCACAGGTCCGACCGATCGACCAGGGTCAGGATCGGCGTGCCGGTGGCCGCGAGCTCGCCACGATGGAGCACGAGCTTGCTCACCTCGCCATCGAGCGGCGCCCGCTGCACCGATTCTTTGCTGTAACTCTGCACCTCGGCCAGGCTGCCCTGCCCTTGCTTGACCAGTGCGGCCAGGGCCTCGATCTCTTCGGGGCGCGAGCCCTTGACGGCCAGCTCGTAGCGCGTGCGCGCGACATCGACCTGGTCCTTGGCCAGGTTCAGCTTGGACTCGGCATCGTCGAAGGTCGCCTGGGCAATCGAGCCCGAGGCCAGGAGCGACGCCATCCGGTCGTACATCTTCTGCGCCAGCTCGAGCTGGTGCTGGCTGGCCTTGAGCTGGCTCTGCGCCGCGCGCTTGTCCTCGTCACGCGCCCCCCGGCGCGCCAGCTTCAGCTTGGCCTCGGCCGCCGCCACCGCCGCGCCAACCTGGTGCAGCTTGGCCTCGATCTCCTCGGTATCGATGACCACCAGATCCTGCCCCTGCTTCACCTTGTCGCCTTCGCGCACGAGGATCTGCCGGATGCGGCCCGGCACCTTGCTGGCCACGTCGACCTCGGTGGCATCGACCAGTCCGGTGATGGTCCGAATCGCCGGGGCTTTCGCGCCGGAACAGCCGGACGTCACGCCTGCCAGCACCACCATCAGGGAGATGAGCCTCGAGACCTCGAGTCGGAGGCTTGGGGAAATGGCCATCGGAGCTCCTCTTGCGGGACGTTTGCTTCAGGGTCACCAAGGAAACTGCCTATGTGTTTATAGTTACCTGCAAGAATCGACCCGTCAAGCAAGAAACCGCATCCCAAAAGCCGCCGCTACTGGCGCCCCGTGTTGCCGGTCGGTGCGGTCAGGATCCCGTGCACGAGCACGTCGAAGATGGCCCGCCTGGTCTCTTCCATGGCCAAGCCATTCTCGAGCAGGGTCTCGGGTCGCAACAGCTCGGACACCACCGCCTGCAGCATCAACACGGCGACACGCGAGTTGACCTCCCGTCGGAAGACCCCGCGTCGTTTGCCCTGCTCGTGGACATTCTCGAGCCGGGCCAGGAGCTTGCGACGTTGCTCCTGCAACCGATCCCACAGCTCCGGGCGGCTGATACGAAGATCGCGCGCCAGCGCCGCGCTAGTCAGGTCGCCGAGGTGCTGGGCCAGGTAGGCTTGCAGCTCGAGCAACGCATCGTAGGGGTTGCGTTTGGTGTCCGCCACCGCTTGCTCGATGCCTTCGGCGAGCACCGCCAGATGCGCGTCGACCACGGCATCCACCAGCTCATCGCGGGTGCGGAAGTACTGGTAGAGCGTCTTCTTGGCGATACCGATCTCGGCACACACCTGGTCCATGGTGAGCTGGCGAAAACCGTTGCGCTGAAACACACGCCCCGCTCCCTCGATGATGCGAGTGCGGGTCCCGGCACGTTTTTCGCTGAGAGCGTTCGGCATGGAGCACGCGGCGCGGATGTGCGCCTTCGTCTTGATGAAGCTGTAGCACTTCCCCGTAGGCCCCGCAATCGACGCCGGCCCGGCATGAGAGCGAGCCCGTCGCTCACGGCTGACGGTTGCGTTCGTCCAAGAACTTGAGCTGGCGGTACAGGGTCTCGACGATAGGCATGGCCCCACCCGCGGCCTTGGCGGCGCGCACCGGGTTGCCGTAGATGGCCTCGACCTCCATGGGCTTCTTCTGGTCGAAGTCGACCTTCAGGCTGGCGCGGTAGGGGACCATGGCCTTGGTCATGTCGAGCATCTTCTGCACGAACCCGGGACGAATCACCCGGCCGTGAGCGCCTGCCGCCGCCACCACCTCGTGCATGATGTCTTCGGCCAGGGCGCAGGTTTGGGGGTCGGCCAGCAGGGCGCGGGTGTCGGAGAGCGGGTCGACCTAGGGGGCGGCCGTGGCCTTGTTACACACCAGCTTCTGCCAGCGCGCCAGCACCAGATCGTCGGACAGATCGGCGCGAATCCCGGCGTCTGCGAAGTCCTGGGAGATCGCTCGCATGATCTCGCTCACGCCTGCCGCCCCGCCGTCGGCCGCATAGCGGGCCATGCGCACGGTGCCGTAGTCCACGTGGCAGATGTGGCCGGGGCCGATCTTGGTGGAACACAGGAAGCACAGGCCGCCGATGACCTCGTGGCCAGGAACCAGACGCGCCACCTCTTCTTCGTAGCCCAGCCCGTTTTGCATCAGCAACACCACGCCCCCGTCGGCCAGCACAGGAGGCAGCAACGCGGGCAGCAGGTGGTTTTGCGTCGCCTTCAGCGCCACCACGACCACATCACAGCGGGGCAGGTCGGCCACGTCGGCGTAGGCGCTGACCTTGGGTAGGGTGAAATCGCCGTCCTTCGATTCGACCACCAGACCATGCTGGCGCACATGCTGGAAATCCCGGTGCACGAGGAAATGAACGTCCTTGCCCACGCGGGCCAGGCGCGCGCCATAGAAGCCGCCCAGGGCTCCGGTTCCCAGGATCGCGTATCGACGTGCCATGCGCGCACCATAGCGCCATCAGCACGAGGAATGTACCCGAGACATCGTTTCGAGCTCTGCGTGCTTGTTCCGATCCGGCTTGAGTGGCGCGCGCCGGTGTTGTATGGAACCGCCCCGAAATTTCCGACGCTGCACGGCCTTGAAGAAGTACCCCCTGGATTGCCTTACGTGCGGCGCCTGCTGCACCAACCCTGACGAAAACCGAAGCGAGGGTTTCCTGGACTACGTCGAGGTCGCGATGGACAGCCCGCTTCTGCGGCGCAACGATCTGACCAAGCGCTACCTGAGATTCAACGACGACGGCGTCCCGCACATGCGCCTGGATCCCGCCCAGCGCTGCGTGGCCCTACGCGGTCGTCTGGGCGAGGCCGTGAAGTGCGCCATCTACGCCATGCGTCCCAGCGGCTGCCGGCAAGTCACCCTGGGCAGCACCCGCTGCCTGCAGTACCGCAAGGAGCGCGGGCTAGCTGATTGACCCGCCTTGGCCCCCTCCGGCGGCGAGACGACCCAGGCTGCCAACCCGCGAAATTCTGAGGCTCCATCGGGTAGCGCTGGTTTCAAGTACTCGGTCTTCCTGCCTGGCTGCACCACCGTGACCTTCGAGCGGATGGAGGGCGATACGATGGCCGAAGTAGCGCCCAGGAGTGGCGATTCTCCTTCACGCTTGTGACGGCGATCACCGCTGTCCTTTCGCAGAGGCTCGCGCCACGCGCCAGGCCAGCCGTCTATCCCTATACTGCTCGTCGGAAGGACATCATGCATCCGGCGAATCTGTCCCGCCTCGGGCTTTCTGCGACGGCCTTGCTCGGAACCGTTTGCCTGTCGTTGCCATTCGGCGCGTGCACATCCAGCACCCTGTGCGCTTGCGACGGCTCCGCCGATCTTCGGTTAACCCGCCAGCAGGACGTCACCGAACGGGTCGGGCGCCCACGCGGATCATCAGCACCCGGAAAGCATCTGCGACATCTTCTCGAACAAGGCGGGGTTGCGGTTGCGGAACATGCCGTCGTAGCCCTGGGTGCCCAAGAGCAGACCGATGACCACGGTGGCCCCGATGAGAGACACCAGGGTCACGGCCACGGCCCGCCGCAGCCAGGGTTGCTCGCTGGTGTGCCCATAGAGCGACCAGCCGCCCCAGATGGTAAACAGAGCCAGACCGGCGCTGGCGTCCGCGGTATAGCGCATGGTCGCGATGAACTGGCCTGCGATGGGCAACGCGGTCACCAGGGCCAGGGTCAGGGCGCTGGCCACGAACCACAGGGTCGTGCGTTGCTGCGCGGCCAGGCTGGGCCGAAAATCCTCGACCTTGCGTCCGCGCCAGCGTGACCACACCAGGTGTCCGGCGAAGGCCAGGGCCACCAGCAGCAGCCAGCTCGCGGGCGAGGCGGGCAGCAGACCAGCCAGCGGCTCGGGCGTCCAGTACCCGGGCGGCAAACGCAACCAGGCCGGGAACCCGCGCGCGCTCGGCAAGATGGTCAGGTACGGGAACTCACAAGAGACGGCCAGCGGGCGGAAAAGATAGCTCCACATGTTGGGCAGCACGTACTCGCTCGCCACACGCAGCCGCATGGTGGAGAGCTGGGCAGTGGTCCCGAATTCGAACCAGCTGCCGAAGCGCGCCTTGTTGTAGGCCAGCAGCGAGGCCGTCACCATCGCCACCGGGATCCCGATGCGCAAGAGCGCGGCGATGACCCTGCGCCAGGACGAGCCGTCTCTCCCGTGGCGCAACGCCAAGGCTGTCCACACGGCAATCAGGGCGACGGGCGGTCCGATGCTGACCCGGGTGGCCATCCCGAGCGCGAAGGCGATGCCCGCCAGGATCTGCCGGCGTCGCGAATACGGTTCCTCGTCGCGCCGAAACACGGCATCGCACGCGAACAGGGTCCCCAGCACGAGAAACGCCTGGCCCCCGGCGATGGCCGCCTCGTAGATGCCGGGCGTGGCGATCATGAAAGGCGTGGGGTTGCCGAAGGCGAAGAGCAGCACCGCCAGCACGACCAACCAGAACGGTGTGTGCTCGAACAGCCGTTTGGCCAGCCGGCTGATGAGCAGCGTGCCCGCGATGAGGTACAGGGAATAGAACACGAACAGGATGTACTGGTCGCCGAGCGGCTTTCTGATGTTGAAGACCACCTTGTAGGCCGCCAAGGCCAGGGCTGGCAGGGGCCCCCAGTAAAGGTAGTAGTGTCCCTCGTGCAGGGTGGCGTCCCAGAACCAGAGCGACTCGTGCGCGGGGTCCAGGGGATCGGCGGCCGCCAGCAACTCGGGCGCGGGCTCGACCGGAAGATAAAGGTGCCCTGCGCGAAACCCCTCGGCTTGCAGATCGTAGTTGGTGTTCCAAGTGGGCCACTCGGTGAAGGTGCCGGCCGAGACGATGAAGAGGTAGACCACCTCGATGGCCATCACCAAGACGGTCAGAATGAGCCAGCGCGGCGGAGAGGAGAGCAACCGGCGCAGACAGCGGCCTATTCGTTCAACGACCAGGGGCATGCGAGTGCGGCAAGTGTTCCAAATCGAGCGCATCGAGGAAAGGTTGGGTTCACGTCAGGTGTTCTCGCGCGTGATTTCTATCACTGTCCGCGTCGGCAAGAGAGAAGGATCGCACCCAGGGCTTGACCTCCTCCGACGACCGCGCCACGCTCCCGCGTCAGCATGGCCTATCGCCCCTCCAAGCACATGTCGCTCGCGCTCCTGCTGGGCATGTTGGCGCTCATGGCCGCCACGACGTCCCACGTCTACGTCCGGGCGCAGCGTCCCGAACCGCGGGACCCGCAGGTCGCCATCGAGCCGCACAGGGACTACCGGATCGAGAGCGTGAGCGCGAACAAGTGCGTGCGCATCACGGACGCTCCACCCGATGGCGAAGGCGACGCGCAGCTCTGGACTTGCGATGACTCCGCGGCCCAGCGCTTCCGCTTCGACCCGCTGGCCGAGGGTTTCTATGGAATCCGCCTCTCCGGGTCGAACAGATGCCTGCACGTCGCGGGCGGCTCCCGAGACAATGGCGCCGCGCTGAGGGGCGCCACCTGGACCGGCGATCTTCACCAGCACTGGCAGGTGCTCGGCGTAGGTGCCGACGCGGTCCGCCTGGAGGCCCGCCACAGCGAGAAGGTGATTGATGTCTGGCTGGAGAAGACCACGGACGGCGCGGAACTGAAGCAGATGTTCTGGAAGGGCAGCCGCAACCAGCAGTTCCGGCTTCGCTTGGTGGAGAGTGCTGACCGCTGACATGGTCCACGCGCGTCGGCGCGGAGACCGCTTGCTGGTGGTTCCGGTGGCGCCCGAGGATCGCCCGCGCGCCTTGCAGTTGGCCGCCGCCTACCTGGATCTGGCGGACGCGCACCTCGGACAGTCGCGCGGGATCTTGCTCGAAGCCTGCCGGGGCCTCGACGTGCAGCCCGCGGAGCAGCGTCTGGCGCGCGGCTTGCTGAAGCTGGTTCTGGACCGTTGCACCTTCGAGGAGAGCACGACCCTGGATGCGGCCGAGCTGCGACGTGCGCTCTTCACGCGCGCGGCCCACCAACGCAAGCAGAGCGAGAGTGCCCACTTCGACCGCGCCCGGGTGCTGGCCGACGAGGCCGCCCAGCGCGGCTGTCCCGTGCAGGATCTGGAGGCGGCCCTGTTCGCCGATCTGCCCGACGCCCACAAGCTGGTGCAGACCAACCTCCCCTCGCCCGAGGCCCTGCTGGACCAGCACCACCTGGCCCAACAACAAGCGGTCTTGCTGCGCGCCCAGTCGGTCCGTGCCACGGTGTGGAACGCCACGCCCGCCGCCACCCGCCACCTGTTTCGCAAGCTGAAGTTCCTGCGCCTGCTCTACCGCATCGAGCCCCTGCCCAAACGCGCCGGTCACCGCCTGGAGATCGATGGACCGTACAGCCTGTTCGAATCGGTGACCAAGTACGGGCTGCAGCTCGCCCTCGCCCTGCCCAGCCTGATGGCCTGCGACCGCTTCGCCATCGAGGCCGACGTGCGCTGGGGCAAGGAGCGCCGCCCGCTGAGCTTCGGGCTGCGCGGCGCTCAGGAAGCCACGAGCGCCCTGCCCACGAGCGATCAGCTCCCCGACGAGGTGGCGGCCCTGCTGCACGATCTCGAGGCCCTGCCCGGGCCCTGGCGACCCGCCATTTCGCAAGCCATCCTGGACCTGCCCGGCGTGGGCCAGTGCGTGCCTGACCTGGAGTTCGTTCACCAAGAATCCGGCCAGACGGTCTACCTGGAGGTCCTCGGCTTCTGGAGCCGCGAGGCCGTGTGGAGACGGATCGAGCTGGCGCGCCAGGGCCTACCCCAGCCCGTGCTCTTCGCGGTCAGCAAGCACCTGCGTGTCTCCGAGGCCGCCCTCGACGCCGAGCTGCCCGCCGCCTTGTACGTCTACGCGCGTACCATGAGCGCCAGCACCATCATGGCGAGGGTTCACGAGCTCGCGACTCGTCCTTGCGCCTGAGGCGGGCCTGCCGCGATACCACCGCGCAGGGCCGCGGTCCCAACAAGCTCGCGGCGCATCCCGGAATGGTCCAGCCGCATTCCTCATCCTCGGGTTCGAAGGTGCCGTGCCCCCCGTACTCGGGATCCTCGCTGCTCCACAGCAGTCGCCAACAACTGGACGTAGAGGGCGGCGCCAACAAAGGCTGGGCGGGACACCCTAGATCGATGTCCGGCCCCAGATTGACCAGCAACAGGCGATCGCCCTGCCCGCCTGGATCATCGACGAAGAAGCGCAGCAGCCCACAGGTGGTGGTCAGCGGCGCGAATTCCAGGGTGACGCCGTCGTTGGCATGCGCGCCCCACAGGGTCAGATCTTGCCGGCGCAGGGCGATGAGATCCCGGTGCAAACGCAAGGCGCGCTCATGCCAGGGCGAGGTTCGCTCGGCCCAGTCGAGCTTGCATCGGGCCAAGACCTCCGGCGAGCCTGGGTCGGGCAGTCGCTCGAGGGTGGCACCGGGAAACTGGCTCATGAACTCCGCGCGTCCGGCCCGGACCAGCCGCGATAGATCCGGCTGGTGATCGGCGAAGAAGTGAAAAGGTGAAGAGGCGCTCCATTCCTGGCCCTGGAACAGCAGCGGCGTCCACGGTCCAAGCAGCAGCAACGCCGTCATGGCGCGATAGCACCCCGGCTGGCTCTGCTGCCAGAGGCGCCGCCCCTGCAGGGCATTGGCCACCTGATCGTGGTTCTCCAGATAGGCCACGAACGAGGCCATCTCCAGCTCGCGGGTCGCCTGGCCGCGTCGCTTGCTCTGCCAATCCGAGCGCTGCCCCTGGAAAAGAAAGCCGTGCTTGGCGGCAGCCAGCCACTCCGCGGTCGTGCCTTGGAAATCGCGGTAGTACGCGTGCCGTCGGCCCGAAAGCGCCACCGCCGCCGCGTGATGAAAGTCGTCGTTCCACACGGCATCCAAGCCACCGCCGCCCTGGTCGACCGGGCGGATGTAACCGCTCTCCTGCGTCTCGTTCTCGGCGCTGATGAACAGCGATCGCGCGCCCGCGACCGCACGGCATTCGCGCGTGATGGCGGCCACGATGTGTTCGGGCGAGCGATCGACGATGCTGTGAATGGCGTCCAGACGCAGGCCATCGACGTGGTATTCCTCGATCCACGCGGTCGCGCTGTCGATGGCCAGACGGCGCATGGCCTGGTTGTGCTCACCGTCGAAGTTCAGACTGGCCCCCCACTCGTTCGACTCTTGCGAGACGTACCAGGGGGCGAACCGTTCCAGGTAATTGCCGTCGGGACCCAGGTGGTTGTACACGACGTCCAGGATGACCCCCAGCCCGTGCTGGTGGGCCTGGTCGACGAAGCGGCGCAGGTCGTCGGGATGCCCATAGTTGCGCGTGGGCGCGAGCCACGCCACCCCGTCGTAACCCCAGCCAAAGCGTCCCGCGTACTCGGTCACCGGCATCATCTCGATGACGGTGATGCCCAAATCCTTCAGCTCCATCAACTTGTTGGCGGCCCCTGCCCAGGTGCCGTCCGGGCTGAAGGTGCCCACGTGCATCTCGTAGATGATCTGACCGTGATGGGAAAGCCCTGGCCAGCGGGCGTCGGTCCAGGAGAAGGCCCGGGGCTCGACCACCTCGGCCGGGCCGTGCGGTCCCTCGGGCAGCCAGCGCGCCGCCGGATCCGGGATCCAGTCCTTGCCGTCCACACGGTAGCGATAGCGCGTGCCCGCGCCCGCGCCCGCCGCGATTCGGGCGAACCAGTGGCCATCGCCCTCGGGCTCGAGCGCTTGCACGACGTCAGTGTTCTCCAAGCGCAGCTCGACGGCTTGGCACGCGGGTGCCCACACGCGAAAGTCGGTGCCGTCGATGAAGATCTCGGCCCCTTGCGCGCGACGGCGGCCACGCGGCAGGGTCGGTAACACGGGTGCCATCATGGGATTCCCTCATGCGACATGGGTGGTGGACGGCGCAGGACCATCATCGATCGACTGTGTACGCGGATCCTCTGGTTGAACTCCAGGGTGGTGGGATTCGGTTCCACCGCGCAACTGGTGTCGACGACCAATTCCCAGGCCGGCCCCCAGTCCACCCTGGGCAGGGTGAAGACCACACCTTCATGGTGCGCGTTCAGCAGGATCAGCAAGGTGTCGCCGATGGGCCGATGCCCCGCCTTGTCGGGGACCACCAGGGTCTCGCCGCCCAGCAGGTAGGCGAAGGATCGCACGAAGGGGACCTTCCAGTCCTTGGCCGGCATCTCGGTCCCGTCGGGGCGAAAGAACGCCAGATCCTTCAGGCGCGAGTCCCATATCTTCTCGCCGCGAAAATAGCGGTCCTCGCGCAGAACGCCCTCGCGCCGGCGCATGTGGATCAGCCGAATCGTGAACTCCAGCAGGGCACGCCGGCGATCGTCCAGGTTCCAGTCCACCCAGGAGATCTCGTTGTCTTGGCAATAGGCGTTGTTGTTTCCGCGCTGGGTGCGGCCCATCTCGTCGCCGGCGGTCAACATGGGCACCCCGCGCGACACCAACAAGGTCGTCAGGAAATTGCGGACGTTCCGCTCACGCAGGGTATTGATCCTGGGATCGTCGCTGTCGCCCTCCGCGCCGTGGTTCCATGAATGATTGTCATCCGAGCCGTCGCGGTTGTTTTCCTTGTTGGCTTCGTTGTGCTTGTGATCGTAGCTGACCAGATCGCGCAGGGTGAAGCCGTCGTGGCAGGTGACGAAGTTGATGCTGGCGTGGGGCCGCCGGCCGTAACGTTGAAAGAGGTCGGCCGAGCCGGTCAGGCGATAGCCCAGCTTGCCAGCCTGCTTTTCGTCACCCTTCCAGAATCGCCTGACGGTGTCGCGGTACTCGCCGTTCCACTCCGACCACAGGATGGGGAAGTTGCCCCGTTGTACGCCGCGTTCGCCGGTGTCCCAGGGTTCGGCGATCAGCTTCAACGTGGACAGGACCGGATCCTGGTGCACGGCCTGGAAGAAGGTCGCGTTCCTGTCGAAGGCAAAGGTCGGCCACATGCGCCCCAAGGTCGTGGCCTCGTCGAAACGGAAACCGTCCACGTGCATCTCGACCGCCCAGTAGCGAAGGCTGTCCAGGACCAGTTTCATGGTGAACAGCGCGCCCAGGTTGAAGCTGTTCCCGCACCCGGTGAACTCCATGTAATAGCGTCGGTTCCTGGGATCGTGGTGGTAGTAGGCCAGGTTATCCAGGCCGCGGAACGACAGGGTCGGCCCCAGGTGATTGCCCTCGCCGGTGTGGTTGTAGACCACGTCCAGGATCACCTCGATGCCGGCGGCGTGCAGGTTCTTCACCATGGTCTTGAACTCGGCCACCTGGCCCCCGGGCGAGGTGGCGCACGCGTAGCTCTGCTCGGGCGCGAAGAAGGCCAGCGGGTGGTAGCCCCAGTAATTGGTCAGCCCGCGATCGACCAGGTAACCGTCGACGACCTTGGCGTGCACGGGCAGAAGCTCGATGGCGGTGATGCCCAAGCGCTTCAGGTAGTCCAGCATGACCGGATGGCCGATAGCGCTGTAGGTTCCGCGCATGGCCTCGGGGATGTCGGGGTGTCGCTTGGTCAGTCCGCGCACATGGGCTTCGTAGATGATGCTGTCGTTCCAGGCCACGCGCGGCCGCTGATCGTCCCCCCAATCGAAGTCGTCCAGCAGGACCACGCTCTTGGGTTTGTGGCGGGCATCGTCCTCGGGCGAGAAGGCCGAGTCCCCATCGGACGAGCCGGTGCGATGACAGAAGATCGGGCCCTTGAAATCCAGCGTGCCGTGCAAGGCACGGGCGTAGGGATCGATGAGCAGCTTGTTGACGTTGAAACGCTGGCCCTCCGAAGGGGCAAAGGGGCCATCGATACGGAATCCGTAGAGCGCGCCAGGACCGATGTCGGACACGACCCCGTGAAAAACCTGGGCGGTGCGCTCCAGCAACTCGTAGCGGCCGATCTCGCGCCCCGGATCGGCCGGGTCGTAGAGGCAAACGTAGGCACGACGGCCGTGCTCCGAGAAGACCGAAAAATTCACCCCACCGTTCAGCACCGTGGCCCCCAGGGGAAAGGGCGTGCCGGGCAGAACCGCGAAGCGCGGATCCAAGCCGGTCTGGGCCGCGATACCGCTAAGTGTGTTCAAGGACTTCTCCTTCTTGGGGATTGGTCAGGCGCCAGGCGCGCAACAGTTCGGACACACCCCACGCCTGGGCGATGCAGCCACGAGCTTGGTAGGGCGGCACCGCATCGAAGACCTCGCTGACCGAGCCGACGCACGCATCGCCCAGGTGGGCCTGCAGCCCTGCCAGAAGGGCACGCGCTTCAGCGCGCTGCTCGGGATAGACCTTCAGCCAGGCGTCCACGAAGGGGCCGATCAGCCAGCTCCACACGGTTCCCTGGTGATAGGCGGCGTCGCGCGTGCGCAGATCGCCGTGGTAGTTGGGTTTGAAATCGGGGTGCTCGGGGGCCAGCGATCGCAGCCCTACGGGCGTCAGCAAAGCCCCGGCCACCGCATCCACCACCTGCCGCCAACGCGAGGGGAGCAACACCGGGTTGGGCAGCGACACCGCGAAGATCTGGTTGGGGCGCAGGGCCGAATCGCGCGACGGCTCGCCCCCCTCGATGACATCGAAGAGATAGCCGTTCTCCTCGCTCCAGAACGCCGAGTTGAACGAGCGATGAACGGCCTCCGCCATCTCTCGGTAGTAGGCGCCCGCCCCCGGCTCCTCCGACTCGGCCCACCCCGCCATCAAGGTCAGGGCGTGGAACCAGAGCGCGTTGATCTCGACCGCCTTGCCCCGCCGGGGGGTCACCACCCAGCCCTCGCACAAGGCATCCATCCAGGTCAGGGCGTATCCCTCCTGTCCTTGCCAGAGCAGACCGTCACCCGGATCGGCCTTGATGCCGAACTTGGTTCCATGCACGTGCGCGTCGACGATGCGTTTCAGCGTGGGCAGCAGCTCGCGCAGGGTCTCGCGGTCCGCGGTGTAGCTGAGATAGCGGTCCAAGGCGTGAAAGAACCACAGGCTGGCATCGGCCGTGTTGTACTGCCCCTCGTGCGAGCCCTCGGGAAAGAGGTTGGGAATGAGCCCGTCGCGCACGTAGTGGGCGAAGCTCTGCAGGATGAAATGCGCGGTCTGGTATTGCCCCGTGCACAGAGTCAACCCTTCCAGGCTGATCATGGTGTCGCGGCCCCAGTCGGTGAACCAGTGATAGCCGGCCACCACCGAGCGCAACTCCTTGCCCTGGGCCCACGCCCGCGCCACGTCCGCCGGGCGTCCCGCGGGGGCGATGACGAACTGGTCGGCGGCCAGCACCAACTCGGCCACGGTCTGGTCATACGCGCTCTCCGTGCTCGCCTGCAGCAGACGGCCGCGCCGCTCGGCTTCGTACTTCCAGGCGTCGTGGGGATCGACGGCGGACAAGGTCTCCCAGGATTCCGTCGACGCCAGAAACACCGAATCGGTCTCGGGCGTCAGGTGAACCCGGCACTGACCTGGGCTCCACAGCGTTCCCCGGGCATCATTGCCACGGGCGGCCTCCCAGCGGTAGCTCACCTTCTCCTGACGCTCGGGATAGAACTCGAAAGCCGGATCCTCACCATCCATCCGCATCTTCAGCGATGGCATGGTGGGGGCCGCGGAGACCTCCAGTCGATTCCCGGTCAGGCACAGCGTGTACGGTTCGATGGCCCACGAGACCGGGGCGTTGTGCGGCCGAAAGTGCATGGCCGGTCGCAGGAACAGCCACAGCCCGTGCGGCGCGTTCGCCTCCCCAGGGATCCCCACCAATTGGTAGCGCACATAGACCGTGTTTTGCAGGTGGATGAGCAGCACCCGCTTCTCGATGACGAAATCGCCCAGCCGATAGGTCCAAACCGGCAGCCCGAGGTCCAGGCGAAACTGCTCCAGGTGGCTGGCCCCATGCAGATCCAGCCGCTCGTCGATCTCCTCGGCGCTCAGCCGGTGCAAGGTGCCGTCGGGCAGGTGCACCTGATCCACCAGGTAATCGAACATCATGGTGCGCCCCAGGGGGCTGGGCAGCGCCGCCACCAAGAGGCCGTGGTGGCTGCGCGTGGTCACGCCCGCCACGGTGCCGGACGCATAGCCGCCCAGGCCATTGGCCACCAGCCATTCCCGGCTGATTAACGCGTCGGTTGCGTTCTCCTCGTCGCGCCGCCAACCAACCCGTGACACCCGTACCATGTTTGATTTCGATGCAATCTCGGGGTACGCGTGACATGTGGGGCCGGCGCCAACTTGTCGTGTAGCGGGGAGCGCGGCTCTGCTAGATTCCTCCCATGCCGCCTCGCCGCCTCCCCCGCGTCCTCCCATGGGCTCTGCCAGCCCTTCTCTTCATGGCCTGCGCCAAGGGGCCGCCCTCGGGCGGTGCTGGCATCTATGTGGGGGTGGTCGCCAACACCAAGGAGATCGGGCTGATGGAGGTGACGGTCGGCGATTCGGCCAAGGGACCACTGCCCGCGACCGGGACCGTCAAGTTCCCCAGCAGGATCATCACCCTCACCGGAACCCTGGACAAATCCAAGACCCAACTGCTGCTCAGCTCCAGCGTCGGCCACACCATGGTGGCCGAGTCCCGGCCGGACTATGCCCTCGGCCAGTACAAGAATGCCCAGGACGAGGAAGACCAGGGCGCCTTCGCGCTCCTCCTGCAAAACACCGAGATCCCCGTCGAATCCTTCTGCGGAAGTCACACCAACACGAGCGCCGATGAAGCGTTCACCCATCCCTTGGCCGTCGCCGCCTCGCCTGGCGGCCAAGCCATCTGCGTCGGACCGAATTTCACCTGGCTGGGCAGCCTGGGCACGGACGACGTTCTCCGCTGCGTCTCCAGCGGCGGCGGCATGTTCGAGGGTAACGTCAACAGCACCGGAAATCCCTGGGGCACGAACGACTACACTGGAACGTGGGCCGTCACCCCGTGCGCCAGCGACGGTGCGAACGACGACGGCGGCGTCTCCGACGGGGATGCGGGGGACACGGCCGCCCCGGATGCTGCCCTCGATGCTGCCGCCCCGATGGACAGCGATGCGCCGATCCAGCCGGGAGCCGATGCGCCGGTGGACGACCCGGTCCCTGCCGTGGATGCCGGCGCACAGGACGCGCCGGTCTCCGCCACGGATGCCGGCGCACAAGACTGAGCTATTGGTAGCGCGTGCGCACCAGGGCCAGCACGGCGTCCTTGGCGCAGTTGTCGCAATAGCCGAAACGGGAACGCAGGGTCTCCAGGGTCCGGCGCGCCGCCTCGGCGGCATCGGCGGCCATGCGCCCCGGGCCGTCCACCAGGAAGACCAGGATGTCCTCGTTGATCTTGCGCACCACCTTGCGGCGCTCGATGAAGAATGACTCGCGCAACTCGGCCAGGGGACGCGCAAAGATCTGCTCATAGTCGGGCCGTTGCTCGGGGTGGTCCACCGACCACGCGCCGATCTTGGCGATGATTTCGCGACGGAAGGCGCCGGTCCGGGTGTCATCCGGCTCGACCTGCAGGGAGCGCTCCATGTCCCTCATCAAGTCCTCGTCGGGATCTTCGTCGCGGCCGGTGATGGGGTTGTGGAACTTCTCGTGCTTGACCCAATACGAGGCTTGCGTGACATAGCGTTCGAACTGCTCCAAGTAACGCCGTTCCTCCACCAGACCCATGGAGGTCCGCACCTCGTTGTCGATGCGATCGAGCAGCCGTTCGTGAGCATCCTTGATCAGCTTGCGGTGCTCGTGGAAACCGCCGGACATGGGCTCTTCGCGCAGGAATTCGTACACGCTGGTCGCGCGCACCAACTCCTCCAGCTCCTCCAGAACGGCAAAGGGCGAAACGCACTTCCACTTGGGGCTTTGCGCGGCATTCATCAGCAGCAGGGTCATCTCGCGCGGCGAAGCCCCCAGCCGTCCCTCGTAGTGAGGATAGCCATCCGATTCGTGCGCCAGGGTTTCCACCCCGGCCAGCAGCTCCTTCTGCTCCTCAGGGTCGAACGCCGTGGGTGCCTCCCCGGCGTACAGCATGGCCTTGTCGAGCGGGGTCAGTCGCCCCGCCAACCTGCCCAACGCCTCGGAGTGCTTCTCCGGGTTGGGTTTGCGCATACGGGTCAGCACCGCCCACAACGCAGCCGTCCAGGTCACGTGCGGCGCCACGTGCTTGTCGGCGCGCGCCCCGATGGCGTCACCCAGGTGGGCGTCGTAAATCTGCTGTTCCAGGCGGAAGTCGATCTGGTAGGGCACCCGCACCAGCTCCATACGCCCCTTGAACGACTGAAATTCCGGGCTCTCCTTGAAGGCCGAAAGGTAGCCCTCGTTGGACGTGGCCACGAAGACCGTGTCCACCGCCAGGCTGGCGACCTCGAGCGAGGTCATGCCGTCCTCCACCACGCCCAGCAGGTACTTCCAGGCATCGAGCGGCCGCTTGAGCAGGTCGTCGTAGTCGAGCAAGCCGCGGTTGGCGTCCACCAGCTCGCCGGTGAACTCGAACAAGGTCAGCGATTGCAGCGTCGGAGGCAGCGAGGCCAGCGAGCGATCCATGGTCAGCTGGCGCACGCGCGCGTCCACCGCCAGCTGCGGCTCGACCGTGGCGACCGCCTGCCGGTAGCGCCGGGACACGTAAAAACGCTCGACCTGAACGTGACGCAAGACCTTGTTCAAATCGCCTTGATGGGAAACCAGCAGGGCTTCGAAGATCTGACGGTTGCGGTGCGAGAGCTCGCCCTCCAACAACCAGCGCGCCGGCCGAAAACCCATGGCGATCTCATGACTCAGCTTCTCCTCGATCCAAGCCCGCCGCTGAGCCCGCGGAATCAGCAGGACGGGATGGTCGCGCAGCTCGTCCATCAGCTTGGACTCGACCAGCTCGTCCTCCAGGGTGGCGTAGCTCTCCAGGTTGGTGGCCCCGGGTGCCGGACCACCGAACCCGATTCCCCCCTTGCCGGTGCGCTGCGAGGGGAAGATCCAGTTGAAGCGGTAGAGGGCGCCTTCCTCCAGGGTCGAATAGTGCTCGAGGGCGCGCTGCAGACACGCCACGAAGGTGGATTTGGCGCTGCCATTCGGCCCATGCAGCATGATCAGGCGGTTGGTGCGGCCCTGCCGCGCGAAGTTGGACAGCAGGCGATAGAACGCGGCCTGAACCTCTTCCTGGCCCTTCAGGCTGTCACGCCCGCCATCCCAAGGGCAATCGAACAGGCGCCAGTGGGTCAAGACCCCGCGGGGCCCTTGAATGGAAACCGTGCCGAAGTAGTCAAATACATCGCGCAGGTACTGCGCCGCCGAACGAACCTGGCGGAGCATGTCGGTCTCGAACAACGCCAGATACTCGGGGAACGACATGACCCGCCGATTGCGGGCATAGCTCTCACGTATGTCCGCCGATATCTGACCCAACCTCGCCTTGGCATCGAAGCTCATGGCCATCGCCCCCCTGAAGGTATCATGCGACTCCGTCCGCCGCACGCCGGCGAAGTTTCCTTGGACGCTCCGGTGCGGTATAGACTCTCCATCAAACCATCATGAGGAACCGGGTCACTCCAATGTCTAGACTATCAATCGCCCTCGTCCTTGCCCTGCTTGGTCCCCTCGCCGCGCAGGCGGCAGAAACCAAGAAGCCCGCCAAAACGACCGCCAAGACGGCCGCCAAGACCGAAGCCCCGGCCGAAACCATCGAGCGCCCACCGGCCCCGGCCAAGCTGCCCGAGAGCCCCATGGCCGAGCTGAAGAAATACGATGCCGCCCTCAAGAAGCTGTTCCAGCGCAAGGCCCCGTCCTGGTCGCCCGAAGCTGACTCCAAGCGCTCGGAGCTACGCAAGATCGTGGCCAGCTTCCTCGATTTCGAAGAGCTGGCCAAACGCTCGCTGGCCAAGCACTGGGACGCGCTCACCCCCAAGCAACGCACGGAGTTCACCCTGACCCTGCGCGATCTGATCGAGCGCAGCTACACCAAGCAGGTCCACGGCGCCCCCGACTACAACCTGGTCTTCGAGAAGGAGACCATCGAGGGGGACCAGGCCACGGTCACCGCGACCCTGCACGCGACCGCGCGCGGCAAGAAGGTCGACGTGGCCATGGAGTACAAGCTACTGGCCCGCGACAACCGCTGGCTGGTCTACGACGTCATCACCGACGAACAGAGCATGCTCGAGAACTACCGGGCCGAGTTCAACAAGATCATCAACAAGGAGTCCTTCGATGCGCTGATGAAGCGCATGAAGAAGAAGCTGGAAGAAAAGGATTGATCTCGCCGGATTCGAGACGTCGTCCGCGTGATGTGACAAGATAGGCCGTGCTCGTGCGAAGGTCCCTCTCTCTCCTCGTTTCCTCGCTCCTGCTCGGCTCGCCGGGTGCGTGGGCGGACAACAAACCTGCGCCCGAGCCGCTCCCCCCGCCCAATGTGGTCGACGCCACGACGGTGCCGGTCAAGCCGGTCGATCCCGCGACCGTCCCCGTGGTCCCGAGCTCCGCCCCCAAGATCATCCCACCGCCGGCCACGACCGCGCCGCCTCCTCCGGCCAACGGCCTGGTGCTGGGCGCGCCCCCCGCGCTCAGCAACTCGAAGTATCCCATCAGCACGCGCGTGGCCATCACCGAGTTCAAGGTGAGCGGGGACGAGACGTCGCGCACCCTGGCCATGCGTCTGCAGGACGGCTTCGTGGTCGGCCTCACCCGCACGGCGCCGCTCTACGTCCTCGACTCCATCGACGTGGGCCGCTACATGGACACCCTACCCGAGCTGCAGAAGTGTGACGGCGCCATCTGCATCAAGCGCTTGGGTCAAGAGCTGGACGTCAGCCATTTGATGCGTGTCTCGGTCTCCGTCTCCGGGAACAGCTACGACATGACCGCCCGCCTGTTCCGGACTCAGGGGGAATCACCCGCCGACGTGCCCATCGACACGCAAACCCGTTTCTGCCCGGTGTGCACCGTGGACGAGGCCAGGCAAAAGATCGTCGCGCTCGGCGAGGCCATGAAGGCCCCGGTTGAAGCTTGGTTGGCCCAGCAGCGCCCTCTGCAAGCGCCGCCACCTCCCCCGTCGCCATCGTGGCGTCGCCCGCTGGCCGCCACGGGTATCGCCCTGGGCTTCGCCACCATCGTAGG
Source organism: uncultured Myxococcales bacterium (assembly GCA_964535465.1). Classification (GTDB taxonomy): domain Bacteria; phylum Myxococcota_A; class Polyangia; order Fen-1088; family Fen-1088; genus Fen-1137. Next base: position 25,908 of record CAZHUY010000014.1, read on the forward strand.
CGGCGGCGCCATCCTGGCCAACGCCAAGCAGGACAACAAGCTGTGGCCCGCCGTGGGGGGCGGGCTCATCGGGGTCGGCGCCAGTCTGGCCGCGCTCAGCACCGTAATCCTGGTGATCGCGCCCGGCGATTCCCCCAAGTCCCCGCCCAGAGTCGCGATCGCCGGCAGCTTCTAGCCGATGGCCGCGCCCAGGCCTTGCAGAATGGCGGCGAAGGTCGGGAACGAGGTCGCGATGTCCGCGCTGGGAACCTGCGTGGGTGCCTCGGCCACCAGGCCCATGATGGCGCCGGCCATGGCGATGCGGTGATCGCGATCGGGCTGCACCAGTCCGCCGCGCAGGGGTTGGCCCCCCTGCCCGCGCACTGAAAAGCCATCGTCCGCTTGCGTGACGGTCACGCCCACGCGCGCCAGCTCGCGGCTGATGCAGGCGATGCGGTCCGATTCCTTGACCCGCAACTCGTGCAAATCCCTGAACTCGGTCGTGCCTGTGGCCGCGGCGGCGGCAGCGGCCAGCGCCGGGATCTCGTCGATGGATCGCAGCGCCAGATCGCCGGCCACGACGGTTCCGTGCAATCCCTGGCTGGACCAGCGCGCCCGCACCCGGCCCACGGGCTCGCCCATGACCTCGCCGGTCACGGTGACTTCGAGGTTGGCTCCCATGACCAAGAGCGCGTCCAGCACCCCGGTGCGCGTGGGATTGAGTCCCAGGTTGTCCACGGTCACGTCGCTGTGGGGAACCAGCAGGGCCGCCACCAGCAGGAAGGCCGCTGAAGACAGATCGCCCGGCACGGTCACCGCGGCCGCGCGCAGGCGCCCATTCCATCCGGTCGGATCCACCACCACCTTGCGACCTTCCGGGTCGGCGCTGATGGGCGCTCCCAGGAAGCGCAGCATGCGCTCGCTGTGATCCCGTGACAGCCCCGGCTCGGTGATGACGGTACGGCCCTGGGCCTGCAGGCCGGCCAGCACCAGGGCGCTCTTCAACTGCGCGCTCGCCACCGGCAGGTCGTAGCTGATGCCCTTCAGATCCCCACCGCGAATCCTGAGCGGGGGGAGCAAATCGTTCGGTCGGTTGGCGTCCTGGCGCCCTTCGATGCTGGCCCCCATCAGGCGCAGCGGTTTGGCCACGCGAACCATCGGCCTGCGTGACAAGGAGGGGTCGCCGGTCAAGGTCGATGTGAAGGGCCGCCCGGCCAGCAGCCCGCAGAACAGACGCATGGTGGTGCCGGAATTGCCGCAGTCGAGATCGGTGGCCGCCTCGCGCAGACCGGCGAGGCCCACCCCTTGCACCCGTGCCTCGCTGCCCGATCTCTGGATGGACACACCCAAGGCACTCAGGGCGCCCGCGGTGCTGGTGTTGTCTCCGCCCAGGCCCAAACCGCGAATCTCCACCGGGCCATCGGCCAAGGCCCCGAACAGCAAGGCCCGATGGGAGATGGACTTGTCGCCTGGCACGGTCACCGTTCCCCGCAGGGGTGGGCTTTGGCTGACGTGCAAGTGAGGTTCAGGGGCTTCGGCGGGTGAGCTCATCGGTCCTTTGCGGCTGTTTGTCGTCGGCGCGCCAGGTGCTGCGCCACCAGAGCCATGCGTTCGGCGATGTCCGCGCGCTGAGCCCCAGAGATACGCAACCCGGCCGCCACGCGGTTTTCTTGGGTCGCGAAGTGCACGCTGTCAAGAATCGGCTGCAACCCCAGCACGAAGAAGATGGGGCGGTTGCGCTGCTCGCGCAGCCGGGTGGACAGGCGCGCGGCCAGATCCATGGCTTGCTGATGATTCGCCACCACCCCCACCAGGCCGACCTGCAGATCCGCGCCCAGGTCCAAGCGCGCCCCCACCTCCTCCAGGGTCCCCCCCTCGCCCATCTCCTCCTCGAACTGCGCGCGCATGGCGGGGGACATGTGGACCGCGGCCGCCAGGGCCGGCGGACGCGACTTGGGCCCCTTGTCCTCGGCCAGGACACCACGCAGGCTGGACAGCCAGCCCTGCGTGGCCACGCTCTTGGCCAGCCCAAAGCCGCAGTCGATGCTCGCGCGCACCGCCACCAGCGGCCCCGAGGCCACGGTCCGAGGGGTCAAAAATCCGATGGCATCCTCACCGTCGACCAGCAGGGCCACGCCCCGGTATTCGGAGGCGACGGCCTTGGCGTGCTGGGCGCGGAAGGCCTTGCCAATGCGCTCGCGATCCAGCCGCCCCTGGGCGATAAAGACGCTCGCCCCTTCCCGCAAGGGCGGCACGGTCGCGTAAAGCAGGCGGTCCACGTCGGCCACCTCGTCGAAACCTCGCGCCTCGGCCCGGGCGGCGCGCTCGTCTGTGGCGGTCTTGGTGACCGTGGACTGGGTCCAGTCCGAGGTGCGAAGCTGGGCCATGTCGGCCCAAATCAGCGTCTCGGATTCGCCTGGAGCTAGGGCCCACAGATCCTCGTCGTCCACCGAGGTGCGCGGGCCCGCGGGATTCGTCGCAGCTTCAGGCCAAGAGGTCTGCGCGCAAGCACCCGCGCCCAGGCACGCGAGAGCCACTGCCAAGTATCGTGTAGGAGCCATCGGACTGGTCACTTCATCAGACGTCGACGGTTGTCCTGACCGGCGGCCAGCGCCGCTTCGAGGGCTTGGGCGTCGCCCTTGGCCATGGCCGCGCCCAGGTCATGAACCCGCTGCTCCAGCGCGGCCACCAGGGGCAGCAAATGATCCCGGTTGGCCAGCAGGATGTCGCGCCACACCTGAGGGCTGGAGGCGGCGATGCGAATGGTGTCCCGCAGGCTGGTGGTGGGCCCCCCTGGCATGGCGTTCGCCTCGACCATGGGTAGGACCTGTCCCAGACAGCCTGCCAAGGCGTAGGCCGCCACATGCGGCAGGTGACTGACAGCAGCCATGAGTTGATCGTGCAGGGCCGCATCCAGCTTCGAGACCTGGCAGCCCACGCCGCGCCAGAAACGGATGGCGGCGTCCACGGCCTCGCCGCGGGTGAGCGTTCCAGGGCACAGGTAGCAAACCCGCCCGGCGAAGAGGCCCGGCTCCGCGGCCGCCACGCCCACGTGCTCGGCCCCGGCCATGGGATGACAGGCCACGAAGGCGCCGCTGGGTAGAACCAAATCCGCCTGCGTCACCACCGGGAGCTTCACGCTGCCCACGTCAATGACCGTGGCCGCTGCGTCCAGGTGCCCGGCGACGGCGGCGATCAGAGCGGGAAGGCTGCCCACCGGCGCGGCCAGCAGAACCAGGGACGCCCCGGTCACCGCGGCCGCCGGACTCTCGGCGACATCGTCCAAAACGCCGCGGCGCCGCCCTTCCTGGCAAGCCGATGGGTTCAGGTCATAGCCCACCACCGAGCCCACCAGCCCGGCCCGGCGCGCCGCCAAGGCCGCCGAGCCGCCGATGTATCCGACCCCGAGCAGGGCCAAACGAGGAAATGCGACTGTAGAATCCAAGCAACCGGACCCTACCAGGTAACGCGCGCAAGAGCCTAGATCGGATTGCCCAGGAGGGCCTCCAGCCTGGCCTGGTCGAAACCCACCAGCAGGCGTCCGCGCACATCGAGGATGGGGACCCTGTCCGCGGGGATGCCCAGGCGCGCGGCCTTGCGCTGCAACTCAGCGGCCGCGGCTTGGTCGTTCTCGATGTCCTTGTAGGCGAAGGGGATGCGCTTGGCCGCCAAGTACTGGCGCGCGGCCTTGCAGGCACCGCACCAGGGCGTCCCGTAGAGGGTGACCACCGCCGGTTCTCCAGCCTTGCCCGCACCCGACCCGCCCTGCAGGGGCTCGTCGGGCAAAGCCGGACCGTGGGGTCCGCCCAAGGCACTCGATTCCCCAGGCGGCAACTGTGCCAGGGCACCGGTCTCGAAGGCCTCGCGCGACAGGGGCCGGGCGGTGGTCTTGCCTTGGGTCAACAGCTCGCGCAGGTCAGCCGCGTAAACGCTGGTGGTGTCTCGCCGCTCGGCCTCGCCCTTGGCCGGATCGACGATGCGCACCAAGCGCCGCGATCCCTCGGGCACGGCGTCGGCCTTGTCGGTGGTGGCAAAGTTGCCGTTGGGCTCGACGTAGGTGAACAGCAGGACCGAGTCCTTGTTGATCTCGATGGGGGGCAACTCGGCCTTGGTGCTGGGCGGAGGCGCGGGTGGCGCCCCCTTCTTGCAGGCGGCCGCGGCCGCGACCAGGAGAACGAGCCCTCCCACGATGGATCGATTGACGCGCATTGGACTACTTGGCCTTGGCCTTCCTCTTCTTGCGCGGCCCGTCGGGCAGGGTTGTGGTGGTCATCTTGGTGACGGCGGTGGTGACCGCCTGCTTGAGTGCAGCCCCCATGGCCGCGGTGGTCAGGTCAGCCACGTCCCCCTCCTTGCGTCGCTCCTTGTACTCGCCCGTGACCATGGCCTCGCCATCACCGGTGAAGGCGATCTTTCCGCCCGGGTAGGTCGAGCCGTAGACGCCCAGCTTGACCTTCACCATCATCTGCGGGTCGACCCGGCCTGGGACGGGTGGTTTCTCCTCCTGCTTGAATCCCATGACGCGCAGGTTGATTTGATAGCCGCGCAGGCCGCGCTTCTTCATCTCGGCAATCGCCGCGGCCTCGCCCTCGGCCCCGCCCAGGTCCTGGGTGAACTCCGTGCGCGACGCGATCTCCTTTTCGAGGAGCTCACGAGCAACAGGAATAATTGACTGATCTTCAGATATTATGTTGGTTACCTTAAAGTAATACTTTGGCTGCGCAGACTGCCCCTGAGCTGTCCCCGAAAGGCCGACGGACAGCAACAAAACGCCGGTCAGCGAAGCAGCTTTGAGGATCGACATGGGACACGCCCTCCATGTGAGCAGGTGATTGAGGTTCGCCACGGACAGGCCGCTATTCCACCACAACATCGCCCCGTCGCCAATGGTGGTCACCAGGCGAGTCCCGCCCCCCACCCAGAGTTCTCTCCCACGGTAATGGACAAGGGGACGGTTTTTGCTTAGCGTGAGGGCATGCTCATCCTGACGCTGGCTGAGAAAGGTGGCGAAGCCAAAGAACTCAGCTTCGAACAGACCGAGATCCGGGTAGGGCGTGTGCGTGACAACGAGATCGTTCTGCCCAAGGGCAACGTGTCCAAGCACCACTGTCGCCTGCTGCTGGAGGACGACCAGCTCCTGCTCGAGGATCTGGGCAGCACCAACGGCACCTACGTCAACGGTCGCCGCATCAGCGAACCCACGCCGATCACGGCCGCGGACCGTATCTTCGTGGGCGACTTCATCCTGCGCCTCGCGGAGGGGATGGGTGAGGACGAGTCGGCGTTTCCCCATGCGCCTTCGGTACCAGAGGCGGGATCGCTCAGCACCGCCCTGCCCCGTCGGCCCCTACCACCTCCGCCTCCCATGCGCTCGCACGAGGAGGGTTCGGGCCCCTTTTCGGGACGCACCCTGCACGCGGAAGGATCCGGTGCGGGGCGACCGCTGCATCCCCCTCCTCCCCCTCCTCCTCCCCCGGCGGCTTTCAAGCGCGAGTCCAAAGCCATGCAGGCCGTGCCCTCGGACGGGCTGGCGCCCCCCGCGCCCACCGACATCAGCCTGGACGATGACGAAGATCTCAGCCCCGCTCCGCGCATCAACCTGCCGCCTCTGAAACCGCCGTCGCCGGTTCTCTCGCCTTCGCCCGAAGAGCCCATGACCAACCCGCGCAGCGCGGGCCTGCCCTTCGATGCCGACCGGCCGGCACCAAACCTGCCGCCGCCGGTGGTCCCGACGCTGCCCCCGCCACGCGCCTCAGCGGCCGCGCTCCCGCCCCCATCGCTTGCCACGGCCGGCGAGACCCCGAGCTGGTTGACCAGGTTGCTGGGCGAGGAAGACGTGCGTGCGGTCTTCTTCTCGGGGACCGATGCTCCAGAGCTCGAGCGTCAGAGCGGCCGCGAGCCCGCCTCCGTCTCTCCCGCCGACCTGACCACGCTGCCAGATGTGCTGCGCGACTTGGCCAGCAGAGGACTGCCTCGCCCCGACAGCGACGCGTCCGTCATCAACACCACCTTGGCGGACGGAACACGCATCGCCGCCATTTTCCCGCCACTGGCCGACCGTCTGCTCGCCTCCATTGCCCCCCCCATCCCAGCCAGCAAGAGCCTGGACGAGTTGGCGGCCGAGGAGGTCCTCTCGGTCGAGATGCAGGAAGTGCTCGAGGCTTGCGTGAGCACAAAACAGAACATCCTCATCACGGGCGATCGCGCGGCTTGCGATGCCCTTTTGGGAACGCTGACCTGGACCCTGGATCGGGTGGCGCGCGTCTTGGTTTTGGCCGAGACCATCACCCCCCCGGCCAGCGCCACCGGTTGGATCAAGCTGCCCGTCGTGAACAAGCATCCCGACTTGGTGGCCGCGGCCACGGCTCTGCACCCTGAATACGTGGTGGCCGACACCGCCGCCGCGGGCTTCTTGACCGACCTCATGCAGGCCTGCACGCGCGGTCAGAATGGCACCTTGGCCGCGCTCATCGCGCGTTCGAGCAACGACGCCCTGTCACGCCTGCGCGCCCTCGCTTCGGGCCTGGGCGGCGGGGATGCCCTGGGAACGAGCCCGGACGTTGTCGTGCACGTCCTCGGCTTGGCCGACGGCGGCTTCCGCATCATGGAGATCGCCGCGCCCGTTCTCGGCTCCTCCGGTGATCTGCGCGCCGAGCCCCTGTTGGCCTGGCAAAGCAAGGGCAAGAGCAAGGGTCGCTTCGTCGCCACCCGCACGCCCTCGCGCCTCGCCGGCAAACTGCAGGCAGGCGGCGCCACCATCTCCGAAACCATCCTGCAGTGATCCGCTAAAAGGTCTCTGGCCCCGCAGACGAGCCAGAGACCTTCTTGTTAGGCGGACAGCGCGGGCGACGCGGTTTCGGCCACCTCGGGCTGGACCGGGATGGCGCGTTGGCGAATGGCGTGGGCTCGGTTGCGCAACTCTTCGGCGCGCGCCGCTCGACCGGAACGCTCTTCGTACTCGGCGAAGGCCGACAGGACTCGGCCCATCTCCAACTCGGCGCCCGCTTCGGCCAGGACCGCGAGGGCCTGTTCGAAGACCTCGCGCGGGCCCCCGCGTTCCGCGTCGCTGTTCGAGGCGCGGGAGAGCGCCGTGGCCAAGACGCGCAGGGCAGCCCCCACCAAGGGACGCGCCCCGAGCTTCTCGCCTTCCTCGGCGGCTCGAACGGCAAGCTCGCGCGCTCCGGAGTTGTCGTCCCTCACCAGGCAAATCTCGGCCAGGGCCCGATCCGCCTCCGCGCACAATCGCCTCGCCCCGAACTTGCGGGCGATGTCACGCGCCGAGCGCAACTCGGCCTCGGCCTCGTCCACCTGGCCGAGGGCCAGGCAGCATTCGCCGATCTGCAGGGCCAGATGGCACTCGTTCAAACACTCGCCCATCTCGCGGGCCACCCCACGCGCCTGCCCCAGGAGGTTGTGGGCCAAGGCCGGATGGCCCGCCTCGCGCGCCAGGCTGCCGAGATCCAGCAGCGCGTACACCACACCGTGGGGATCGTGCGAGGACTTGCTGATGTCGAGCGCTCTCTGGAAGCTCTGCTGCGCCTGCCCCAGCTCACCCTTGTGCGCTTCCACCAGGCCCATCCAAGACAGGGTCAGGGCCTTGCCTCGCTCGTCCTTCAGATCCTCGCGGATGGCCAAGGCGGCCTTGTGAAAGCGGATGGCTTCTTCGGGACGACCCATCAGGTAGTTCACACGCCCGATGTCATCCAAGCTGGCGGCCACGCCCGCGCGATCGCCCGCCAGATCGAAGAGCAGGTGGGCCATGTCCAGGTGCTGCAGGGCCAGACGGTAATCGCCCAGCGAACGATGAATGCGCCCGATGCGGGAGTGGGCCGCGCCGCCCTTGGCCGGCAGATCCAACCGCCACGCCACGCGCAACATCTCGCCGAAGTGGGCCAAGGCCTCGCGCGCGCGTCCCAGACGAGCAGCCGCGTCGCCCAGCTTGTGGCAGGCGTCGATCTTGAGCAGGGCATCGTCCTTATCCAACAGGCGCACTCCGTGCAGGTACAAAGCCCGGCTGCGTTCGTGACGCCGCCGCCGGGTCGCCAGGTCTCCGGCCGCCAAGTAGGTCAGGGCAGCCCGGCGTTCGTCGCCACCTTCAGCGAAGAGCGTGGCCACGGCCTCCATCTGCTGGCTGGTGGGGGTGGCACCCAGGCGAGCCTGCAGCCACTGAGCCGAGAAGCAGCGGCGTTCGCCCATCAGGTGGGCGTCGACGTTGGCCTCGATCAAAGCGCGCTCGGTGGCATCGACGAAGCTCCAGGCGCGGTCGGCGCCGTCCAGGATGGTCGACTGCGCCTCCGCGATGAAGCCGCGCTCCTGCAGCGACAGCAGCAAGCGCTTGGTCTCCTCGATGCTGGGATCGGGAGCGAACACCATGGTGGGATCCCAGGGATCGGCCCCCAAGCGGCCCAAGGCCACCACGCCGCCGGCCCAGAACACCGGGCCCATGGCCGCAGCCCGACCGAGCAGCTCGCGCTCGGCGGCCGACAAGGTCGCCACCCGAGCCTGCGCCGCGGCCTCCGGCCCCAGCACCACCGGCTCCTGTTCGGCGCGATCGACATCAAAGCTCCACGCGCTCTCGGTCGCGGCCACCAAGATGCCATGCTGGTGATACACACCCAGAAGCTGCTCGAGCAGGAATGGGTTGCCCCCCGACTCGATGGCGGCGCGCTCCGCCAGGCCAGGTGCCAGCTCCTCGGCCCCCAGGGCGCACTTGATGAAGACGTCCATCTCCAAGGGCGCCAGCGGCTTGAGGTCGATGCGGCAGTGGCTGCCCTCTTGCTTCATCCACTCGGGACGGCGCACGAACAACTCGGGGCGCGCCACCGTGACCACCACCAGGCTCGCCTCTCCCAACTCGGCCGACAGGCACTGCAACACGTCCAATGACGAATCGTCAGCCAGATGGGCGTCGTCCACCACGAGAACCAAGGGGATCTTACGCGCGTCCTCTTCGAGGAATCGCCCCAGCACCGCGCGCGCCATGTCGAGCTGACGCTCGGGGCGCAGAGCCAGGGATTGGGCCAAGGGGCTCTCCGCCATCTCGAAGCCCAGGAACTGCCCGAGCAGCCCCGCCACCTCGGCGACGCGCCTGTCGCCAAACACGATCTGCAGCTCGTGACGGAAGGCCGCCTGCGCCTCGGACTCGCTCATGTCGACCGTGATGGCGAAACGCTGACGCAGCAGCGACGCCAAGGTCGAAAAGGGCGCCACGCTGCCATCCTGTGCGGGCTTGGCGGCGGCGCTGTACACCCGGAACTCACGCGCCGACCGCACCTGGCCGCTCCACTCTTCGAGCAACCTGCTCTTGCCCAGGCCGTTCTCGCCAACCAACGTCACGAACTGAGGCGCCTCGAAGCGAAGGGCGCGTCCCAAGGCAGCGTCGAGCTCACGTCGCTCCTTTTCGCGCCCTACGAACGATCGAACCTGGAAAATGCGTTTCTTGCCCGCTTGGTCAAGGTCCATCACTCCTTGATACGGGTTCTACGGGCGAAGGCAAAAAATCGCATCGGCCCGGCAAGACGCCGCGCACGCCTACATGGCGATGATGGCCACGCCTCGTGTCGGCTCCGATTCACCCCTGCCCTCACCCTCCCCGTCCACTGGTCGTTCATCGGGTGGAAGGTCGGGAACCGGCAACTCAAGCTGCGGCCGTTCGCCGCGACGGCGCTCTTCTTCGCGTCGTCGGATCTGATCTATGATCCAAGGCTCAAGCATCAAATGACCCTTCTTCTATGGCTTGCAACATCCCCGCCTAGCAGTCAAGAATCCCGACGAGGATTGAATAAACTTCGTAGCTTCGCGACGTTGCACGCGTCGTCGGTCAGTTTGGTCGAAGTGCGTTTGAAGCGTATCCAGTCCGATCCCTGACACCATTGTCAGGGTTCGAAGCGGGATTCGTCAGAGTTCCAAGCTTTCACCTCCTGAGTATTTGAACGTACCAGGAGGCAAAAGGATTCAAGGCTGACGAGCGCTAATCGCGTTTCGCGGGGAGGGGAGAAACGGGGCGGGCGCTCACGGTGAGCCTGTAGGGCTCACTTGCGTTGCCATCGTACCTGCCCTGAGAGAGCCGGATCAGGACGGGATCGACTGGGCAGTGAAAGCCTTGGATCCGAGCCGCTTGACGTGGCTTCGCGGCCACGGATGAACTCAGTATTTGCGAGCCGTTAGAGTTCAGAAGATCAACCTTCACTTTAACTCTCGCCGGCCCCACCGCTTGCACGTCGAGTTCGCACGGCGCGCGGGTCTCGAGGCGGAAATAGTCCACGTCGCCGACGGTCAGGTAGCCGCCGGTGGTGCCCTCGGCCAAGGGCGAGGCATGGGCCGCATCGTCGTTGGGCTCTGTCTCGAAATGGCCCTGTTCCGGCAACGCGATCTCGCCTCGCAGGACGTAGCGTTGCTCCACGTTTGGGCCTGACTCGCAACGGACCACCACGTACCAGGGACCCACGGCAGCCCCGGCGTCCCCGGCCCTGACCGGCAGAGCCAGGTTACGCAGGGTCAGCTTCTCGCCCTTGCGGCCCCGCACACCGGTGACCTTCTTGCCGGACGAATCATTCACGCTCAAGGACGCGGCCACCCCCTCCACTCCCTCCAACTCAAGATTCAAGACCCGCCCCGCCTCGATGCCATCCAGGGGCAAGCGGTACCAGTCCTCGTCCCGTCGCCAGCCGAACAGCCCGGCCGCCAAGCCCGAAGGCCCCTGCCAGATGAGGTCGTTGGCCGTTTCCGTACGGTCGTTGGGCTCCCTCTCGTCCGCCGGTTCGAAATCGAGCAGGAGGGCGGTCATGCGGTAGGCCACCCCGTTGACGGCTCCCGCATCCGGTCGTCCTTTGCCTGAGGGCGCGGCGGCCCGCTTGAGCCGCAGCCAATAGGTGAAGCCGGGCTTGACCGCCAGGTTGGGGATGCCCACCACCTCGCCCGCCCCGCCCGAGAGTGACTTCATGACCAACAGGTTCTCGTCGAGCAGATCCAAGGTCACGGCCAGTCCAGGTTCGGCGGTCACCTCGACGGCCAGACGCTTGCCGTCCGGGTCGAAGGCCAGGGTCGCGTCGGGCCGCGGGGCCGGACGGGCGCCTGGGATTGTCAGACGAAAGACATCCACGTCTCCTGCCCTGCCCGCGTCCGTCCGCTCGAGCCTTCCCGCCACCGAGACAGCCGGCGGAGCATCCGACCAGGTCAGCTCTTGGCTGGAGGTCAGGGAATCGTTGGGCTCGATCTCGGGCGAGGCGGCTATCCCGCCGGCGTCGAGCGCCCGCGGGACCACCACGACGGCCGCGGCGTCACCGCGGGCGAAGCGCGGCGTGCGCCGGCAGGTGCAGGCGGGCAAGGTCAAACAGAGCCCGAGCGCCAAACACAGCCCTGGAGCCCTTAGCGCCCCTGCCCTATCCCGACACCGGTTCATCGCGGACCAGGGGCCTCGGCCCCATCCACGATGGGACGGATGCCGGCGAGGAACTCCGCCTCGGCCACCAAGCCGTCACCCACCTTGGCTTCTCCGCGCATCTTCCAAACCGCCGAGCCCCGACGCAAGGGAACCACCTCCAGACGCAAGACGTCTCCCGGCAGTACCGGCTTGCGAAACTTGGCCCGGTCGATGGTCATGAAGTACATGACCTGACGGGCGGGATCGAAGGAGCTCTGGCGGGCGGCCAGCACGGCCCCTGCCTGGGCCAGGGCCTCGACGATGAGAACCCCGGGCATGACCGGGTGCCCGGGGAAATGACCGGCAAAGCAAGGATCCTCGGCCCGCAACGTCTTGCGCGCCACGATGCGGTCAGGCTCGACCGATTCGACATGGTCGAGCATCAGGATGGGAGGCCGATGCGGCAGGATGGCTCGGATCGCGGCGCCGTCGAGCTCCATGGCCCGAGCTACTTCTTCTTGGCGGGCGCGGCGGGCTTGGCCGAGCCGCTACCCTTCTCTTCACCGGCGTTGTAGCGTCGGATGACCTCGTTGGTCAGCTCGAGGTGAGGCTTGGCGTAGACCACGCCCTGGGCCTTGTCGAAGATCATGGTGAAGTTCTCGGCCGCGGCGATCTTGGCGATGATTCGCTGCAAGCGCTCCACGATGGGACGCGTGGCCTCCTCTTCCTTGCCAGCCAGGTCCTGCTGATGCCGCAGGTACGTCTGCTGCACCTTGGCAACGCGTTCCTGAAGCTCGGCTTCCTTCTGGCGGACGGTGTCGGCCGGCAGCAGCGTGCGCTTCTTGTTGAGATCCTCGATGGCCTTCTTGACCTCGTCCTGCTGCTCGTCGAGTTCCTTCTGCTTCTGCGAGAAGACCTTCTCGAGCGAGGAACGCGCCTTGCGGCCGTCCTCGGTCTCGTGCAGCGCGCGTCGCAGATCCACATAGCCAAGCTTCACGTCCTCGGCGAAAGCGGGGCGAGCAAGAGCCGTAGCGATGACCAGTCCGATCAGGGTCGAGCGAATCATAGTAATTGTCTCCAATTGGTTCTCGGAACGCCCATGGATATCACGCCAAGGCCCCCGGGGCCACCCCCCTACAGATCGTTCCCGATGGTGAATTCGAAGACCATCGATTGCTCGCCGGGCAGCCGGCGGTAGGGGAAGCCCCATTCGAAACGCAGCGGGCCGATGGGCGAGAACCAACGCAGGCCGAAGCCCCAGCTTGAACGCAAGCTGTTGAGCGGGAACACCGCCTTGCACGGGTCGACCGAGACATCGGCCGAGGAGGGCTTGAGCTTGCAGTATTGATTCTCGAGGTTGTAGGCGTTGCCGATGTCCGAGAAGATGGCGGCGCGTATGTTCATCTTGGCGAAGATCGGCACCTCGATCTCGGCCTTGCCCACCAACTGCAGGTTGCCTCCGATGGTGAACGTTCCCAGCGGACCAGAGTCGGAGCTCGAGGCATCGGGCACCTGGATGCGCGGACCCAAGGACGCCAGCTGGAAGCCACGCACGTCATAGATGCCGCCGACGAAGTAGCGCTCGAAGATGGGCACCCCTTGCGGCCGCCGGCTCACCACCACCCCCGAATCGGCCTTCAGACGTAGCACGAAAGGCCCACACAGGGGATAGAAGTAGCGAAACGTCGCGTCAACCCGGGTGTACTGGGCCTCGGAGAAAAAGGCCGGCTCGGCGAACTGGGCGGAGATCGAGTTGAACCAGCCGCTGCTCGGGAACATGCGGTCGTTGCGGCTGTCGTAGGACAGCATGACCCTCCAGGACGACACGAGCCCGTCGCGCAGCAAATTGGCCAAGGAGCGCGCCGGCAGGCGGGGTCGCTGCCCGCTGCCCCACAGGCCGCCACGACCGCCGGTGGTGATCCCGATGTCCTGCAGGGTGTAGGTCAGGTAGAGGCGCAGGTAGTCGGTCAGCAAATAGCCCCAGGTCAAGCTGCCGCCCTTGGCCTGGCGCGTGAAGTTCATGTAGTAGCGCTGCTGGCTGAACAGGTTGAAGCCGAAGTGCCAGTTGGTATCCAGGAAGTACGGTTCGTCGAACTGCAGCATGTAGAGCTGCCGCAGCGACGAAACCTGGGCCTGCAGAACCAGGGACTGCCCGCGACCCAGCAGGTTGTTCTGCGAGATCTGGGCCTGGGCGATGAAGGACTCGACCGACGAGAAGCCCGCGCCGATTTGGAAGGCGCCGGTCTGCCGCTCGGCCACCTCGACGTTCACCTCCATGGTGTCGTCGCTGTCGCCGCGCTTGGTGCTGGTGTCGACCTTCTCGAAAAAGCCCAGGGCGTTGACCCGGCGCTTGGAGCGTTCCAGCTCGGACTGGCTGAACTGCTCGCCCTCGTAGATGCGCAGCTCGCGCCGGATGACCTTGTCGCGCGTCTTCGAGTTGCCACGAATGTTGATGCGCTCGAAGGACACCAGGGGGCCCTTCTGAATGTCGAAGAACAGGCTGACGGTGCGTTCCTTCTCGTTGACGCTGGTCTCGGGTGTCGAGTTGACGTAGGCGTAGCCCTTGTTCTTGTAGATCTCGGCGATGGCCTGGACGTCCTGGGCCACCTTGGAGCGGTTGAAGATCTCGCCCGGCTTGACCTGCAGGCGGCTGATGATGACCTCGGGCTTCTCCAGCAGGTCGCCTTTGATGTCGATGCTGCCGATGCGGTACGACTGGCCCTCGTCGATGGCGATGCTGATGTACAGGGAGCGCTTGTCGGCCGACAGCTCGAGCTTGGGCTCGGCCACCTTGACGTTGATGAAACCGCGGTCGAAGTAGTAGCTCTGGATCAGGATGATGTCGCGCTGGAAGGCATCCTCGCGGTAGGTTCCCGCCGACGTCAGCGCCGAGAACAGGTCGCCGGGCTGGGTCAGCATGACGTCGCGTAGCTCCTGATCGCTGACGCTCTTGTTGCCGGTGAAGCTCACCCGCCGAACCTCGACCTTGCTGTTCTCGCGCACGCGGAAGTACACGTCCACCTGACCGGGGCTGTCGCGACGAAGCTCGTACTCGACCTCGGCCATGTAGAAACCGCGCTGCAGGAACAGCTCGCGGATCTTCTCGACGTTCTTCTTGATCTTGGAGAGATCCAGGGTCTGCTCGCGCTTGATGTCCAGGATCTCGTTGATCTTGGTCAGTCCGACTTCCTCGTGCCCCGAGATGTAGATCTTGCGGATCGTGGGTTTCTCTTTGAGCACGAAGGTCAACACCACGCCCTCGGGGGTGTCGCTGCTCTCCACCTGCACGTCCTCGAAGTACCCCATCTTCCAGATGGCGCGCACGTCGTCTTGCAGGCTCTCCTTGTCGAGGAGGGATCCGGGGGCCGTCCGCAAGACGACCCGAATGGCATCATCCTCGACCTTGCGGTTGCCGCGAAACTTGATGCGCAACACCTTCAGGCTGGGGACCTTGATGGTGGACTCCGGCTTCTCGGGAGCGCTCTCGGGAGTGGGCTGGGGCTCGTCCGCGAAACTGGGCGGACGCAGCCGTTGCCCCGTGCCGGGCGCTTGCGCGTGGACCGAGCCCACGGGAAAGCCGAGGCAGAGACACAAGGCGAGGAACGCTCGAGCAGCGCCTGGAAGGCCGACCACCCTCATCCCTCCTCCTCGATAAGCCCGTCGACCATGCGCAGCTTGCGAAAGGCACGTCCCGCCAGCTCGTCGTTGTGCGTGACCAGCAGCAAGGTCATGCCCAGCTCGCGGTTGAGCTCGAAGAACAGATCGTGGATGGCCCGACCGGTCTTGCTGTCGAGGTTGCCAGTGGGCTCGTCACCCAGCAGAAGACGGGGCGACAGGAAGAGCGCGCGCGCCAGAGCCACGCGCTGCTGCTCGCCACCGGACAGCTCGCCCGGTCGATGGGCCAGCCGCTCCTTCAGCCCCACGCGCATCAGGATCTCCTCGGCGCGCTCGCGGCACTCCTTGCGCGGCCGGCGCGCGATCAGCCCCGGCATCATGGCGTTCTCCAGGGCCGTGAACTCGGGCAACAGGTGGTGGAACTGGAATACGAAACCGATCGAGTTGTTGCGGAAGGCCGCCAGCTTGGCCGCCGACATATCGGTGACGTTGACGTCGTCGAACAGGATCTGACCCTTGGACGGCACGTCCAAGGTGCCGAGCAGGTGCAACAAGGTCGACTTGCCCACGCCCGAGGCGCCCACCACCGAGACCAGGGCCCCAGGCGCCAGGTCCAGATTAACCCCGCGCAGCACCTCGATGGAGCGGTCGCCGTGCTGGAAGACCTTCCACAGGTCGCGCACCACCACGCGGGCGCCGCCCGGGGCGGGTTTGGCCTCTGGCTGGGTTTGCGTGGCACCGGCGGTTTGTTCAGCCATCGAAGGCTGCACCGTAGCGACCGGCTCGGGCGGTGTCAATGCGCTCACTCGTACCTCAGCCCCTCGACGGGACGCATGCGAGAGGCCAGTAGGGCCGGATAGACGGTGGCCAGGCAGCACAGGACCATGGCCGCGGCGGCCACCACCACGATCTCGGTGGGCTGCATCATCACCGGCAGCTTGCTGATGTAATAGACGTCGGTGGGCAGGGGCAGGCCGTACTTTTCGATGAGCTTGCAGCCCAAGACCCCGCTGGGCACGCCGGCGGCCAGACCGATGAGCCCGATGTACACGCCCTCGGCCACGAACACCCGGCGGATGGCCCCGTCGGCCGCGCCCATGGCCTTCAGGATGGCCACCTCGCGCGCCTTCTGCGTGGCCATCATGATCAAGGTCGAGATGATGGAAAACGACGCCACCAGGGCGATGAAGGTCATGACCACGAACATGGCGATCTTCTCCAGGCGCAGGGCCATGAAGAGTCCCTTGTTCAGATCCTCCCACGAGCGCACCTCGAACCCTGGCCCCAGGCGGTCCTGCACCGCGGCCGCGAGCGCGGGCGCCCCCTCGGGATGGGCGGCGCGCAGGTCGATGCCCGTGACCTCGCCGGGCGTGCCCAGGAATTTCTGCGCCTCTTCGAGCGAGACATAGGCCAGCTTGGTGTCGTATTCGTACATCCCGCTGTAGAAGTGGCCGGCCACGCGGAAGACCTTGAGCCCGGGCATGGGCCCCGAGGGGCCTATCTTGCACAGGGGGCACACCACATCGACGTGACTGCCGCGGAACACGCGCAGCATGCGGGCGAACAACTCCTCGCCCAACAGGATGGCCGGAAGGTTCTCCTTCTCGGGTTTCTCCGCCGGCTTGGGCTGGGGTTTGGCCCCCGGCAGGCGTCCCACCTCCTCTTCCGCTTCCTCGCGTTCGCGAGCAAAGGGATCGTCGGGGACCTTCTCGGGGTGTTCCAGCTCGTCCAGGCTGCCTTCGCGCAGGGTGCGCGCCAGGTCGAAGACGCTCCCCGCGCTCTCCGGATCGATCCCGCGCAGCATGATCCCCGCCGGTGCCGAGCCTGCACGAATCATCACCTCGGCCTCGAGATAGGGCGTCGCCCCTTTGACCCCGGGCACCGCCAGCACGGTCTCGCGCACCTTGCGCCAGTCCAGGAAGGGTCGATCGTCGGCCGGGGTGATGACCACGTCGGCCTTGGCGCCCCGGATCTTGGTTTTGAGGTCCACCTCGAAGCCCGACATCACCGACAGGGCCAGGATGGGCGCGCACGTGCCCAGAAAGACGCCGAAGATCGAGATGGCGGTGAACACGGTGAACGAGGCGAAGAGCACGCCCATGAAGGTGATGACCACGCCCACGATCACGCCGATGGTCCCGCCCATCCACAGGCGTTCGAACCACACCGAGGACTGCGGCCCCAGCAGGCCCGAGACGGTGCGCGGGGCATGGCCATACAGCTTCAGCCCCACCAACAGGAGGGCGGCCAGGACCAGGATCACCAGGCCGACCACCAGGGCGCGCCGCGACCGGCGTTCCGGGTCACGCAGGTGGCGCCAGGCCACGAACCATTCAAAGCCGCGTGCGACGCTCACTAGCCCTCGGGCCGCATCAGGGGGAAGAGAATGACGTCACGGATGGACGGCTGGTCGGTGAGCAACATGACCAGACGGTCCACCCCGATGCCCTCACCCGCCGTGGGCGGCAATCCGTACTCCAGGGCGCGGCAATAGTCCTCGTCGTAGTCCATGGTCTCGTCGGCGCCCGCGGCCTTGGCCTCGACCTGGCGCTGGAAACGGCCGCGTTGATCGGCCGGATCATTCAATTCGGAGAAGGCGTTGGCGTGCTCGCGCCCCACGATGAACAGCTCGAAGCGATCCACCTTGCCCGGCTCGGCGTCGTTGCGCCGGGAGAGCGGTGAGGTCTCCGCCGGGTAGTCCACCACGAAGACCGGGCGGTCCACCGGCAGGGCCAGCTCGCCCGCGTAGTCGAAGAGCGCGCCCACGCGGTGGCCGTGGTTCTGGCACTTGGCCAGGACCGCCGACAGCTCGTCCTTCTTGTCGAGCAGCCCCGAGCTCGCCACCCAGGCCTGCAAGGCCGCCTCGTCGTCCAGCATGGGCCGCTCCAGGCTCTTGGGCAGGCGCCCGGCGCAGACCGCGGCGATGATGGCGTCCTTCATGGGGATGCGTTCCGAGTTGGCCAGATCCACCGCCTGACCCTGGTAGCTTATCTGCGTGCTGCCGCAGATCTCGCGGGCCAGCTCGGCCAGCAACTGCTGGGTCAAGACGATGAGATCCTCGTAGGTGGCGTAGGCCTGATAGAACTCCATCATGGTGAACTCGGGGTTGTGCTTGCGCGACAGCCCCTCGTTGCGGAAGTTGCG
>CAZHUY010000015.1:0-43209 GCA_964535465.1 uncultured Myxococcales bacterium
CTGAGCCCCGATGTGCCGCCCGAGAAACGACCGTCGGTGAGCAGCGCGCAGGTCTTGCCCAGGCCCTTGCCCTTGAGGAACGAGGTCGGGTACAGCATCTCTTGCATGCCGGGGCCGCCCTTGGGGCCTTCGTACACGATGACCACCACGTCGCCGGGCTTGATCCGGTTGGCCAGGATGGCCTCGCAGGCCAGCTCTTGCGAGTGGAACACGCGGGCCGGGCCCTCGAAGCGCAGGATGGATTCATCCACGCCCGCGGTCTTCACGATGCAGCCGTCCTTGGCCAGGTTGCCGTAGAGCACGGCCAGGCCGCCGTCTTTGCTGTAGGGGTGGGCGGTGTCGCGGATGCAGCCGGCCACAGGGTCGCTGTCGGCTGATGGGTAGGTCTTGTCCGTCGAGAAGGCGGCCACGGTGCGCACACCGCCGGGTGCGGCCAGCGCGCGTTTCTTGGCCACCTCGCTGGCCGTGGCGCGACGAATGTCGTTTTCCGCCAGGGCCTGCGCCATGGTGGGCGCGTGCACGGTCTTGGCCTCGCGATGGATGAGCCCGGCACGGTCCAGTTCGCCCAGGATGGTGAAGATGCCACCGGCACGGTGCACGTCTTCGACGTGGTACTGCGACGAGGGCGCGACCTTGCAGATGTTGGGCACCTTGCGCGACAAGCGGTCGATGTCGGCCATGGTGAAGCTCACGCCCGCTTCCTGGGCGACGGCCAGGATGTGCAGGACGGTGTTGGTGGAGCCGCCCATGGCGATATCGAGCGCCATGGCGTTCTCGAAGGCCTGCATGGTGGCGATGCTGCGCGGGAGCACGTCGTGGTTGCCCTGTTCGTAGCGCTGCTTGGCCATCTCGACGATGCGGCGGCCGGCGGCCTCGAACAGCGCCCAGCGGCTGGTATGGGTGGCCACGATGGTGCCGTTGCCCGGCAGGGCCAGCCCCAGGGCCTCGGCCAGGCAGTTCATGCTGTTGGCGGTGAACATGCCGGAGCAGGAGCCGCAGGTCGGGCAGGCGGAGCGCTCCAGCATGCCGATCTCTTGATCGGAGACGTTGTCGTTGCTGGCCGCGATCATGGTGTCGATGAGGTCGAGCTTGCGGATGGAGACCACGCCGTCCTTGCCCTTGCTCTCGCTGATGCCGGCCTCCATGGGGCCGCCCGACACGAAGATGGCCGGGATGTTGAGGCGCATGGCGGCCATCAGCATGCCGGGGGTGATCTTGTCGCAGTTGCTGATGCACACCATGGCGTCGGCGCAGTGGGCGTTGACCATGAACTCGACGCTGTCGGCGATGAGGTCGCGGCTGGGCAGCGAATACAGCATGCCGTTGTGGCCCATGGCGATGCCGTCGCAGACGGCGATGGTGTTGAACTCGGCACCCCAGCCGCCGGCGGCGTCGATGACCTTCTTCACGCGCTGGCCGATCTCGTGCAGGTGCACGTGGCCGGGCACGAACTGGGTGAAGCTGTTGACGATGGCGATGATGGGCTTGCCGAAATCGGCCTCGCTCATCCCGTTGGCGCGCCAGAGAGAGCGCGCCCCTGCCATGTTGCGTCCATGAGTCGATGTGCGGCTGCGGTAGTCAGACATGCACTAGCTATAGGATCTCTGGGGCAAACCGTCCAGCCCCGTCGGACAGAGCGAAAAAAGCGAACGCCACCGCGAGGAGGACGCGATGGCGTTCATGGGTGGAGGTGAAGCGTTATCGTCGCCGGCGCCCGAGCGCACACGCGAGAGCGAGGAGGAGCAGGGAGCCGAGACCGTGTCCTGGCAGGCCCGAGATCATAGAGCAGCCGCCGCCGACGCTGTGTTCAGCCGGCTCGTCGGTGGCAGAGGACTTGGCCGCGTCGGGTGTCTTGCTGGTGGGAACGCCGGCGTCCGCGAACACGGGATGGACGGCGCCATCGCGCGCCACTCCGGAATCGGGTTTGATTGGGAGGGGCTGCTCGGTGTCGAGCTTCTCTGCCGTGTCGAGCTTGAGCGCGCCGTCCAGGCCAAGGGGCAGCGCGTCCCTGGACGCGGCGCCGGCATCGGGCGAGACCCCGGCATCGCCTATGGTCGAAGGCGCATCGGGGGCGCCCGC
Organism: uncultured Myxococcales bacterium; assembly: GCA_964535465.1. Lineage (GTDB taxonomy): Bacteria > Myxococcota_A > Polyangia > Fen-1088 > Fen-1088 > Fen-1137. Next base: position 2,080 of record CAZHUY010000015.1, read on the forward strand.
TTCAGGGCATGTGACGTATCTATAGCTGGTGATGTACTGGCGGTGATCACTGCCGCCCATCAAGGTTAGGGCCACATCGGGATCCTTGGAGCCGTAGTCGAACGTCACGCTCAGTTTGTTGAGGCGGTCACCTGTCTCGGCCAGCCCGTCGAGGAGGCCGATGTCCGCGGCCGTCAACAATCCGGAGTAATCGCGTGACTGACGGGATGTCAGGCCCTTCTCGAAGTAGATCTCCTTCGCTTTCTCGGTGATGCCGAAGATGCGCCAACTGAAATTCGAGGCGTAGGCCAGGGCGCCCGTCGCATCCCGGTTGCGGGCCGTGGCCATGCGGGTTGGAACCACCGGCAGCTCGCTGGGGAAGGAGAACTTCACCGGGCCGAGGTCCTTGCACACCCCGGTCCCCGAGGAAACCACCCCCTGGCTGATCTTGAAGGCCAACAAGTACCAGCCCCTTTCCACGTAGTAGGCGAAGGCATCCTTGGCCATGGTGTCGTAGGGATAACCGTTCTTGTCCAGCCAGTCGGTGAAGGAGGCGGTGCTGTCGGCCTTGAGCTGGGTGTAGTCCATGAAGCCGACCGTGCCGCTGGACACCACCTTGGCCCCGTCGTTGGAACCAGAAGCGCCGGCGACACCCGTCGAGCCGCCCCGCATGCCGCCGCCGCTGCAAATGGTTTCGGTGCGGTACACGGGCTGAGAGAGCTTGTCGATCTGAGTGAACACGCTGGCCTTGGACAGGGTGGGGGCCGCGGACAGTTTCGACGGAACCGGAAGGATCAGCCCGAAGTCCTTGGCCGTGCCGCAGAAGCGCGGCTGGAACACGTAGGTCTCGACGCCGCCCTTGTGGACCAGAACGATGTCCTGCCTGGGATCGACGTTGATGCCCGTGCCGAAGGGGGCGCCACACGGGAAGGCCGCGGGGGCGATGAGGGCGGAGGCCAGCAGGAAGGCAAGCGAGAGAGTGGTCTTCATGGCATGTCTCCTGGATTACTTGGTGGCCTGGGGGTAAACGCAGCGGAAGCCCACGTTGGGCGCCCAGCTGGCGGGCAGCTCGGGTTTGCGGCAGGTGGCGGTCAGGGAGCTCACGCCGCTCATCCAGCACCCACCGCGCATGACTTTCAGGGTGCCCGTCTCGGGACCGGTGGGCTGCCGTTCGGGGCTGTGGCGGTAGTACTTGTCATCGTACCAGTCGGCGGTCCATTCCCACACGTTGCCCGCCATATCGAAGATGCCGTAGGGGCTTTGTCCGGCGGCGCGGCGGCCCACGCGATCGGTGTCGCCCACGCAGCCGAGCATGTTGGCCTTGCTGCAATCAGGGGCGCTGTCGCCCCAGGGGAAGGTGCGCGGGCTGTCGGTGCCGCGCGCGGCGCGCTCCCATTCGGCCTCGGAGGGGAGCCGCCCGCCGGCCCAGGTGCAGAACTGCGCGGCCTGCTCCCACGACACGTGGATCACCGGGTAATGGACGAAGTCTGGAGAATCGAAGTAGTGCGGTCGCACCGAAGAAGAAAGCAAGGCGGGGGCGGTGCAAGCGCCGGCTTGAACGCAGGCGGCGAAGCGCGCGTTGGTCACCTCGTAGCGATCGATGGTGAAGGCCGGCCCGGACACGCGGTGAACCGGCTTCTCGTCGTCCGCCCCGGTGCTGCTGCCCATGAGGAAGCTGCCTTCGGGCACGGTCACCGGTGAGGGATCGATGGTTGGGGCCGAGCAGCCGAGGGATTCATCCACCACACCACTGCAGTTGTCGTCCTTGAAGTTGCATGTCTCCGTGGCCCCCGGATGGATGGCGGGATCGCTATCGTTGCAGTCCAGACCCGCGGCACAGCCCATGCCGTAGCCGTCGCCATCCTCATCGGTGCAGCCCGCGCTGGGGGCCGCCTCGACGTGGCCTCTACCAAACAACGTAAGGCCGACTACGAACCCAAATACCAAAGACCCGCAGAACAGCAATGACAGCTTTTTCATGACGGCCCTATGTTGCAAAAGCATTGCCAAGGCCGAAAACGGTGATTCCGCGGGGTTGGATGGCCCCCGCGCGACATCACCGCGACAATCGTGTCGGAGAGCGAACCGTGATTGCCGCCTTACGCTGATGCGGAATCAGCTTCGGTAGTCGGCGTTCTCGCTGACGTATTCGTGGCTCAGGTCGGCCCCGATGACCGTGCTTTGGGCCGGGCCCACGCCAAGATCGATGTCGAGCTCCACGCACTTCTCGTGCGGCGGAAAGTCCACGGGCGGGCGGAAGACCCCGTCGGCGGAGGCGGTGCTGACGTACAGCTCGGCCTGCTTCATGTGCGCCTTGAGCGCGGCCTCGACCTGCCCGTTGAGGCGGAAGCTGCCGTCTTGATAGATGGGCAAGCCGCCCATGGTGATGCGCAGCTTGCCGAGATCCATGTCGGGGGCGGCGGGGCCCAGGTATTTGCCGATGGCGCACACCAGGCGGCCCACGTTGGGATCGTTGCCGCAGATCGCGCATTTGAACAGGGGCGAATTGATGACCGACTTGCCCACCGCCCGGGCCAGCGCCTCGCTGGGGGCGCCCTTGACCTGCACGCGCATCACGTGGTGCACGCCCTCGCCGTTGCGGGCGATGTCCTCGGCCAGGTCGCTGCACACCTGGGTCAGCGCCTTTTGGAAAGCGTCGAGGCTGGGGCAGGGCATCTTGCCCGACGAAACCAGCAGCACCGTATCCGACGTGCTGGTGTCCGAGTCGATGCTCATGCAGTTGAAGCTCACGTCGGCCGCGGGCATCAGCATGCGGCGCAAGTCGGCGCGAGGTACGGCCAGATCGGTGAGCAGGAACACCAACATGGTGGCCAGGTTGGGCTCGATCATGCCGGCCCCCTTGGCGAACCCCACGATGCTGCCCGTGCCCAGCGTGGCTCGCCGGACCTTGGGGAAGAGGTCGGTGGTCATGATGGCGGCGGCGGCGTCGGACAGCGCGCGCTCGCCCAGGGACGCAACCGCGGACGGCAAGGCCGCTTGCATGGCCTCGATGGGCAGGCGCCAGCCGATCACGCCGGTGGAGTTGGGCATGACCTGGCGGCCCTGCAGGCCCAGGGCGCTCCCCACACTCTCGCACCAGCGCTCGGCGACCTCGACCCCTTGGGGCGCGCGCACATTGGAGACCTTGTTGTTCACGACCAGGGCGCCCACGGTGGGCTCGTTCAGGCGGCGCCGGCCGACGATGACGGGCGCGCCCGGGAAGGCGTTGCGCGTGAACACGCCGGCGAAATCCGGCGTGGGCTTCTCCAGCACCACCAAGGTGATGTTCATCTTGGCGTCCATGGCCACCTCCGCCGGGGTGAAGGTCAGGCGGGTGGTGCCGACGCGGAAGCCGGCGGGCAAAATGGCTTGCGTCTCCAACCAGGCGCGATGGGCCTCGCGTGAGGCGAAGGTCAGGTTCGTGCTGGACATTGGTTACCTATCGACAGGCGGGCAGGTGCCGACGAAGTGGCGGTCGCCCTGTACGTTGTTCAGGCGGCCCACCGCCGGCCAGAACTTGCGCTCGCGCAGCCAGGGCAAGGGATAGGCCGCGCGTTCGCGGCTGTAGGCGCGCGTCCACTCGCTCACCAGCAGGGCCTCGGCGGTGTGGGGGGCGTTCTTCAAGACGTTCCCCTCACGCGGCTGGCTGCCCTGCTCGATCTCGCGGATCTCCTGGCGGATGGCGATCATGGCGTCGCAGAAACGATCCAGCTCGGCCTTGGACTCGCTCTCCGTGGGCTCGATCATCAGGGTGCCCGGGATGGGGAAGGACATGGTCGGGGCGTGGAAGCCGTAGTCCATCAGGCGCTTGGCCACGTCCTCGGCCTCGATGCCGCTCGTCTTCTTCAGCGGGCGCAGATCGATGATGCACTCGTGGGCCACCCGGCCTTGCTGGCCCCGGTACACCACGGGGTAGTGCGGTTGCAGGCGCTCGGCCACGTAGTTGGCGTTGAGGATGGCGACCTCGGTGGCCAGCTTGAGCCCGTCGGGGCCCATCATGCGCACGTAGGCCCAGGCGATGAGCAGGATGTTGGCACTACCCCAAGGCGCCGAGCACACCGGCCCGATGCCGTCGCGGCCGCCCACCGGCACCACGGGATGGCCGGGCAGGAAGTCGACCAGATGGGCCGCCACCGCGATGGGACCCATGCCCGGGCCGCCCCCGCCGTGCGGGCTGGCGAAGGTCTTGTGCAAGTTGATGTGGCACACGTCCGCGCCGATGTCGGCGGGACGGCACAGCCCCACCTGACCGTTCATGTTGGCGCCGTCCATGTAGACCTGGCCGCCATGCTCGTGCACGATGGCGCACAGGCGCTTGACCTTCTCCTCGAAGACGCCGTGGGTGGACGGGTAGGTGAGCATGAGGGCGGCCAGGCGATCCTTGTGCTCAGCGGCCTTGGCCGCCAGATCAGCCTCGTCGACGTTGCCACCCGCATCGCAGGCCACGCCGACCACGTTGAAGCCGGCCATCGTCGCGGAGGCCGGGTTGGTGCCGTGGGCCGACGCCGGGATCAGACACACGTTGCGATGACCCTGACCGCGCCGGGCGTGGTAACGGCGAATCACCAGCAGGCCGGTGTACTCACCCTGCGAGCCCGCGTTGGGTTGCAGCGAGACCCCGGGGAATCCGGTGACCGCGCTCAGGGCATGCTCCAGTTGCCGGAAGATCTCGTGATAGCCCTCGGCCTGGTCGGCGGGCGCGAAGGGGTGCAGTTCCGCCCACTCCGGCCAGGTGATGGGCATCATCTCGGCCGTGGCGTTCAGCTTCATGGTGCACGAGCCGAGCGAGATCATCGAGTGCACCAGCGAGAGATCGCGCGCCTCGAGCCGGCGGATGTAGCGCAACATCTCGGTCTCGGTGTGGACCTGGTTGAACACCGGGTGCTGCAGGTAGGCGCTCTGGCGCAGCAGCGAGGCCGGGATGGACGGTTGCACCTCGCGGGACAGCGCCGCCACGTCGGGCAGCTTGTGCCCGGCGGGGGCCAGCACCGAGCAGATGTCGGCCACGTCGGAGGGCGTGGTGGTTTCGTCCAGCGAGATGGTGATGGCGGTCGGGCCCAGCGGACGGAAGTTCATGCCCGCGGCCACCGACTTCGCGTGCCAGGACTGCACCTCGTTGGCCGCGCCCTCGACGCGAACCGTGTCGAAGCAGGGACCACGCCGTACGCGTAGTCCGAGCCGGGTCAGTCCCTCGGCCAGGGTGGCGGTCAGGTGCGCCACCTGCTGGGCGATGCGGCGGATGCCGGTGGGGCCGTGGTACACGGCGTACATGCTGGTCAGCACCGCCAACAAGACCTGCGAGGTGCAGATGTTGCTGGTCGCCTTCTCGCGGCGGATGTGCTGTTCGCGCGTCTGCAGGGCCATGCGCAGGGCGGTGTGGCCATGGGCATCGACCGAGACGCCGATCAGGCGGCCGGGCATGCGGCGCATGGACTCCTTGCGGGTGGCGAAATAGGCGGCGTGCGGGCCGCCAAATCCCATGGGCGTTCCGAAGCGTTGGGTGGTGCCCAGCGCCACGTCGGCGCCGAACTCGCCGGGTGGCACCAGCATGGCCAGGCTGAGCAGATCGGCGGCCACCGCCACGCGCGCGCCCGCGGCGTGGGCCCGCTCGCAGAAGCCACGATAGTCGACCACGCTGCCGTCGGTGGTCGGGTATTGCACGAGCGCCCCGAAGACGCGCTTGTCGAAGGCGAAGCGTTCGTGGTCGCCGACCACGATCTCGATGCCGCGCGCCTCGGCGCGGGTGCGCACCACCGCGATGGTTTGCGGGTGGCACAGCTCGGACACGAAGAAGATGTTGGCGTCGTCGCTCTCGGCCAGACCCACCAGCATGTGCATGGCCTCGGCGGCGGCCGTGCCCTCGTCGAGCAACGAGGCGCCCGCGACCTCAAGACCGGTCATGTCGATGAGCATGGCCTGGAAGTTGAGCAAGGCCTCGAGTCGCCCTTGCGACACCTCGGCCTGGTAAGGCGTGTAGGCGGTGTACCAGCCAGGATTCTCCAGGATGTTGCGCTGGATGACCGGCGGAACGATGCAGTCGTGATAACCCGCGCCGATGTACGAGCGGGTCACCCGGTTGCGGTTGGCCAGCCGGCGCGCCTCGGCCAGGAGCTGGTGTTCGCCCAAGGCGGGCGGTACATCCAGCGCCGCGCCCAGCCGGATGGCCGCAGGCACGGTTTGGCTCACCAGCTCGTCGAGCGAGCCGGCGCCCACGACCTTGAGCATGGCCTCCAGGTCGTTTGCGTCTGAGCCGATGTGGCGGAGAGAGAAGGAATCGTTCGCTTGCTTCGAGGCGGCCATAGCCAGCGCCTAGCCCTCGTGTTCTTTCAGAAATTCTTCGTAGGCCTTGGCATCCATGAGCTTGCCCATCTCCTCGGGCTTGCTCATCTCAAGCTGGATCATCCAACCGCCGTCGTAAGGCTCTTCGCCCAAATATTCTGGCGAGTCGTGCAACGGCGAGTTGACCTTGACCACCTTGCCCGAAAGCGGCGCGTACACATCGGAGACGGCCTTGACCGATTCCACCGAGCCGAGCGCATCGCCTTGCTTCAGCGTCTCACCCTCGCGCGGCAGATCGACCTGCGTGACATCGCCAAGCTGCTCGACGGCAAACTGGGTGATGCCCACGGTCGCGATGTTGCCTTCCAGGCGAACCCACTCGTGCTCTTCGGTGTAGTGCAGATCGTTGGGGACGTTGTCGCTCATGTCGCTCGGTCTCCTTAAGGTGGCCCGAATTGTACTCGCTACGCGCGTCGATAAAAGGGTCCTTCGACCACCTCGGCTTCGGTTGGTTTGCCGCGGCAGTCTATCGACAAACGCGCCCCGGCGTGGGCCAGGGACGTGGGAACGTAGCCAAGCCCGATGTTCTTGCCAACCGTGGGGCCCACGGTTCCCGAGGTAACCTCGCCGACCTTGTGGCCGGTGGCCGGATCCAGGATGGGGTAGCCGTGGCGGGCGATCCCGCGGCCCAGCATGACGAAGCCGACCAGCTTGCGGGTCAGCCCCGCGTCGCGCTGGCTGAGCAGGGCCTGGCGGCCAATGAAGTCGCCGGCGTCGAACTTGACCACCCACCCCAAGCCCGCCTCGAGCGGCGAGGTCTCGTCGTTCAGATCGTTTCCGTAAAGCGAGAGGCGCGCCTCCAGGCGCAAGGTGTCGCGCGCGCCAAGCCCCACGGGCTTGCCGCCCACGTCCGCGCACGCGTCCAGCAAGGCCTGCCATAGCGGCTCGGCGTCCTGGGCGGCACAGAAAACCTCGAACCCATCTTCGCCGGTGTAGCCGGTGCGCGCGATCCAGGTCGGTCGTCCCGCCACCTGCACGTCGGTCAAGAGGTGGAATGTCTTGAGGCTGGCCAGGGGGGCCTGGGTCAACTTGGCCAGGGCGGCCTGGGCCTTGGGACCCTGGTAGGAAATGAGGCCGGTCTCGTCCGAGGCGTTGCGGATCTGACACCACGAACCGACCTGGGACACGAAGTGGTCGTAGTCCTTCTGGATGTTGGAGGCGTTGACCACGATCAGAAAATGGTCCGCCTTGATCCGGTAGACGATCAGGTCGTCGACGATGCCGCCGTTCGGGTGGCAGGTCACGGTGTACATGGCGCGGCCGTCGGTGAGCTTGCCCACGTGGTTGGTGACCAGGCGTTGCACCGCCTCGGCGGCACGCGGGCCCTGGAAATGGACCTCACCCATGTGGCAGACGTCGAACACGCCCACCGCCGCGCGCGTGGCCTTGTGTTCTTCCAAGATACCCGCGGGGTAGTTGACCGGCATCAGCCAGCCGCCGAAGTCGATCATCTTGGCGCCCAGGCGCTGATGCGCCTGCTTGAGCGGCGTGGCCTTGGGGGGGATAGCAGAGGTCGTCATGGCGGGCGCAATCTAGGCGGAACGCCCGACGTGTACAAGGGCTATGGATGTCGTGGATCTACTTGCGAACCCAGGGGGTCCACTTGCCCCAGCGGGGAACGGAGGTGAAGCGCTCGGCGAGCGCGGAGGGAACCAGATCGGTGCATCCTTCCCGGGTCACCGCGAACGCCGCCTGGTCGAGCAGCTTGGCCACGCGCTCGGCGTCGCCATCCTTCTTCCCTGATGGCGAACCGCTGTCCTTGGCAACCGCGTCGTCAAGCTCCGACAGGCTCAGGATTCGCTGTTCCTGACAGCCGAGGAAGAGAACGGGGCCGGGCTGTTTCTCCGCCGGTCGCTCGGCCGGCATCTTCGCCACGCTGAAGCGGCCGAACTCGTGTTTGTCCGCGGTGTGATGCACGACGAAGTCGAAGAACACCAACTCTCCCGACAGGGGGATCTCGCGATTCACGCTCTGATCCATCTGCCAAACCACGTGGGTGACGCCATAGCTCTTCAGCCGATCGAAGACACGATCGGCGCGCAGGAGATCGAGATAGTGGATTCCCCCCTGCCAGCGCGCGCTGTCGCCCACCACGCGGCGGCCGATGCCGAAGCGCAGATACTCCTCGTGCAGAAGAACGACGGCGTCCTTGGGCAGATAGTTGGCGATGTCGTTGCTGAAACCCGCGTTCCGGGAGAAGCGTTTGCCCGACTCGCCTCGGTACGTGCTGGAAAGCAGGGTGATCGCGCGTTTGGCCGGCACATCCCCCATCATGGCGTGGGTGGGCAAAAACGGGATGTCGCCGGCCCACACCAGTTGCAGACCCACCAACAGGCCCAGACCGATGCGCACCAGGCGCCCCGAGGACCACGCCAGCATCAGGGTGGCCGCCGTGCACGCCACCATCCAGGGCAACAGGATCTGGAGATAGCGATCCTGGTGGTAGGTCCAGTACCAGATGAAGACACCCAGCAGGGTGCCCGCCACCAGCAGCCACACCCGGCGCGCGCCGCGCACAAAGGGCAGGAACATGAGGCTGAGCGTGAAGAGAAAGCCGAAGACCGGGAGGTTGCGGTGAAAGTTGTGCCAGTCGTGCGGAATGAAGGAGAAGGTGAAGACCGCCTTCGACGTCTCCCACAGGCGCTCGGCCAAGGAGCCCTCGGGGGTCCACCCGGTGTCCATCTTCGGCCCCTTCCACCCGGCGACCCACGGATGCGACCAGGGGAACAAACGCTGCATCATCGGATAGACCGGGTTGCCGTACCAGATGGCGTTGGCCAACCAGTGGGGCGCGGCCGCCACCAGCGCCGCCAGCGCCGTCCATAGCGGGCCGATCAGGAGATGACGAAGAGCGCTCCGGCCCTGACGGATCAGCCGGCGAACCACATCGGCCACGATCACCAGCGCCGTCGGCACCAGCAGGTAGACGGCCTGGTACTTGGTCATGGCCGCCGCGGCGAGCATGAGGCCCAGCAAGAGGGCGCGACCGGGCTGCCACGAGCCGACGACCCTTCGCGTGGCCAGGGCCAGGGGAACGGCCCAAAACGCCAGGACGTGATCGGAGGCGAGGCTGAGACTGGAGTCGTAGAGGAACAGGCCCGGGAAGAGAAAATAGAGAACCCACGACATGCCGGCCCGGCGACGCGGGCAGAGCGCCTCGACCAGAAGGGGCGTGGCGGCCAGGGTCAGCACGAACAGGAAGAACTCCATGTGGGCCGCCAATTCGGTCCGCATGAAGGGCGGGAGGAAGCCGAAGGTGAAGGCCCAGGTGTAGAGCCAAGAAGCCAGATGGGGGATGGCGCCCGGGAACCAGCCTTCGGGGAAGCTGCCAATCCGACCCTGGGCGGCCCAGCCCTCGGCCATGGCCAGATGGTAGGTCTGGGCGTCGAAGGCGATGTTGTCGGGGGTCATGACCGTCAGGTACACCAGGGTCAGCCCCAGGGTCCCCAGCGCCAGGGCGGCCGGGCGCAGCGCCGACACCGGTATGCGTGCCTGCCGGCGCGCTCTGCGGAAATGGCGAAAGGCCTTGCGCAGGTAACTCACCAGACTGGGTGCACCCAGCCCGGCCAGGAGCAGAGGGAAGACGAAGCAGAACGGTCCGCGCAGCAAGCCGAAGAGGCCGCTCACGAACACGCCCAGCGCGAACACCAAGGTTCCCGCCGCGCAGTCGAGCACCAGTCGTTCGCGCAGGGGCAGGAGCAACGGGGGCAGGAGGCGCAGAAGGCCGTGCCCGACGCTGAGGCAGGTCAAGCCCCACAGGAGGGTGAGCGCCCAGAGGCCCGCATAGGGCCAGAAGAGCCAACTCGAGATCCGCTGATGGCTGTTGGTGGCGCCCAGGAGAATGGCCGCTGCGCCCAGCACCGCCACGAGGAGAAGGTGGGGGCGCGCGCGACCCACGAAACGAATCCTTCTGAGTATGTCCAACGGCATGAGGTGCGCGGCTCCCCCCCGCGTCGCCGCAGACAGTATCACGTGCGCCGCCCGACGAGAGGCCCCTTGGCTCGGAACCTCGTGCCGAATTGACGAGCGTCACCCTCCACTGCACGACGGGGCGGGCGAGAGTCGGTGCGGACCCGTGGTGGTCCGTCTACTCGGTCATCAGGCTGTTCGCCTCGAACTTCACACGGCTGTCCTTGCAGAAGGTGCAGCCTGAACCGTAAAAGTACTTGCGGTTCGAGGTGTCGTCCATCAGGTGAACGCGGAACCAGGCGGCCGCGGAGGAGAGCGAGACGCCGCTCGGCCCCTTGTACACCCAGCTTCCGTGGTCCGCCTCCAGCTCGTTGATGAACACCGCCGGCTGATCCTTGACCGAGGCGTACACGTCATGGACGCCGTCGCACTTCACCGTGGTGTCCTTGCCGCCGCAGAAGAACATCATGGGGGTGTGAACGCCCTTGAGCGCGTTGGTGCCGCAGATCGTGGCGAGGGCCTTGTAGCGCGGGTCGGCCGCGGTGGCGCATGTCGACATGCCACCAAACGAGTGGCCGAGCTGGCCGATCTTGGTGACGTCGACGCGGCCGTAGTATTTGCTGCTCGAATCCTTGGCCTGCTCGATGATCCAGTCCATGCCCACGAGGGTGGGGTAAGGCTCGTAGCCCGTGACGGTGCTGAGCGAAGCCACCACGACGAAACCGTGCGAGGCGAGGTGTTCCATCATGGGCAAGTACTGACCGCACCACTTGTTGGCACCCGAGTTGGTCACGCACTTGGGAGGATTCTGCTCGGGGTTATCCGTGTAGCCATTGGCCCATATGAGGATGGGGTGGCAGTAGCCGCTGTTGGCGAGGTTCTTGGGTCGGTACACGTTGAAACGCTGCTGTTCGTCCCCGTAGATGGGATCCGGGACCTTGCCCGCCAACGGTCCCACGCCCTTGTCGGCTTCCACCTCGAAGGGACCCTTGGCGGCGGGATTGGCCGTGGGCAAGGCCTTGCTGTCGGCGCAGTTGCTCACCAGGTCACCGCCGGTGGGCGTTTGACCGCCCGACCCGGTGTTCCCGCCCCGGCCACCGGCCCCTCCGCCCTTGCCACCGGTTGCGGTGTCTGTCTTTCCTCCGGAAGCAGTTCCGCCATTCCCACCCGAGGCCGTGCCTCCCGTATCGCCGCTGTTGGAGTCTTGCGAGGTCTGGCCGCCCTTGCCGCCTTGACCGCCCTTGCCACCTTGACCTCCCTTGCCGCCTTGGCCGCCGGCATCCCCGGCCTTGGCGCTGCTGCTGGATTCGGAGGTCTGACCAGCGACCTGACTGCTGCTGCTGGAGCTCGCGCCCCCTGAGCGTCCGCCGCTTGCCGAGCTGGTGGCGGCGCTGCTGCCCCCCTCGCTTCCGCTGGTGCTGCTCTGACCACCTTCGGCGCCGCCAGAGGAGCCGCTGCTGTCCGAGCCGCTGCTGCACGCTGCAAAGAGCAGAAGAGCGCAGCTCACCAGCGTCGTCTTCTGCGAGAAATCTCCACGTCGATTGGTCATGGGCTCCCTCCAGGAAGGGTGGCGAGCGCGAAGGTGGCTCGCGTCAGAAGTCTTGAACTTACGCTAATGAAGAGGTCCTGTGCAATGAGAGTGGCTCAAAAAGCTTAGAGTGTTACTTTCGTTCAAGCAGCGCGGGATCCAGATACCCCACCATCACCTCGGTCGCCTGATCCTGCAGCGCTCGGGCCTCCACCGGTGAACGTACGTCGTTCATGAGCATGGAGAAGACCAGCGGTTTCTGCCCGGGGGCGCCTGCCACGCCCGACAGGCAACTGACTTTGGCCAGGGTTCCGGTCTTGGCGCGCACGTAGCGCTCGGCGGCGCTGCCGGCCATGCGGTTGGCCAGCGTCCCGTCGGCGCCGCTCACCGCCAGCGAGGCCAGGAATTCGCCCGAGATGCGGAAATCGCGCATGGCCAGGCGGACCACGTTGGCGATCTGCTCGGCGGAGAAGCGGTTGGATTCGTAAAGGCCCGAGCCGTTGCGCATGACATAGCTGCTCTTGGCGATGCCCATGCCTTCCAGGTAGCGCGCCACCGCGTCGATCCCCTTGGGCCACGTGCCGGGACGCCCCATGACCTCGGCGCCCAGGGTTCGCAAGACCTGTTCGGCGACGAAGTTGTTGGAGCGCTTGCCCAGCTCGTGCACCACCACGGCCAGGGTGGGGGAGTCGTGGGTGGCCAGGGTGCGCAGGGCCTCCGCGGGGGCGGCGGCCACACGCAGGGGTTTGTCCACGCTGATGCCGCGCTTCTTCAGCGCCTGCAGGAAGGTTTGGCCCAGGAACATCTCGGGGTGGACGATGCGGCGGAGCAGGGTGCGCGGCTCGCTGCCCAGGCGGATGCGGCCCGACACGGTGATGCGGGTCTGTCCGTTGCCCGCGTCGCTGGTCTGCACGCTGGGCGCCGCTGGTCCCTTGGCCGCGGTGATCACCCGGCCACTCACGATCAGATTGGGCGAGGACGGGTCGACCACCACACGGGCAGGCGCTCCCGCCGTGGACCCGGGCGTGATGGTCACCGAGACCGCGTTGCCATTCAACGAGGCCGCGGACGAGGGCGCGCGGAAAGCGGCCGAGTCGTTCTTTTCATCGTAAGCCGGGCCCACCGTGGTGTTGTCGAAGGCCGAGGCATCGAGGAGCAGGCCGCCGCGCACCTTGCGCAGGCCGAGCGAGGCCAGATCATTGGCCAGTCCGGCGAGATCCTCCGGGCCGAGCGTGGGATCACCCGAGGCACGCAGGATGAGATCGCCCTGCAGCTCGCCTGCGGGATTGAGGACGCGCCCGCCTTCGACCGGGGCTTGGGCCTGCACCGCAGTTTTCCAGCGAAACTCCGGGCCAAGCTGGGCCAGCGCCGCGGCCGTGGTCACCAGCTTCACATTGGACGCGGCGTTGAGCGCGGTCCTCTCGTTGCGAGCGTAGATGGCCTTCCCAGTCTCGGCATCCAGCACCGCCACCGAGACCTTCGCGCCTGCCAGGGCTGGCGCGGAGAACAGCGCATCCAGGTGCGCCTTCAACCATGCCGGACGCTCGGCGACTGTGCCGGGTGGCCTGAGTGGCAGGGGTGACGTCGGCGCGATGGCTCCACCATCCGGCGCGGGTGCCTTGCCCTGGGCGTGGGCCGAGGCGGACAGGCCAAGGACGCAGACCAGCACGGAGGTGAGAGTTCGGCGCGACATGCGGCCAGGGTCTACCGTGATCCCACCCTCGACCGCAACCCCGGCGCCACGAGTGTCACCTCGTCCTCGAGGCGTTTGCGTTGCACGAAGCGGCGTAACGGCCTATCTTCCATTTTTTCTCTTTTGCTTTGCGCCGTAGTTTTGACGTACTTCTGTTGTACATACGCGCCGGATCTTCTATACACATGCCTGTGTTGACATCTGGGCCAGTCTCGGTCGAGGGGTGCCTCCTGGTTGGAGAGCCCACCCTTCGACGGGCACCAGCGCTGGTGGCGATCGAGGCATCAATTCAGGACAACTGATGGAGACAAAGGACGATCAGACTGTGGCTCGCCGTGCCGTTGCGGCCGCGCCTCCCTCTGGTGGGCGGGGCGATGCAGCCCCCGGTGTGCAGGACGGAAAGGCGAAGCGCCGAAAGGATGAAATCACCCTCAGGGTGCCCAACCCATTCTTCACACAGCCGGAGGCGCCAGCGCCGGTTGCCTTGCCCGAGGTGGATCCGGCATCGCCGCATTCGGCCCCCACGGCAAAGCTGAAGGTCTCCAGCCTGGTGTGGGACGAATACAGCTCGATGCCCCTGACCCCGGCCCCCGTGTCGGAGGGCCAGGACCAGCCCGCGGCCGGCAGCCCTGGCAGCGACTTGCGCCCCAAGGGACGACGGGGCCTCATGATTGCGCTGGTGATCGTCATCATCGGCGCGGGCGCGCTGGTAGGCGCCTTGTTGCCCACCGGGAACAGGGCGTCGCGCCCCGATCCACAGCCGGAACGCGAGCCGCAGAGCCAGCCGGTCGGCACCCCGGAGAAGACCTTGGAGGTCCAGCAGCCTCCCGTCGCGACTCCGCCCGCGCCCTCCGGCCACGCGAAACGCCGTGTTAGCGTCACAGTGGAACCGGCCGAGGCCACTCTGGACCTCGATGGCAGGGTTGTGGGCAAGCGCGCGATCGCGCTCGAGCTCGTGCAGGACAAGGCGTCCCACGTGGTGCAGGCAAGTGCGCCTGGCTACCTGCCGTTCAAGCGGACCTTCACTTTGGAGAACGACCTCAATCTGCGCATCAGCCTGAGAAGGGCGGCTGCGCCGGCGCGTGGCGGTCACGCCAAGATCGCAGCGCCACGACCGGTGGCCCAGACACCGGAGATTGAGCCGCACGTGAGCCCCAGCGTCGAGCCCGTCGAGGACTTCGGCATGGACATGAATCGCCCGGCCGTGAGGCGCCAGAACAAGATGGATGAGAAGGATCCCTATTCCCCATGAGAACAACGATCTGTTCCCTGACCGTTTCCTTGCTTCTCTTGTGTGTGTCCCCGGCTCTGGCCGCGGCGCCTGCCGGCGATGCGAATACCATGCAGGACGCGCGCGCCAGGTTTCGCCGTGGTGTCCAGCTTTACAACGAGGGGAGCTTCGAAGCCGCCTTGGCCGAGTTCAACAAGGCCTATCAGATTAGCCCCAACTATCGACTGCTCTACAACATCGCCCAGACCCAATTCGACCTGCACGACTACGTAGGCGCCTATCGCAACCTCGAACAATACTTGCGAAAGGGCGGCGGCGAGATCACCGAGGAACGGCGCATTCAGGTCGCCGAGATGAATCGCAAGCTGGAGGAACGCATAGGGCACGTGGAGGTGACCTGCAACCTGGAGGGGGCGGAGATCCGCATCGACGATCTTCCGGTGGGCAACTCCCCGTTGCGCACGGCCATTCCGGTGAACGCCGGTCCCCGCCGTATCACGGCCATCAAGGTCGGGCACCCGACAGTCGTCAACCTGGTCACGGTGACCGGCGCGGAGAAGAAGAAGGTCAATCTGGAGTTCGCGAACCCCAAAGGGGTGGACTTGCTCGCGGGCGCCGGTGCGACCACGGGCAAGATGCGTGATGCGGAGCTCGTGAGTCAGACGGGCGGGAAGAAGCCGTCGCGCGTTGGCTTGATCACGAGCTCGCTGATGGCCGGAGGATGCGCCGTGGCTACCGGGGTGGTCGGCGTTCTGGCTCTGCAGGCCCACAACGACTTCGATCGCGAGTTGAAGAAGGTGCCCGGTTCCTCAGATCGGGTCGACGATACCCGCTCCAAGATGAAGTCCTATGCCCTGGCCACGGACATCCTCGCAGCCGCCACGCTGCTCTCCGCGGGGGCGGCGGTGTACTTCCTTTTCGCGGACAACGCCGAACCCGCGGCCGCCAAGACATCTGGCGCCAAGGGCTCCGTGGCGTTGACACCCACCGTGGGGGGCCTTGTGCTCCATGGCGAGTGGTGAGCCCGAACGACGACCCCGTGAACAACACGATGCGAGCAGAGAGTCACCTATGAGCAGAAATCATTCGACACTTTTCACCTTGGCGATTTTCGGCGCGGTCAGCCCCGCGTGTAGCCTCTACGTGGACGGCGATCGCCAGCAGTGCGAACAAGACACCGATTGCCAGGCGCTCGGGAGCGAGTACGCGGCCTACCTGTGCAAGGATTCCCTGTGCCAGGCGCCCCAGGCGCCCGTGACGCCTGAGACGCCGGTCGATCCGAAATGGGCCTGTCTTGATGGAGCTGGGACCGAGCCGGTTACGGGCAGTGTCCGTGTCTCCATCACGCTGGTGGACATGCTGAGCCAGAAGCCTTTGGCGGGGGTTGCCCTCGCGCTGTGTTCGAAGCTCGACGGCGCCTGCCAGTTCCCCATTCTGCCGCTTTATGAAAGCAGCCCCTCGGGGCAGCTGGAGGTCGAGATTCCCGCTACCTTCGACGGGTACTTCCAGGCCAGTGGCGCCGACATCTATCCCACCCTGATCTTCCCCCCGAGCACCCGCAGGCAGCGTGCGCCGAGCACCATCCCGCTCGTGCCGGCCTCTTTCTTCCCCACCATGGTGAGAGGGACCACCGTGGCCGAGAATCGCTCCGTGGTCATCACGACAGCGTTGGACTGTCTGGCACGGCCAGCGGGTGGACTTACGCTCACGAGCCCGGACGCAGATGCTCAGACCTTCAGTTACGTGATCGCCGGCGGCCTGCCGTCGCGGTCGGCGACAGCCACGGACGACTCCGGAAGCGGGGGCTTCATGAATGTCCCGGCCGGTCCTTTCCTCGTCAAATCGGCCCTGGCGGACAGCGGTAGGCCGGTGGGAGCCGCAGCGGTGCAATCCCGGCCCGGGCACATCAGCATGGTGCTCATCATGCCGACCGGTAACTAGACTAACTAGATCCGGTACCGACCACAGGGCCGGCTCCACGGCAATACCGTCCTCTGCGCTGGTCGCGGCCGTTTGAACTGGCCATAATGGCCCTCGTGGATCTCTTCTCGCATGCCGCAGGCAAAGATCGGCGTGGCCAGCCTTTGGCCGAGCGCATGCGTCCACTTTCGCTGGCCGAGTTCGTGGGCCAGGACCACCTGTTGGGCGCCGGGCGTTGGCTGCGGCGGGCGCTGGACAACAAGGAGCTGACCTCGCTGATTCTGTGGGGGCCCCCCGGGATCGGCAAGACGACCTTGGGACGGCTGCTGGCCGCGGAGACCAACGCCACCTTCGTGGCCCTGTCCGCGGTCATGTCGGGGGTGAAGGAAGTGCGCGAGGCGGTGGCCCAGGCGGCCGAGCGGCGTGACCTGCGCGGGCAGCGCACCCTGCTGTTCATCGACGAGATCCATCGCTTCAACAAGGCCCAGCAGGATGCGCTTCTGCCCCATGTGGAGGCGGGCACCATCATCCTGGTGGGGGCCACCACCGAGAATCCCTCCTTCGAGGTCAACGCCCCGCTGCTCTCGCGCGCCAAGGTGGTGGTGCTGAAGGCCCTGTCACCCGAAAATCTGCGCACCATCATCGATCGCGCGCTGGCGGATCCGCGGCGCGGTCTGGGCGCCGAAGCGCTGCAGGTCAGCGAGGAGACGCGCGACCTAATCGCGGCCGAGGCGGGTGGTGATGCCCGACGCGCCCTGGCCATCGTCGAGGCGGCGGCCAGCACGGCCGAGCCCGATGCGCAGGGGCGCAAGACCGTCGACAAGAAGACCATCGAGGAGGCGCTGCAACGTCGGACCTTGTTCTACGACAAGGGCGGTGACCAGCACTACGAGGTGGTGAGCGCCTTCATCAAGAGCATGCGGGGCAGCGATCCCGACGCCGCCGTGTACTGGATGGCGCGCATGCTGGAAGCGGGTGAGGATCCGGTGTTCGTGGCACGACGGATGGTGATCTTCGCCGCCGAGGACATCGGCAACGCCGACCCCAATGCCTTGCGCGTGGCCATGGCCGCCACTGACGCCTTCCGCTTGGTGGGCATGCCCGAGGGCCGCCTGCCGCTCACGCAAGCCGCGCTGTACCTGGCGGTGGCGCCCAAGAGCAACACCTCGCTGACCGCCTATGCCGCAGCCCAGGCCGACATCGAGGCGCACGGCGCGCTCCCCGTTCCCCTGCACCTGCGCAACGCCAGCTCGGCCCTGGGCAAGAGCCTGGGTTACGGCAAGGACTACAAGTATCCGCACGACTACCAGGACCACTACGTGGCCGAGACCTACCTGCCCGAGGAGCTGAAAGGGCAGCGCTACTACCAGCCCTCGAACTCGGGACGCGAGCGGGATATCGCCGAGTATCTGGCCAAGCGACGGACGCCGAAATAGGCCGAGCCGCTAGCGCGGGGGAACCTGCACGTCCCAGTCCTGCACGATCTGATCGTGGGCGGTCGGGGTGTCGAGCAGCAGGCGGACGATCCACGCCCCTGGCTTCAGGCCCACCGCGGTCTGCAGGGTCGAAGGACAGTCGCAGCCGCTCACCTCGCCGGTCAGGCGTTCCCGTATGATCACCATCTCGCGTTCCGTCGAGGCGGTGACCTGGGCTTTGAGGCCGCACCCGTGGATCAGGTTGTGCGTGACCGCCACGCCGCCGGGGATGGGCAGGATCTCGGCGCCGGCTTGCACGAAATTGTCGGCGCCATCGGTCGCGCGCGAACCCTTGGTCAGGCAACCGGCGATGGCGGTGGTGGACTTGCCCACCTGCGGGGCCTCGGGCAGCGCCGAGATTCGGCCCGAGGTCGACGCGCAGGTCACGCCCCCCGAAAGCGCGAGCAGTCCCAGCGAGAAACCGGTGGTGCGTGTCAGCATGGGGTCGTCTCCTACCAGTTGAGTTTCGTCTTCAGTTCGTTGACCAGTTGGGTGGCCATCTTGGCGTTGGTGGCGGGGCCGGGGTGCCAATCGCAACCCAGACCGTCGTTCTCCGTGTGTGTGGGGAAAACCAGGCGCGACATCTTGGTGAAGCCTTCGCTCGCCATGGTGTCGATCACGTACTGCAGGTGGGCGGTCATTGTGGTCAGATCGGCGCCGCCCAGCATGGGGCCGATGGACAGGACGAAGAAAGCCTCTGGGTGTTTCTGGTGCAGGGAGCGCACGAACTCCAGATAGGCCTTGCGAAAGGGCTCGCCCGGATCGCCCTTGTTCATGTCATTGGTGCCCAGGTTGATGACCACCACGTGCGGGTGCCAGGACGCAAAATCCCAGTCGTTCTTGTTTCGGTCGGGAATGGTGCGCGCGTAGATGGCGGGCATGGCATCGGCGGAGGGCCCGGTCTGTCCGAAGTTGCGGTACATGCCGATGCCTGACCATGCGTTGCTGTGCAGCTCGGCGTTCAGCGTGCGCGCGGCGATGGCGGCGTAGGTCAGGTAGTGGTTCTCGGTGTCTGGGGTGAAGGCGCAGTTGGGACCCTCTCCGTCTAGACCGTATCCCGCCGAGATGGAGTCGCCGTAGAGCTCGATGCGACGATCAGGCCTGGCCGGTGGGGGGAGAAGCTGACCGCCGGTGATGTCCAGGCCGACGAAGCGGCTCGGCCCTTGGCTGCCCTCGGTCCGGCGCGCGATCACGATGTCGTGCATGCCGGCGGTCAGTCCGCTGGCCACTGTGTACTGGCTGGTGCCGCTGACCACCTTCAGAATGGTCGAGGACACCTTGCCGTCCAGGACCACGGTGAATTGATTGGGGCTGCCCTCGATGCGTGCCACCGCGCCCGTGCCCTGAAAACGCGCCACCAGAGCGCTGCCCGACCAGCCGAAGGTGGGCCGGGTCGCCTCGCTCGTATCGAAGCGGCCATCGCGCAGGGCGACCGCCGCGGACTCGCTGCTGTTGGTGCCGCCGCTGCCGCCGGTGTTGGTGGAGGTGGGGCTGGAGCCACCGGTGCCGCCCTGGTTGGTGGATGAACTCGTGGAGCCGGCGCTGCGAAGGGTGGAGCCGCCGGTGCCCCCCTGGTTGGGGGGACTGCTGGATCCGCCGGTGTGTGTCCCGCCCGTGCTGGTGCCCCCGTGGCCAGAGCTGGAGCCGTTCTGGCTGGCACCGCCCCGGCCGGAGCTGTCAGGGCGAGACCCTCCCGAGCCGCCAGCGGAACCACCGCTGCCACCTGGAGCTGTGGCGCCTCCGCTATCGCCGGTCGTGCCGCCAGCGCCTTCGGCCCCATCCTCGTCGCTTTCCACGCAACCCGGCAGCAGGGCGGCAAGAAAAGCACAGGAAGCGAACACCGAGCAACGGAAGAGACTCATCGACAGGGACTATACCCGAAGCCGCCAGGTTCGACCGCCCCTGGTCTCAGGGCCACAGGCGGCGCAACACCGACAAGTCCAGGCGCGCGGCCCAGCGTTTGGCGGCGCGGGCCAGGATCTTCGCCTTGTCACGTTTGCCGATGACCGGTCGGGTGGTCAGTACGTCGAAGTCGGCCTCCTCGATCTTGTCGAGGATGGCCATGCCCGCCAGCCAGATGAGCGCCAATTCGAACTTGAGGTTGTGGCCGAGCTTACCCAGCAAGGGGCGGCCCCGTTCGAAGAGGCTGCGCGTGCGCGCCACCTGAAAGCGCATCAGTTCGCGAAGGGCTGGGGTCGTGCGCAAGGATTTCAGATCGGCCTCGTCCACCCCGAAGAAGTGCAGATCCTCGCCCGGGATGTAGATGTGGTCGCGGGCCACGTCGGCGGCCACGTCTTGCCAGTGATCGGTGAGCTGCACGGCCGTCGAGATCTCGTCGGCGAAACGAACGAATTCGGGGTTGTGATACCCGAACATGGCGAGCAGCAGGCGTCCCGCGGGCTCGGCGGAACGGGTGGTGTAGGCGCGCAGGGCCGCAAAGGTCGCGTAGCGCTTGACCTGCAGATCCGCACGAAACGCGGAGAGCAGATGCTCGAAGGGGGGCAGCGGCAGGTTGCGCTTTTCGATGGTGTCGTGCAGGGCGATGAAGACAGGGTGACGAGGCTCGCCATGAAAACAGCGCAACAGCTCTTCTTGCCAGATGTCGAGAGCCTGGGTGCGTTTGCCATGGTACTGCGGCAGTGTGGCGAAATCGTCGGCGGCGCGGGCGAAGGCGTACAGGGCCATGACCTGGGGGCGCAGCGGGCCGGGCACGAAGCGCGAGGCCACCGGGAAATTCTCCTGATGGGCGCGCGCAAATTCCTCGCAGTGCTGGTAGGCGCGTTCCACGGTCCAGGGACCGGGCGGCGGATCTAGCCAGGGCAGGGGAGAGGGCGAGGCCGCCCCACCCTCGATCAAACGCAGACGGGTGTTTCGCAGCAGCGAGCGGATCATCGCTCGCCCTTTCCGTCGCTCTGTCCGACCGCGCGTCGATGCAGGTTCATGTGCCCGCGCTGGATGCCCTCGGTGGCCAGGGCGCGCAGGGCGGCCAGGTTTTGCCCCAAGCCGGCGGCGCCGATGACCGTGGCCAATTCGCCGGCCGACGAGACCCCCAGGATGCGCAGGCACAGGCGCGCGCTCTGGTGGACCTGCAGGGTCCCGCCCGCCGTGCCTACCGCCATCGGCATATCCAATCGGCCCATGAGGTGGTCGTCCTTGATTCGCCACACGGCCAGCGGGCGGTAGCGGCCGTCGCGGCAAGCGTAGGCGTGGGCGCCCGCCTCGACTCCGCGCCAGTCATTGCCGGTGGCCATGACCACGGCATCCACGCCGTTCATGATGCCCTTGTTGTGGGTCGCGGCCCGGTAGGGATCGTCCTCGGCCAGGTGCGAGGCCGCCACGATTCCTTCGGCCACTTGCTGGCCATTGGTTTTCTCGCGGGTGGCCAGGGCACTGAACGGGATGCGGGCCGAGACGTGGACCAGGCGTTGGTCCGCCAGGTTGGAGAGGATGCGCAGGCCGATGTGGGCGTGCGCGAGCTGGGCCAGGCGGGGAGCCACCGCCTCGGCCATGGTGTTGACCAGGTTGGCGCCCATGGCGTCGCGGCAATCGACGTGCAGGTGGACCACCAGGCGTGGCCCCGCGTTTTCGCCCGCGATCTCGCGCACCACCAGATCGCGCGCGCCCCCGCCGCGAGCCACCAGGCGCGGCGTCGCCTGGTTGGCCAGGGCCAGCATCTCGGGTCGCGCGGCCTCGATGGCTTGGCGGGCGGCCTGGCGATCCTCGATGGCGCGCAATTCGATCTGCGCGATCATCACCGACTCGTCGACGGTCGCGGAGAAGCCGCCACCCTGGCGGATCATGCGGGCCGCGTAGGACGCCGCCGCGATCACCGAGGGTTCTTCGATGGCCATGGGAACCAGGTAATCGCGCTGATTGACCTGGAAATTCAGGGCTAGGCCCAGGGGCAAGGCATAGACGCCCACCGCGTTTTCCACCATGCGGTTGGCGGCCTCCACGCTGATGCCGCCGGTTTGCAGCACCTCCAGGTCTTCCCGGGGCAGCCCCGTGACCTCGGCCAGGCCTTGCCGGCGCTCTTCCGGCGACCAATGGCGGAAATCGGGAATGCGCGAGCCCGAGGCGCTACTTGGCATGGAAGGGTTCCCGCAAAGGCGCGGACGGCGCCTCGCTGGTTCGCCGCTGTACGCCGGCGCGGGCCAAC
The DNA here is from genome assembly GCA_964535465.1 of uncultured Myxococcales bacterium. Classification (GTDB taxonomy): domain Bacteria; phylum Myxococcota_A; class Polyangia; order Fen-1088; family Fen-1088; genus Fen-1137. The sequence goes on from CAZHUY010000015.1 coordinate 24,313, forward strand.
GCGATGGTGAGCACCGTGATGGGCGGCTGACAGGCCCGGGCGAACAGGGACGCGGCCTCGGGCGTGGCGAACAGGGCTACGCCGATGTCGCCCCCGCCCGCGCCCGAGGGTTTGGCTTCGCCGCCCACCTCGCGCGCCAGGGCCGCCGCGCGCTCGAAGGCTTCGGTGAAAATGGGGATCCCGACCGCCTTGCCCAGGTCGGCCATCTGACGCCCGTAGCGTCCCGCCGCCGCCACCGCCGCCGTCGAGCGTCCCGCCTGCAGTTCGCTGACAAAGCGATCGGCCGTGGTCCGCAGCGCCCCCACCAGCATCTTGTAGGACGACGGCGCCACCCGGGCGTAATTCTGCACCGCCTGCACGTAGGAACGCGTGCTGGCCGGTTTCTCCGTCCAGAACACGACCAAGTGCAGGTTGTTGGGCATGGGCAGGGGGGCGATGCTGGCCTTGCCGTCGGACGAACGCGAGAACTTGAGAAAGCCGCCGTAGACCGCGGCGGCCACGTCGGCCCCCGAGCCGACCCCGCCTTGTGCGGCCCGGTGGGCGGCGTCGGCCACACGGAAGATCAGGTCTTGTTGGCCCTCGATGGACTGGCCCGCGGTCTCGAACATGGCCGCCACCGCCGCCACCGCCGTGGCCGCGCTCGAACCCAAACCCAGCTTGGTCTTGCCTTGAGAGAAATCGTCGCTGTCGACCAGCACCGCGCCCGGGGGAATCGCGGAGGCGGCTTCGCCAATCTCCCGCAGGGCGTGGCTCATGGCCTGCTCGACCACCTCGGATTCGGCGTCGGCGCCGTTCACGTACTGGGCGACCGCGTGGCGAGAGACGGCGGCCAGCACCGCGGTGCCGCCCTCGAGCACGGCGTATTCACCAACCAGAAAGACCTTCCCGGGGGCGGCGACCACCGGGTTGCCCACCAGGGTGATACGCGATTCGCTCATCGCCGCTCCTCGCTGACGATCTTCGCGCCAGGTCCGGGGGCCAGCACCAGGGTGCGCAGGACGCCCGGCGTGGCGGCCAGCGCGGGCTCCACGGTGGCGCTGTCGCCGGCCGCGCACAGGACCTTGACGTGGGGGCCTGCGTCGATGGTGAAGTAGGCTTGCGTACCGGCCGCGCGCAGGCGGCGCACGGTCTCCATCACCGCCAGGGTCACCGGGTTCCAGTAGATGATGGCCGGGTCGGCCGCCATGGCGCAGGCATGCATGCGCAAGGCGCTGCGCTCGGCCACCTGTCCGAGGGTCGGCAAATCCTTGGCAGCGACCGCCTCGCGGGCCGCGGGTAAATCCTGCGCCACGGCCTGCAGCCAACCGGCGTAGTAGGGCGAGGTCTGCGCGGTCCGCTCCATGGCTTCGCCCGAGCCGATGGCTTTGCTGCCTTGGCTGGTGATGGCCACCAACAGGCGCACATCCCACGCCTCTGCCGGCAGGATCTGGTGGGCGATGGCATCGCTGCCATCAGGGGCGTCGCCCGCGGCCATTTCCACGAAGCCGTCGAAGATGGAACGCGCGGCCGAGCCCGAACCTTGGCGGGCCAGGGCCGACAGTTCCGGCGGGGTGAGGGTGAGGCCCGCGGCGCGAGAGGCTGCCAGGGCCAGCGCCGCGAAGCCCGAGGCCGACGATGCCAGACCCGCGGCCGTGGGCACGCTGTTGGTGGTCCGTACCTCGGCGGGAAGACCCACCTGGGCCTGCTGTCGGATGAGATCGAGAAAGCGGCGCACCCGATCGGCGAACTTCGCGGGTGCTGGCGCGCCATCCAGGGTGATACGGTCGCCACCCTCGGGGGCTTCGGCATCAGGCGCGAAGCGTACGAATGTTTCGCTGCCAAAATCCGCCAGTGTGAGGGACAGGCTGCCGGTGGCGGGGAGGTTGAGCGCCTTGTCGCGCTTGCCCCAGTATTTCACGAGCGCGATGTTGGTTCCCGATCGCGCGGTCACGGAGAGTGGGAGTCTGAAGATGCTCATGGACCGACCCTGGTAAGAAAGCCATAGCAACCCATGCCGCGCCAGACTTTCAACACATCCTCGCCCCGATCCTGGGCCAGGGCGATGACCGCGCCACCGCCGCCGGCGCCGGTCAGCTTGGCCCCGAGCGCCCCGGCGGACCGCGCCGAACGGACCAATTCGTCCAACTCGCGCGTGGACACCCCCAGCCCGCAGAGCAGGCCGTGCGCCAGATTGAATTCTTGCGCAAGCGCCTCCACGTCGCCGCTCGCCAAGGCTTCCATGCCGGCGTAGGCCACCTGGCCCAGGGTCTCGATGAGTCGTCGGGCCACCGGCACGCGTTCGCACAGCCGCGCCACCCCGGTCACCAGATCACTGGTCTGGCGCACCTGTTTGGAGATCCCGACGCACAGGTCGATGGGTTGCTGCAGAGGAATGGGTTGCCAGCCGGTGGCGCGGTCAAAGCGGCCCACGCCGCCACGAATGGCCGCGGCCGTGTCGATGCCAGAGGGAGTGGCGTGAAACACGGTTTCGGCCGCCGTGGCGGCGGCCAGAACGTCGGCTGGCTGGGCCCCCGTGCGCGCCGCCACCGCCTGGCCGATGGCCACCGCCATGGCCGCCGAGCTGCCCAGGCCGGCGCGCGCCGGGATCTCGGTCTCCAGCCAAAAATCGAGCCCGCTGGCCGGCACGCCCAGACGTTCGCACAGCCGCTCGACCGCCTGACTGACCATGGATCCATCGCCTACTTGCATGTCCATTTGCCACGCCACCGCGCGGATGTTGCCCTGGCCCGGGTTCGCGTGGCAACGCACGCCCGCCGCGATCCCCGCGGCCACCGCCGGTTGTCCGTAGACCACCGCGTGCTCGCCCAGCAGAATGAGCTTGGCGTGCCCAAACCCCGTGCTGGTATCGGAAGAGGGCAGCTTCAGGTGGGGTGGGGTGGGGGAGACGGCCGGCATGGAAGGGCGCTATTTGAACACACCCGATGCGAGACGGATAGCCCTCGGTATCACCCCAGGCAGGCGCGGCGAGGCCGCGGGACACCTGGTCAGAGGCCGTTCTTTCTGGACGAAGGTTGCAGGTGGACGGGAAGGAAAAAGCTACGGTTGTGCGCCCGCGAGGCTCAACGTGGTCCTGAGCACGCCATCCTCGCCCGCCGCGAGCTCGGCCAGCGAGAAAGCGACGGGAATCGTGGGCGGCACGCCCCGGCCTTCGTAGATTTGGCCGTCGGCGGCCGTGTAGATTTCGTTGGACAGGCCGACGTACACGCCGTTCGGCAATTGGCGGGCAAAGATGTCGGAGAAGACGCCCGCGGTGTTCTCGCCGATGAGCGTGACGTTGGGGTTCACGCGCATCGCCAGCGCAAAGATCTCGGCGGCGCTGGCGGTGAATCTTGAGGTGATGAGCCACACCTTGCCCTGGTAGGTTCGGGCGCCGAGCGGGCGCACGGAGACGGTACGTTCGGTGGTGAAACCACTGCCGTTGCGCGCCTTCTTGCTGTAGGCGACGCGTTCGATCTCGGTGAAGCGCCCGGCGATGGCCAAGCTGACCGCGTCGGTACCACCGGGGTTGGCACGGAGATCCACGATCAGATGGCCGGCGTCGCCCAGGGCGGCGATGGCGCGATCGATGGCCGCGCCCATGACCTCGGTCTGCTGAGCCGCGGCCACATCGTCGACATACATCTGGGAAATCAGCAGGTAGCCGATGCCGGGCGCCAGCCTACGGTAGGCCACGGTCTTGTTTGCGTCGGTGGTGACACCTTCTCCGCTCTTGAGGACGTTCTCGAAGTAGTTGGCCAGACCCTCCATGTGGGTCTGCAACTCCGGATCGGCGGGCTCGCCGGAACACCCGCGCGTGCTATTGCCCATGCTCACGTGGCCGTCGTTCAGGCTGGCGAGCATCTCGCAGGTCACGTCGAAAAACTGGTCGGTCGACGAGGTGGCAGAGAGCCGAGCGCGATGGCTGGCGGTGGTCGCGGGCCAATCGATGCCGTGCAGGTCGAAGAAGGCATAGTGCTCGTTGAAAGTGGCCGCGAGGATGTCGAAGTTGACCAGAGCGTCCTGCGTGGCCTTGGTGCCGCTGTCTTGGCAGGGGGCAGGAAGGCTGGCCAAGCGATCCGCCTCCAGATACAGGCCTTCCTCGTCCTGGATGATCAGCGTGTCGCCCTCGAAACGCGCGACGGCTTCCAGATCCGTCAACTCCAGGCCCTTCACCGCGCTGTCCAAGACCTTCAGGCACGAGATCGAGGTGCTTTCGTAGAGCGAAGCCTTGTGGCCGTCGCTGACCAAGGTGTAGCCGTATCCGCGCGTCTGGAATTGACCCACGAGTGGGTCCGACGCCGAGCCCTTGTCGTCGTCGTTGATGCTGTTGTCGTTGTCGTTGTCGCAGGCCAGGGAAGACAAGCCGAGAATCAGGGCAAGGGAGGGGATGAGGGTAGATGGTTTCATAGTCGGTGACTCCTTCGAGCTGAAGAACACCGCTATGAGACAGATTTGGCACCATTCCCGAACCCAGCGTCAGGGCGAAGGGCGGCGTGCAAGGGCAGTCGCCAGCCGCGGGCCGCCCCTGCAGGCGGCCCGCAATCTCCCGACAGACTCCACTTAGTCGGGGGCGTGGGCAGCAGGGGTGGGGTGCTGCCGATCGTGATTGGCGCTCAGGACGTGCGCCTTGGCGAGGGGCTTGGCGTACTGGGCGGCGTACCTCGCTTGCCACAACGGTTCGGCCAGGTCCTTCCACTCCTGGGCGTAGTTGCGCAGGGTGGGCTTCAGGTCCTGCACCAGTCGCAGGGCACCGCCGCGGCAGGTTTCGCGCGGGTTGGCTTCTGCCACCACCTGGTCGAGCACCTCCGGGTTGTCGATGATCATGCACGGACGAAGGTAATTGTCGCTGTAGGGCTGGCGTTTGCGAATGGCCGCGAGCAACGGCGAAGTGCGGAGGACGTCGAGCAGGCTCTTCTCGTGGATGTTGTCGGTCGACAGCTGACAGAACACGCAAGGTTCCACGTCGCCCGCGTTGTTGACGTGTAGATAGCGACGCCCCCCGGCGATGCAGCCCCCCACCAGAGGCCCATCATTCCAGAAATCCGCGAGCAGGATGTCGTACCGCTCCCGCAGGGTCTGCAGACGATGGTAGCGCGACAGGCGCTGCTCGGGCGTGGGGACCAGATCCAGCACGGGTTCGCGGCCAATGGGCATGTATTGAAAGTACCAACCCACCAATGCCCCTTGCTCTTGGTAGAACTCCACGAACTCGTCGCTGGTGATGAGATCGTTGTTTTCTCGGGTGGCGGTGGCTGACACGCCGAAGGGTACACCGGCGTCGCGCAGCCGCGCGAAGGCCTCGAGCAGACGCTTGAACTGCCCCTTGCCCCGACGGCGATCGGTCTCGGCCTCGAAGCCCTCGACACTGATACAGGGCATGACGTTGCCGAGGCGGGCCAGCGTGGCCACGTTGGCCTCGTTGAGCAGCACGCCCGAGGTGTAGACCTGGAACCAGATGTCGCTGTGCTTCTCCCAAAGATCGAAGATGCCATCGTATGTGAACGGCTCGCCGCCCGAGATGACCATGAAATAGTCACCAAGCGCCTTCGCCTCGCCGAGCAGCCCGTCGAAGCGCTCGCGCTCCAAATCGGAGTTGCGGGCGTATTCAGCGGAATAGCAGCCGTAGCAGCGCAGCGGACACCGCATGGTGGGCGACACCACGAGCAGGGATGGGATCTCGAAGCCCAGCTGCTGGGTCACCCAGTTACGCTGGGCCTGGCCGTACACCATCTCGTTGATGATCAGGTTGTCGATGATCTTGCGGCGCGCGCGCGGATTGACCCTCCCCATGGCGCGTTTCAGGGTCAGAAGCGCCTTTTCGAGAAACCGCTGTCCCATGGGGAACTGGTTCTTGCCAGTCAGACCGCGCACCATGGCCGTCAACCACGCATCAGGCAGGTGGGTGGACGCGCGGACTGTCGCCGAAAGCAGCGCGCTCCTCGCTGCCAAGGTGCTTCTTCGCTTCGAGGGCATCTGTAGTTCAATGTTCATTTCTCTCTTCTCCTGGATCGCGTGATCTCTAGTTCAGTGCGGCCAGATCGCGGCCGGTGGCGTGGGCCAACTTGGTCTCGGCGACCTTGGTGTCGATGTGGGCGTTGATGAGCCTCAGGTTGCTGGTCACCAGCTCGCCCTCTGCGTCGATAAGCTCGGTGGTGGTCGCCTTGCCGACCTTGAAAAGCTGAAGGGAGACGTCATAGGCCGCCTGCGACGCCTCGGACGAGCGTTGCGCCGCGGCCAGTGAAGCCAGGGCCTTGCGCCTGTCGGTATAGGCCGACGTGACCTCCAAGCGAATGGCATCGACCATGGCGTCGCGCTTGGCCTCGAGCGATTCGCGGTTGGCGGCGACCTCGCGGGCCGAGGCGTTGTTGACCACGATGTCGTTCAGGGACCAGGTGGCCTGCAGCCCCACCGCCCAACTGCTCTTCCAGCCCAGGTTGAAGAGGGAGCGTTGGTTGGGGTTGGCGTAGGTATAGTCGGCGAAGGCGTCGACGCGTGGGTAGCGGCCCGCTTTCACCACCGATTCAGTCTTCTTGAGCGACTGTGAGCTTCGTTCGAGGGCTTTGAGCTCGAGACGGTTGTTGTGGGCGAAGCTCACCAGGCTCTCCACGGACTCGCTCTCGGGGGTGGCGGTCACCACCAGGACGTCCTCGCCCAGGGAGTAGTCCGCCCGTTGGTCGTGCATGATGACCGCCAGTTGCTGCGCGGCCAGATCGCGGAATCCCTTGGCCTCCTCCAACGCCGCTTGTGTCGCCGCCACTTGTGCTTCCATGCGCAGCAGGTTGGCCTTGGTGACCATGCCGACGGAGTAGGAGGTCTGGGTATCGCGCAAGCGGGTCTGCACCCGCACCAGCGACTTCTCGGTCACGGCGACCTGGCCCAGCGCGCGTGCCCAGTTGAAGAAGGCCACGCGGGCATCGCCCTCGACCTTGGCGCGCTCGGCCCGCGCGTTGAGCGCCGCCGCCTCGTGGTTGAGCTTGCTGCCACCGATGCTGCTGGCCATGCGCAGGACGTAGTCCGACAGAGGGACGGACAGCGAGGCGCCCAGTGAGTACATGTTGGTGTAGGTGGGGAACTTGATGGCGTAGCCGGCGACCGGACTGCCGTTCTCGTCGATGAGCCCTTGCCCCGACAGGATCTCGCCGGTGCTCGGGTTGGTGACATCGAAGGCGCCCATCGTGTACGGCCCGGTTCCCGACGAGGCCAATAGGCTGCCTGCGCCCAGGGAATTGACGACCTTGTTGACCCGGGTGTAACTGCCCTTCAGCGTCGCGCGCGGCAGGAATTGAACCATCGCCGAATCCACCTTGGCCGCGGCGGCGCGCAGCTCGGCGTTCTTGGCCGCGATGGTGCGGCTGGAGGCGGAGGCTCGCTTGGCCACCTCCTGGGCGGTCAATCCTTGCGGCTGCGGTGTGAAGACCTCGAGGACGGGGTTCTTCGCCGAGGGAGCTTCGCGTTCGGAGAGAGCCGAGGCATCGCCCTCGGCCGCCCACAGAGCCGGCGCCAAGAGCAGGCTCGCGGCCACCAACGAGTGAGCGACTGTGTTTCGGTGAGTGAGCGTCATGATTGAACCTCCAGTTCCGCGGCTCCGGTTTCCTCGGCGGTGCGTTTGCTCGGCAGCTTCTTGCGAAGGAAAGCGGCCAGGTCGTCAATGAGCGAGTAGATGACCGGCGAGGCGAGCAGGGTCACGAGCAGCGCCAGGGTCTGCCCGCCCACCACGATGCCGCTCATCGCGCGGCTGTAGCCGGCGCCAATCCCCTTGGACCATACCAACGGCAGCATGCCGGCCACGAAGGCCAGGGTGGTCATCAGGATGGGGCGCAAGCGGTCGCGGTTGGCTTCCAGGATGGCCTGCAGGCGTGGCAGGCCCTGGGCACGCAGTTGCTTGGTGTGGTCGACCTGCAAGACCGCGTTCTTCTGCACGACCCCGATGAGGACCAGCAGGCCGAGCAGCGAGAACAGGTTGATGGACTGTCCGAGGATCAACAGCGACAGGAAGGCGAACGGGATGGTGAGCGGCAGGATGAGCATCACGCACAGCGGGTCCAACCACGACTCGAACTGCGCGGCCAGAACCAGGTAGATGAAGAGCACGGACAGGAGAATCGCCGCCACGAACTGGGGGATCAGCTTGGCCGATTCCTTGCTCATGCCCTGCGGCGCCAGACTGTAACCATGGGACAGAACATCCTTGCCGATGGCCTCGAGCTGTTCGGTGACGGAGTTGGTCCCCACACCCGGGGCGACATTGGCCGTGATGGTGATCTGGCGCGCGCGCGAGACGCGCTTGACCGACGCCGCACCGGTCGTCTCCTTCAGCGAGACCACGCTGTCGAGCGGGACCGCGCCCAGCTTGGCGGAGGGCACGGTCAGGATGGACAGCGCCTCGGCCGACGCGCGGAACTCTTCAGCGCCACGCACCCGGATGTCGTACTGCTCGTTCCCGTCCGGGAAGGTGGAGGCTTTGAGGCCGCCCACGAAGAGCTGCAGCGTGGCGGCGATGTCCGAGGTCTGCACGCCGAGATCGGCGGCGCGGTCGCGATCGATGATGACCCTGGTCTCGGGCTTGCCCAGGATGAGAGAGGTGTCCACGTCGACCGCACCCGGGACCTTGCGGAAGCGCTCGACGATCTCGGCGCTGACGCGATCGAGGGTCTGGGGGTCGGGCCCGCTGACCGCGTAGGTGATGGCCGAGATGACGGTGTTGGCCACGTCGGACACATCCGTGACCGAGACGCGCAGGTTCTTGGGAAGCTTGCCGACGATCTCCTGGCGCGCCTGGTTCATCACGGCTTGCTGGTTCTTGTCGCGCAACTTGGGATCGCTCAGGATCACGCGGATCCCCGCCACGTTGCTGCTCTTCTCCGCGTCGTCTCCAACGGTGAGCAGGGTGTGGGTCACGTCGGGCATGGTGCGCACGTCGTTGGCCACGCGCTCGGCGATGAGGCGGGTCTCGGGCACGCTGGTGCCTTCGGGCGCGCGGATGGTGATCTGGAACTGCCCCTTGTCGTTCTCGGGCAGAAAAGCGCCGGTCAGGTTCTTGGCGATGGGGATGGTGGCGAGCAACGCGCCCACGATGCCGAGCACCATGAGTTTGCGGTGGCTCAAGGCGAAGCGAAGCGCGGCCCCGTACGCCTTTTCAATGGGGCGGTAGAACCCGTTCACCATGCGGGTGAGCAGGTCGGGACCCTTGCTGGCATCCTTGCGCTTGAGCCAGCGCGCCGCCAGCATGGGCGTGAGCGAGAAGGAGACGATGAGCGACACGCCGATGGCTGACACCATGGTGAGGCCGAAGGAGCGCAAGAACCGCCCAATCATGCCCGGCATGAGGCTGACCGGAATGAACACCGCCATGAGCGCCAGGGTGGTGGCCAACACCGCCAGGCCGATGTCCTTGGTCGCGGCGATGGCCGCCGGGAACGGCTTCATGCCCTTTTCCTCGATGTACCGGACGGTGTTCTCGAGGACGACGATGGCGTCGTCGATGACCAGGCCCACCGCCAACGCCAACGCCAGCAAGGTGAGGAAGTTCAGCGTGAAGCCGAGCGCGTACATTACGGCGAAGCTGCCGATGATGGAGAGGGGAATGGCGAGCGCGGCGATGATGGTGCTTCGCCCCGACCCCAGGAAGACGAGAACGATGGCCACGGCAAACAAGGCACCCAGTATCAGGTGCTCAACGACGGCGTTGGTCGAGGTGCGGATGCTCGACGAGTTGTCGTACACCACGTCGAGCGATACGCCCTCGGGCAGGCTGCGGCGAACCTCGTCCAGCTTGGCCAGCACGGTGTCGACCACGGCGACGGTGTTCTTGCCTCCTTGTTTCTTCACCGACAGCACGACTGCGCGGTCCTCGTCGAACTGGGCGTAGCTTTCTTCTCGTTCCTGCCCGTCCTCCACCGTGGCGACGTCGGAGACGCGCACCGGGTGGCCGTCTTTCTCGCGCACGATGAGGCGGCCGAGATCCTCCAGGCTCGCCACCCGACCCGCGACCCGCAAGGTCGAGTTGGTCGGCCCGGACTCGACGGTGCCGCCCGGCACGTTCATGTTTTGCGTGGCGAGCACGCGCTGTACCTCGAGCGCGGTGATGTTCTGGGCGCGCAGACGCACCGGATCGAGAATGACGTTGACCTGACGTTCACGACCGCCCACCAGACTGACCGCGCCCACACCGTCGATGGTCTCGATCTGCCGGCGGACGACCTTGTCCGCGATCTCGCTGGTCTTCATGATGGGCTGCTTCGAGCGCAGCGCCAGGTACAGCACCGGCGAGGCACTGGGGTCCATCTTGCTGATCACCGGGGAATCGATGCCCTTGGGCAGGTCAGCCATGATGCCCGCGACCTTGTCGCGCACTTCTTGAATGGCCACGTCGGCGGGCTTTTCCAGCGTGAACATGACCATCACGATGGACACGCCCTCGCTCGACGTGGAGGTCAGGCTGTCGATGCCGCTGATGGTGTTGACCGCGCCTTCGATCTTGTCGGTGATGTCGCTCTCGATCTCCTCGGCGGCCGCCCCCGGCTGCAGGGTCGTGACCACCGCCATGGGGACGTCGCTGTTGGGGAACATGTCGAGTCCCAGGCTCTTGTAGGAGAACACCCCCAGCACCAGCACCACGAGCATCAGGACCGTGGCGAACACACCGCGCTTAACCGAAATCTTGGCCAACCACTGCATGATGATCCGCCGTTACAGGGCCAGTTGTCCGTTCCTCAGATTCTCGATGGGGGCGACGACCAGGGCGTCACCGACGGAAAGACCGCGCGCGATGGCGCGTTCTTCACCCAGCACCTCGCTCACCTGGACGATGCGCTCCTCCAGCCTGCCGTCCGCCTTCACGAACACCACCGATCGGCCCTCGCGCTGCAGGATCGACCGACTGGAGACCACCGGCACTTCCTGCGAGCCGGCGGCCAGCTTGACCAGCGCGAACATGCCCGGCTTGAGCTCGACGTCGGGGCTGTCGACCACGGCTTCGGCCACCACGTCGCGCGTCCCGGGGCGCACCTGGGCGCTGACGTACTTGACCGTCCCGTCGAAGCTCTTGTCGGGATAGCCCGCGACCTGGAAGCGCACCTTGGCGCCGGCTCGTGCGGCGGCGATGCGCGCCTCGGGCACGGTGAATTCCAGGCGCAACGACGAGGGATCGACCAACGCCACCACGCGGGAGTCCGAGCGGACGAACTGCCCGACATCGACGTAGCGCTCGGCGATGGCTCCCGCGAAGGGCGCGCGGATGATGCCGTCTCCCAGGCTCTTGCCGGCCAGCGCGGCCCGCGCGCGAGCGGCAGACGCTGACAAATCGGAGGTCTGGCACTTGACCCGGTGCGCCTCGTACTCGAAGTCGCTGATGGCGCCTTGTTGGGCCAGGACGCGGTAGCGTTCACAATTCATCTTCGCGTTCTCGGCCGCCGCCAGGGCAGAGGCGGCGCTGGCCTTGGCTTCGGCGAAGCTCAAGGCCGCCGCGCGCGTATCCAGGACGACCAGTGGCTGGCCGGCCTTCACCACGTCACCGCGCTCGACCAAGGTCTTGACCACCTTTCCGTTGGCGTCCGCGGCCAGGTCGGCGGCCCGTCGGCCCTTGAGCTGCCCGGTCAAGGACAGCCACACCGGCACCTCACGAGCCGAGACCGTCTGAGTCTCCACCTTGGCGGCCTGCGAGGCCCTGGGAGAGGCCACGGGCATCTGCGCGGCCTTGGACTGTCCGCAGGAGGCGCTGGCGGTCAGAGCGAGAAGCGCGAGCGCCGTCGGTCCCGCCAGGAAACGCAAGGTAGGGCCTTGGGTTCGGCCTGCCCCCTTGCCAATGAGCGCACCTTCCAGTTGCATTCTCTCGCGTGCCACAGAAGCCTCGCCCAACCTGCTCTTGGTTCGAATTGGCGTCGCTAACATATTGAAATTACGGTCATCTTCTGGAAATGCCGCTGGCGCGCTCTGCGTCTTCATGGATTCCTCCGCTCGCTTTATTGTTGCAACACGAAGTTGCAATTTCAAGACTACGGCCCCTTGGCAAGAAATGCAACAAGAAGTTGCAATTGTCTTTCGGAGTGGCCAGGCTATGGGCATGACGACGAAGACACTCACGGCAACGGGTGGTTCGAACACCGACGGGCTTTCCAGCATCGAGGTGCGCACCGAGGCGATCCTGCGGGCGGCCATCGAGGAGTTGGCCTCGGTGGGCTATGCGGCCCTCAGTGTGGAATCCGTTGCGGCGAGGGTCGGCATCGCCAAGACCACGGTGTATCGACGCTATCCGACCAAAGCGGCGCTGATTCTCGCCGCGATGGTGAAATTCGTCCACGAGGTCGCCGGGGACCCACCCGACACGGGCTCGCTAAGGACGGACCTCGTCGCCATCGGGCAGTTGGGGGTCAAGATTGCATCGAGCGCCGTCGGGAAAAGCCTGCTTCGCCTTGGCCTCGAGAATCCCGACCCAGAGCTTGCGCTTCTCAGCCGCGAATCCGACGCGGATCACACCACCCGCAACGCCGTGGTGGCTCGAAGAGCCGTCGAACGGGGCGAGATTCGCGAGGCCACCGATCTGCAGAAGCTGATGGAGGTCCTGGTCGGGGCGCTCCTCTTCAAGCTCCTGTTCAAGCAACAGCAGGTGGACGAGGCCGAGATCGGCCATATCGTTGACATGCTCTTGGATGGCATCTCGCGGACGCCGCCGCGACCTGGAAGCCGACGACGCTGAATCCCCAACGGCAAAGTCGGGGGATGGGGGACCAGGACACCCGGGCCCCTTCCGGCGACCGCAATTGTGACAGAACGGTGACGGGGCTATCCGCCTGACTCGCTACATTGCGTGTTTCATGACAGCCCGTCTTCTCCTATCCAGCGTCTGCAAACCCTTTGGCCCCGAGCACGGCGACGGGTTCGGGGTTTCCTATGAAGGCTCGCACCAGTTGATGTGGGCGCAAGGGGTCTTCCGTCCGCGCGGCACCACCACCCAGTGGGGGATCGACTTCATCGCGGCCAACTTGCAAACCCCCACCGTGACGATGCACTACCCGACGATGACCGAGTTCATCGCCGAGGTGAAGAAGGGCTACGACTACGTTGGCATCGCCTTCGTCTCGACCACGTTGCACAAGCTCAAGCCCATGGTCGAAGCGGTGCGCCGGCACGCGCCGGGCACCAAGATCATTCTGGGCGGCTACGGCACGGCGCTGGGCGAGAAGGTCGCACACCTGGGCGACTACATCTGCAAGGGCGAGGGCGTCGCCTTCATGCGCAAGCTGCTCGGCGAGCGCGAGAACACGCCCTTCGTGCAGCCCGACATCACCCAGATGGGCTACCTGTTCTCCCTCCCGGCCCTGGGCGAGACGGGCTATGTCTTCGCCGGGTTGGGCTGCCCCAACGGCTGCGACTTCTGCGCCACTTCTCACTACTTCGACCGCAAGCACATCCACCTCCTCCCGGACGGGCGCGCGATCCTGCGCGCCGTGGAGGACATGCGCGTCCGCCACCCGGGGATGAACAACTTCTGGATCAACGACGAGGACTTCCTCCTCAACGAGCGGCGCGGGCGCGAGTTTCTCGAGGCTATCCGCGCCTCGCGCATGCCGCCCCTCGGGATCAGCGTCTTCTCCAGCGTCAAGGCGCTTTCGCAATTCACCGCCGCCGAGCTGGTCGAGATGGGCATCGACTGGATCTGGATCGGCTACGAGGGCAAACGCTCCGGCTATTCCAAACAGCAGGGCCGCCCCTACGCCGAGCTCTTTGCCGACCTGCACGCTCACGGCATCAGCGTGATGGCCTCGATGATCGTCGGCTTTGACTACCAGACCCCGGCGATCATCCAAGAGGAGTTCGAGGAACTTATGTCGTTGCGGCCGACCATGTGCCAGTTCCTGATCTACGGCCCGGCCCACGGGACGCCACTTTACACGCGACTGCGCAGCGAGGGGCGCATCGACGACGGGGTCATGGGGGATCACAGCCAGCACGACGGGTTCTCCCTCGGCTTCCGCCACCCCCACATCGGCCGTGACGAGATGATCGCCATCCAGCGCGGCCTCTTTCACGAAGAGTTCCGTCGCCTGGGTCCCTCGGTCTTCCGCGTCGTCGACGACTGGCTGACCGGTGCGGTCAACCTGCGCGCCCACCCCGCGGAGCGCGTGCGTGCCAAGGCCGAGCGTTACCGCACCGACAGCCACCGCGCCATGCCACTGCTGCCGGCGAGCATCCGGCGCGTGGGACCGGTCGCGCAGGCGCGGCTCGAAGACCTCTACCAGCGCCTCATTCGTGACACCGGGCCCCTGACCCTGCGCGAGCGCGCCATCGCCAGCCTGATCCCAGCGGCGATCCGCTGGACCGAGTTCCGCGTGCGCCACAACATCGGCCAGCAGCCCGCTTTCACCCGCCGCGAGTATCGGATAAAGACCGCCGAGGAGCCAATCCTCATCGCCCAGCAGCCCAACCCGGCCTGATCGCGCTCCCGTGAGGTTCCTCTCACGGCTAAGGCAGGCGAGAGGTGTCGATCTCGATGGTGGTGAGTGCCGGGGTTCTACTGCCTCCAAGCTGGGCCGCGACCAGCAGAGTCTCACCGCGGACTGCGAGGAGCAGAGGCCGTGTCACGTCCGAGGTTGTCCCTCCTTGGTTCTGGCTGAGCGCTTCTTCGGGCGCCTGATCTCTCGGGTTAGCCCGGGGGTTGTCTCAGCCACTCGCCCAGCTCGCCGGTGATCACGCGCGGGGCATGCGCAAGATCGGAGGGTTTGCGTTGCCCGGTCAGCAGACAGACCATGCGCAGGCCATCGATCACGCCCGAAAGGTAGGCCTGCACGCCGCGTGCGCCACCCTTGTTCAGCGCGACCAAGGCGGGCTGGGCCATGGCCACCGTGCGCGCCCCCAAGGCCAAGGCTCGGGCAGCGTCCAAGCCGGTGCGGATGCCCCCTGATGCCACGAGCTCTGCGCGCACACCGGCCGCTGCCAACCAGCCCACGCTGACCGCGGTGGGGATGCCCCACTCGCGCATCTCGCGTCCGCGTTGCGCTTGCTCGCGGCGTGCGCGAAGGGCTTCGATGCCGATCCAGGATGTGCCCCCCGCGCCCGACACGTCGAGGGCCGTGACCCCAGCCTCTTGCAGGGTCAGCGCAACCGTCGGCGAGATTCCGCACCCCGTTTCCTTGATCATGAGAGGCCGCCCCAACTCCGCCACCAGACGGCGGATGGTGGGCAGGCCGTCGCGGAAATCGCGGTCGCCCCGGGGTTGGGCCAGCTCTTGTCCAGGGTTCAGGTGCAGGCATAAGGCGTCCGCGCCCACCTGGTCCAGGGCACGGGCGATGGTGGCCGTCTTGGTCTGGCGCGCCTGCACCAGACCCAGGTTGCCGAACAGGAACACCGACGGGGCGACCTTGCGGACGTCATAGGTCGCCGCCAGGGCAGGGCGGTCGAGCATGGGGCGCAGGCTGCCCAGGCCAAAGGCGATGCCCAGCTCCTGGGCGGCGGTGGCCAAGATCTTGTTGATGCGACCGCCCTCCTTGGTCCCGCCGGTGATTCCCGCGATCATGAGGGGCGCCGCCAACTTGCGGCCCAGCAGCGTGGTCGAGAGATCCACATCGTCGAGCCCCATTTCAGGCAGGGCGGCGTGCACCAGGTGGACACACTCGAGCAGAGTGGTCCGGGAGAAACTCCCCGCGCCCGAGGCGGCGATGTTCAGGTGGTCGGTCTTCCGCTTTTCGATTTCCGAGACTCTGCGGGCCATGAGGCGGACATTTCAGCACACTGAATGCCAATCGACTAGGGGTCGCGCCTCGAACGTGTCGAGGGGTGCGGGCCACCTCTTCGTTCGACGGCCGCTGGCCAGTGCCCGGCCCGGTCGGAAAGCTACCTTGGCGCGAGCGGCGCGCGGGAATTCTCGATGCTGCGGCGGCTGGGCGAGGTGAAATAGGTGCGGGGGGCGCATCCCAGGGTGGCCTGGAAGACGCGGTGGCATTGCGAGTAACTGCCGAAGCCCGCGGCCAGGGCCGCGTGCAGAAAGGTGCTGCCTTCGTCCACCATATGGATGAAACGCAGCAGACGGATCCGCCCTCGGTAAGCGGAAAGGGGCAGGCCCATGTCAGCGTGGAAACGTCGGCTGATTTCCCCCGGGCTGCCGTGCGAGCGTCGCGCAATCTCCTCGCGCGAGATCTCCGGGCGTTCGTTGATGAAGTACAAGGATCGGCGCGTGAGCGTGTGTCCCACCGCGCGGGCCTCGCGGAAGGCGTGGGCCTGCTGCCACAGGTCGCCCGCCGCGCGTTCCTTGGCCACCCGGTCGCCGTGCAAGGCCGGGAACAGACAGCGCGGGGCCAGGGCGGCCAGTTGCTCCGGGGCCAGCCGCGACAGCACCGGGCCGCGGTGGGTGGCCGAGGCGTCGGCGCCCAGAACGCGCTCGGAGAAGTCCGGCGTCAGTCCGATCACGAAGAGATCGAAGTCATCCGAGGCCGAGAGGAGCTCGTGGTCCTGGCCCGGGGTCCAGCACAGGAGATCGCCGCTTGTGACCTCGACGGCTTGGGTTCCGAAGCCGAAGCAGGCGCGCCCGCCCGTGATCAGGTTCAGCTCTGGCTCGGCATGGAAGTGACGGGGCCGTCGGGTCGAGGGGTGGTGGCGCCATATCTGCCCGCGCGCGGGGCCCGCGAAGGGAAAGGGTTGATACAGTGTGGCGGCCACGGCTCAAAGATAGCAGCGGACAGGGGGGGCGTCATGGGGGCTGGCTGCGGGTTGAGCACACGTGATCACGCGCACAGGTGCTCGACCACGATCTTCACGCCGATGCCGATCAGAATCAGCCCGCCCACAACCTCGACGCGCTTTCCCCAGGCGGCGCCAATGCGACGTCCCAGCACCATGCCCACGGCCGTGAAGCTGGCCGCCACCACCCCGATCACCACGGCGGGGACGACGATGGGGGACCCGATCATCGCGAGCGACAGGCCCACCGCGAGCGCGTCAATGCTGGTGGCCACCGACAGGACCAGCAAGGACCAGCCCGAGGTCGGATCGTGTGGCACCGAGCCACCCTCGTCGTCCTCGTGCACGGCGCCCCAGAGCATCCTGCCCCCTATGAAGGCGAGGAGCCCGAAGGCTATCCAATGGTCGAAAGCGGAGATGTAACCATGGACGGCGCTTCCGGCAAACCAGCCGATGGTCGGCATCAACGCCTGGAACAGCCCGAAGTGAAAGGAGAGGCGGAATATGTGCCTGGCGGTCAGAGGGTTGAGCGTGACCCCGGTGGCGATGGCCACCGCGAAGGCGTCCATGGCGAGCGCACAAGCCAAGGCCAGGAGGCTCAGCCAGCCCATGATCCGCGCCTCTGCTCAGCGAGCGTTCTATTCCTCTGCACGTCCATTCTCGTCTCGCGTCCCGAGGCCGAGCCCGCCCGCCTTTCGCGGCGGAGTAAGGGACGGCCTGGCCCGAGCTCAGGCGGCGCCGGCCGCGGCTTCGTCAGCGTAGTTGTCCAGCAGCTCTTCCATGCGCTGGAAGACGTCGGTCATGGTGTCCTCGTCGGGCAGAAGCGTGATGCGGAAGTGGTTGCGGTAGGGCACGTTGAAACTGCTGCCGGGCGCCACCAGGACGTGTTTGCGTTCCAGCAGATCCAGGGCGAACTTCTGGTCGTCGAAGCCTGGTAGCTTTTGCGTGTCCACCTTCACGAAGGCATACATGGCGCCCCGGGGAGGAACCACCGACAGGTACTTGCTGCGCTTGCAGCCCTCCAGGATGGCGGTGCGCGTTTGGTACAACCGACCGCCTGGGCGCACCAGATCGCGAATCGATTGATAGCCGCCGAGCGCGGTCTGCACCGCATGTTGCCCCATCACGTTGGCGCACAATCTCAGCGAGGCGATGGTGTCGAGCCCCATCAGGTACTCGCGCGCGTGCTCCTTCTCGCCCGAGAAGCTGAGCCAGCCCACGCGGAAGCCGCACGAGCGATACACCTTGGACAGCCCCGAGAAGGTCCCGCACAAGGTACGCGTGGCCAAGGTGGCCACCGGCGTGTACTCGGCGCCTTCGTAGGTTATCTGGTCGTAGATCTCGTCGGAGAAGACCACCAGATCGTGGGCGTGGGCGATGTCGATCATCTTGCTCAGCACCTCGCGTGGGTAGACCGCGCCGGTGGGGTTGTTGGGCGAAATGATGACCATGGCGCGGGTGCGTGGGGTGACCAGGCGGGCCAGGGCGTCCAGGTCGGGCAGCCAGTTGTTATCGGGCGGGCAGGGGTAGTGCACCGCTTTGCCGTCGGCCAGATGGGTCGCAGCGGTCCACAGGGGGTAGTCGGGGCTGGGCACCAGCACCTCGTCGCCCGCGTTGAGCAGCGCGCGCAGCGAGAACAGAATCAGCTCGCTGACGCCGTTGCCCATGTACACGTCGTCCGCGCTGGCGGTCATGACCCCGCGGCTCTGTTGCTGCATGACCACGGCCTCGCGCGCCGAGAAGATGCCCTTCTGGTGGCAGTAGGCGTCGGCCTCGCGCAGGTTCTCGATCATGGCCAGGCGCATGGTCTCGGGCGCGCGGAAGCCGAAGGCCCCGGGGTTGCCGATGTTCAGCTTGATGATCTCGTGCCCCGCCTTCTCCAGCTCGGCAGCGCGACGAGCCAGCGGACCGCGGATCTCATAGCGGACGTTGGCAAGTTGGGAGCTGGCTTGGACCTTGATGGGGGGCATGGTTCACCTCGGCGGGAATTTCGCAGAAAACTGCCGTCCGCGCCAGGTTTGCTGTTGGCATCGCCTTTGGGTCATGGCGCCGTCCCGTGCAGGGGGCGCCTCCCGCTCCCTCACGGAATGCGGGCGCAGCGGAAGCCGTTGTACTCGTTGTGGTTTCGGATGGCTGGGTCCAGGCCATCGCGATTGCTGGGATACATGTAGGCCGTCGAATCGCCGGCCGGGACCACGAGGGCTCCGCCTCCTCGGCGGGCCCGGCCACGCTGCCGACCCTCACGCA
>CAZHUY010000016.1:0-43206 GCA_964535465.1 uncultured Myxococcales bacterium
GCGCGCGCGGGTGCGGTCCAGCGGGCGGGATTGCGTTTGCAGATGTTCTTGGGCTTGGGCGTGGCGTTGGCCGTCTTCTTGGCGGCGCCGTTGGTGGCGGGTTTCGTGAAGGCGCCCGAGCACACCTCGCTCTTCCGCCTGGCCGCGGCCATCCCGGCGATTTACGCCTTCTATACGGTGTTCGTGGGCACGGCCAACGGCCAACGTCGTTTCCGCGTGCAGGCCGGCTTCGACATCGGCTTCTCCATCAGCAAGACCATCCTGTTGCTGGCAGGGGCGGCCATCGGGCGCATGGCGGGGCATTCGGTGACCGGCGCGTTCTTGGGTTTCATCTCCGCGGCCGTGGTCATCATGCTGGTGGCGGGGCACAAGATGTGGCTGGCCAAGGGCCACGCGCAGTTCTCGGCGGTGCGCTTACTGTTTTTCATGGGGGGCGCGCTCGCCTACACCTTGCTGATCAATCTGGCGCTCAGCTACGACTCGCTGCTCCTGCGGCGTTTTGCTGGCGCGGCGCTGGCCGGGCAGGGCGCCGATGCCTTGGTGGGCGCGTACGAGGCGGTTCGCAGCCTGGCGCTTCTGCCCTATCAGGCGCTTTTGGTGGTGACCTTCGTGATCTTTCCGCTCGTGTCCCGCTCCACCTTTGCCGAGGATCGCGAAGCCACGGCCGCTTACGTGCGCCAGACGCTGCGCTATGCCCTGATCTTCGGCGCGGCCATGGCCGTGGTGTTGGGCGCTCGGCCCGAGACGCTCTTGCGCGTGCTTTATCCCGCGGCCTACGGGGTGGGCGCGGCGGCCATGCCCATTCTGGCAGCGGGCGTGGTGGCCCTGGCGCTGCTGTCCATCGCGGGCTCGATCGTGACGGCGTCGGGGCGCCCCTACGTGGCGATGACCCTGGTGGCCGTCACTCTGATCGCGGGCACGGCGTTGGCTTTCACCTTGGTGCCGCGTGCGGCGGCCGGGCCGGACATGCTCTTCGCGGCGGCGCTGGCCACGGCGGCAGGCATGCTGGCCGGATTCTGCGTCGCGCTGGTGTACCTGCGCCGGCGCTTTGGCGCGGGCTTGCCGTTGGCTTCGGCCATGCGTGTGGGCCTGGCCGTGGCCCTGGCAGTACTGGTGGCGCGCGTCGTGCCCGGCAAGGGTGTGATGGTGGGCCTGGCCGCCATGGCGCTGGCCGGAGTCGTTTATCTCGGCACGCTGGTGCTGGCGCGCGAATTCGGCCCCAACGACAGAGAGAAGCTTCTCAAGATCCTGCGCCGCAAGCGCGGCTAGCCAGCTACTTCTCTTTGTCGCGCATGTCGTGCAGGTGCGCGTAGATGCGAGGGCCCAGGCTCGAAACCATGAGCTTCTCGACCTCGTGCTCGACCTGTTCCTGCTGCTGGGGATTGTCGTAGATGAAGCGGATGCCCATGCCCGGCGTGGTGTCGATGGTGCCATCGAGCTCGCGGCGGGATTCGCCTTCGTGCAGAACCCAGCGCACCTCGCCCAGCAGCACCAGCGGCTCGGTCATGTGCGGCACCTGCAGGCGGAAGAGAAACAGGGTGCCGATGTCGAGCGGCTTCTTGGTCTGGATGAAGGTGCCGCCCTTCGAGATGTTCTTGGTGTAATCGTAGAAGAAACGGTTGAGTCGTTGGTACTCGACCCGCAACTCAATGGGGGCGCGTTCCTGCTGGCGACGATCCGAAGGCTGGGGCATTCTTTGACCTTCCTGTGATCGTCCCACGGCCCATTGTTTGGATCAATTATCGTTATGGTTTGCGGCCCCTGGTCTGGGGGGCGGCGTTGGCTCTGGGCGCCTTGGTTTTGGGTTTCGTCCCGCTTTTCAACCTGCTGGGCTACGATTTTTCCTTTGCCATGGGTCTGTTGAGCGCCCTGGCGGGTGTCGACGTGGGCCACGGGATCGTGGCTCGTGCCCGCCGGCAAGAGAGGCCTCTGCGCCTACTCTCGTCGGTGGGATCGGCCAGCGCGCAGGGGCTGGCCTTGTTGCTGCTGCCGCTGCTCTTGTCGTTGGCCAACGCCCTGCGGGTGCGCAACTGCAACCTGCCGGCGGGCCTGGCTTTCTACGCCCTGTTGCCGGTGGCCGGGATGCTGGTGGCCGCCCCCACGGGGGTGCTGGTGGGCTGGCTGATTCCCGGCCGGCGCACGGGACGGGTGGTGGCCTTTGCGGTGCCCGTGCTCTCGGTGGTGTGGTCGTTGCTTCGGCTGTACTGCGATCCGCCGGTGTTCATCCTGGACGCCTTTGGTGGCTATTTCCCCGGCCCCATCTACGACGAAGGCTTGAGCCCCAGCGGCCGTCTGGTGTGGTTTCGCCTGGCCAACCTGACCTGGGTGGCGTGCGCGGTGGCCTTGGTGGGCTGTGTGACCCAGCCGGGGGAAGGCGGCGGGTGGCGCCTGGGCGGGCCGCGCTTCTCGCGCTTGGCCTGGTGGGGCAGCTTGGGACTCCTGTTGATCGGCTCCGCGCTGTGGTTCGGGTTCCGCGCCTCGCTGGGCTTTCACACCACCAAAAGTGATTTGACCGAGGTGCTTTCCCGGTACACGCGGAGCGCGCACTTCGAGATGTGGAGCGAGCCCACCGGCGACACGCCCGAGGAGATTGGGCTGGTGCACGAGGACCTGGAGTTCCGCTATCACCAGTTGCGCAACATCCTGGGGGCCGAGCCGCGCACGCCCATCACCGTCTATCGGTTCGCATCGGCCCGAAGCAAGAAGGAGCTGGTGGGCGCGGGCGGAACCCTGTACGCCAAACCCTGGCGACAGGAGATCTTCGTGCAGGCCGAGCGCTTCCCGGCCTCACGCCTGCGCCACGAGCTGGCCCACGTCTTTGCCAGTGCCTTTGGCGATCGGTGGTTTGGCGTGGCCCTGACCATCTTCCCGCCGCGCTTGTCCATGGGCCTGGTCGAGGGGTTGGCCGAGACCGCCGACTTCGGCGATCCCGGTGGGCGTTCGACCTTGCACCAAGAGGCGCGCGACATGATCGCGCTGGGTCAGGCGCCGAGCTTAGCAGGCATCATGGGCGCGGGCTTTACCGTGCAGTCAGGCCCGCGGGCCTACGTGTTGGCGGGTTCGTTTTGCCGGTTCCTCTACGATCGCGATGGCCGGGACAAGCTGCGTGCGCTGTACCGCTCGGCGGGGGATTTCGCGACGGTCTATGGCCAGCCGCTGGCGACCCTGGAAAAGGATTGGCGGGCCTTCCTCGAAACCCAACCGGTGGACCCGCTGGCCCGGGCACGTTCCAAGGAACGCTTTCGCAGACCCGCCATCTTTCACAAGGTCTGTGGTCGCGAGCTGGCCGAACGGGCGGCCGAGGCGCGCTCATTGCTGGGCTCGATGCCCGAGACCGCGGCGGACATTCTCGACGGGGTTTGCCAAGACGATCCGAGCGAGCCGGGCTACCGTCTGGATCGCGCCGAGGCCCTGGCGGCGGCCGGCGACAGCGAAGCGGCGCTACGGATCGCGCGCCCCATGATGGCGGACGAGGGCCTGACCTGGCCCATGCGCTCGCGTGCCGCCAGCCTGGTCGTCACCGTGGAGTTCCTGGCCGGCCGCATCGCCCAGGCGCAGGCGGTCGTGCAAGAGAACCTGACGCTGGCCACCGACGAGGGCGAGTGGCGCAATGTCTGGACCAAGCAGCGTGCCCTGGTCGACGAGAGCAGCCGGCGTACTCTGGGCAGAGTGATGATGGGCGACCGGCCGGGCCGCACGCTGGACCTCGGCCTTGTCGTCCATCTCATCGCGCAATTCGCCGAGCAGCACCCTGGTGAGGCCCTGGGTCACTATCTCGTGGGTCGACAGCTCGTCTGGCGCGATCCCAAATTGGCGCTTGTCCCGTTCGGCCAGGCCTGTCCCCTCGACGGCCCGCCCTTGCCCACGCCCCTGCTACCCCAGTTCGCCAAGGAATGCCGTCGCGTCTACGGCGAGGCCGCCTATCTAGCGGGCGATCTGACGCTGGCCCGACGCAACTACGAAGATCTGCTGGCCCACGCCACGCTGGAAGCCGACCGTCTGCGCGCCCACGACTTCCTGGAGCGGATTTCCTGGCAGGCGGCGCAGGACTGATCGTCTCGCCAGGGCCGCCCCGGTGGTCGACTTCGGTGCGCAGGAGCTTTCGTGCTACCATGTGCCGCGTCGAGTTAGCGCGGGGGTGAGCTGGCTCATCAGCAGCATCGGCACGGGGAACATTCCCAATATCGATATCGGAGACAACTCGGATGGGGGCGTTTGTCCGTAGCGGGCACCCCCAGGTCTTGCGATAGGACTTACCGGATAACTCACTGGCCCATCCCCGAGCAGGGCGGTAAAGGGCTTTCCGAGAAGCAAGCCCTGGTTCAAGTCCTCGGTGTGTCTCGGTGGTTCATCTCACCAGGACGCGAACCCCTTTCGCGGGTTCTGGCTCTCATCAGGCGAAGACCAAAACATGAAAAAGAGAATTGTCATCATCGGCGGTGTCGCGGCGGGGGCCACGGCGGCAGCGCGGGCGCGGCGCTTGTCGGAAGACGCCGAGATCACCATCGTCGAGCGGGGACCCTACGTCTCGTATGCCAACTGCGGGTTGCCTTACTTCATCTCGGGCGAAATCGGAAAGCGGGCGGCTCTGCTCCTACAGACCCCCGAAGGCTTCGATGCCCGCTACCAGGTTCGCGTGCTGGTGAACACCGAGGCGATGGCCATCGATCGGGCGGCCAAGCAGGTCACCATCCGCAACGCCGAGGGGACATCCCGGCTGGCCTATGACAGCCTGATTCTGGCCCAGGGCGGGAGTCCGATTGTGCCAGGCCTTCCCGGGGTGCAGGCCCCCAACGTCTTTCGTCTGTGGACGGTGCCAGACATGGACCGTTTGCACGAGTACCTGAAGACAGCCTCCCCGAAGTCTGCGGTGGTGGTGGGCGGCGGTTTCATCGGGTTGGAGATGGCCGAGGCCTTTGCCAAGCGGGGGCTGCACACCACGGTGGTCGAGATGCTGCCCACCGTGATGGCGGTGATGGACCGCGAGTTCGGGGTCCGCATCGCGGACGAGCTGGCCGAGCATGGGGTGCAGGTGGTAACGGGCGCGCAAGTCACGGCGGTCTTGCCGGACCTGCACCAGATTCAGTTGGCCGACGGACGGCAGCTCGATGCCGACGTGGTGCTGTTCTCGGTCGGGGTGAGGCCCGAGCTGACCCTGGCCAAGCAGGCTGGTCTGGAGATTGGCCCAACCGGCGGTGTGCGCGTCGATGCGCAGCTTCGCACCTCGGATCCCGACATCCTGGCCGCGGGCGACATGGTGGAGATCGATCATCGTGTGTCGTCGCGAACCGTGCGCGTCCCGTTGGCTGGTCCCGCCAATCGGCAGGGCCGCATCGCCGCGACGAACGCCCTGGGCGGCCAGATGCGCTACAGCGGGGCGCTTGGCACCTGCGTGGTCAAGGTCTTCGGTGCCACCGCGGCCATGACGGGCCTGGGCGAAAAGGCCGCTCGCGACGCAGGCTTCGATGTGGGCGTGGCCGTGATCCACAAGGACCATCACGCGGGCTACTACCCGGGTGCAAAGGAGATGGCCCTCAAGCTCATTTACGAACGCAAGACCGCACGGCTGCTGGGGGGCCAGGCCTTTGGCCACGAGGGCGTGGAAAAGCGCATCGACGTGCTGGCCACAGCTCTGGCGGGCAAGCTGTCGCTCGAGGACTTGGCCGAGCTGGACCTGGCGTATGCGCCGCCCTATTCCTCGGCCAACGATCCGGTGAACCTGGCCGCCTTCATCGGGCTGAACGACATCAGCGGATACAGCCCGATCGTCACCGCCGCCGGCCTGAAGCAGGAATTGGCCTCGACCAGTCCGCCGGTGTTGTTGGATGTGCGCACCCTGCGCGAGTTCGAACAGGGCCATGTCAAAGGGGCGCTGCACATCCCCGTCGACGACTTGCGCTTCGAGCTGGCCGCCATTCCCCAGGGCCGCCGCGTGGTCGTGTATTGCCGCTCGGGTTTCCGCGGACACCTGGCCCTGCGCATCTTGCAGCATGCAGGATTCGCCGACCTGGCCAACGTCACCGGCGGCTATGTGAGCATCGCCAGTGAGGGCGGCTTTCCACTGGAGACCGTCTGATGCGCTACGTTCTCATCGCAGTAGCCATTTTCATCGCACTGTATTTGATCCGACGATTGCAAGGAGTGAACCGCATGCCAGCCAGCCTCGTGAAACAGAAGATCGACGCGGGAGCCATGATCATCGATGTACGCTCGCCCGAGGAGTTCCGTGACGGCGCCTATCCTGGGGCCATCAACATCCCGGTCTCCGAGATCGGCAGCCGGCTCGCCGACATTCCCAAGAACAAGCCGGTGGTGCTTTACTGCGCCTCGGGCGCGCGCAGCTCATCGGCGGCACGTACGCTCAAGCAAGCTGGCTACGTTGACGTGGTTAACGCCGGCGGCCTGGGCGACATGCCGTAACGGACGGAACGGCGAAAGCCTACTTTCGGCGAATCGCCACCAGCTTCTGCTTGAGCCCTGGCGCGGTCGCCGACAGATCGTAGGGCATGGCACCGGTGATGGTCACGTCGGCCATCTGGCCCACGGGTAGGCGGCCGTCGATGATGACCAGGCCGTCCACCTCGGGGGCGTCACGGTACGAACGGCCGATGCTGACGCCGTCGCCTTCGCCCTCGATCAAGACGCGCATGCTCTTGCCCACCCAGGCCTGGTTCTTGCGCAGCGAGATCGCCTGCTGCACGGCCATGAGCACCTCGCGCCGCTCTTCCTTGGTTTGGGGCGCGATGGAATCACGCAGGCGCGCGCTCTCGGTGCCGTGCTCGGGCGAATAGGTGAAGACCCCGACGCGATCGAATTCCATGTCTTGCACGAGCTTCATCAGGCCCTTGAACTCGGCCGCGCTCTCGCCGGGGTAGCCCACGATGAAGGTGGAGCGAATGGCCAGGTCGGGCATGCGATCGCGCATCTTGCCGATGGTGCGACGGACCCAGTCCAGGCTGGAGGGGCGCCGCATGCGCTTGAGCGTGTCGGGGTGCCCGTGCTGCAAGGGAATGTCCAGGTAGTGGAGCACCTGAGGCAGGCTGGCCATGGTGTCGATGAGACGGTTGCTCACGCACCCGGGGTAGGCGTACATCACGCGGATCCAATCGAGCTTGGGGGCCCCCTTGGCGATGGCCTCGAGCAGGTGGGCCAGGCCGTCGCGCATGCCCAGGTCGCTGCCGTAGTCGGTGGTGTCTTGCGCGATGAGGATGATCTCGCGCACGCCCTGATCCTGCAGCAGGCGCGCCTCGGCCACGATGGACTTCACGGGCCGCGATACCGCGGTGCCCTTGATCAAAGGGATGGCGCAGAAGGCGCAGGGGCGCCGGCAGCCGTCCGCGATCTTCAAGTAGGCGCTGCCGCCTTGAAGCGAGACCCGGGCCACGCCGCGTTCGTCGCGGCCCACCGTGCGCGCCTTGTCGGGTAAATGGTAGAGCGGCTCGCGATCGTCGCGTTCACGCAGCCGCGTGATGAGGTTGACGATATCCATCCAGCGTCGCGT
Organism: uncultured Myxococcales bacterium; assembly: GCA_964535465.1. GTDB lineage: Bacteria > Myxococcota_A > Polyangia > Fen-1088 > Fen-1088 > Fen-1137. The sequence goes on from CAZHUY010000016.1 coordinate 7,502, forward strand.
GCCGATCACGCCGTCGAGCGCCGGCACCCAGGTGCGCATCTCCTGGCCGTAGCGCTGGGACATGCAGCCGGCCGCGATCAGGAGTTGTCGCTTGGTCTTGTTCTGGGCCAGCTCGCGCAAGACTGCGATGGACTCGTCCTTGGCGGGTGCGATGAAGCCGCAGGTGTTCACGATCAGCACGTCCGCATCGTCCGGTGTGTCACTGGCGCGGTAGCCGGCCGCGTCCAGCAACTGCGCCATGCTGTCGGAGTCGACAGTGTTTTTTGCGCAGCCCAGTGAAACCAGGTGGAACTTGCGGCTGCGCGGACGGGGGCGAGGGGCGGCCTTGCTGGTCATGGAGCCGAAGTGTCTACCAGTCGAGCGACGCACCTGCAAAGGCAGCCGTCACTTGGCACTAGACCGGGGCTTGCTGCGGCGTTTCGGCAGGAGCATCGAAGGCGTAACGAAACTCGTTGTGATCCACGCTGACCGCGATGTGGGTCGAGGGGCGGCCTTCCAGCATGCGGGTCAGCAGCTCTTGGCTGATGCGCGGGAGCAGGGTGTTGGTCAGGATGGCGTCGATCATGCGGCCGCCGCTCTCCACTTCGGTGCAGCGGCTGACGATGAGGCGGACCACCTCGTCGTCGTAGCGCAAGGGCAGGCCGTGGCTTTCCTGCAGGCGGATGGCCACGCGGCCGAGCTGCAGGCGCGCGATGTTGCCGATCATCTGGTCGCTGAGCGGGTAGTAGGGAATGGTGACCATGCGGCCAAGGAGAGCCGCAGGGAAGGTGCGCAGCAGCGGGCCGCGCAGGGCCTGGGCCAGGTCGTCGGGGGCGGGGAGGTCGTGGGGATCGGCCGCCAACCTGGCGATGAGCTCGCTGCCCACGTTGGTGGTCAGCAAGATGATGGTGTTGCGGAAATCGATCACGCGGCCCTCGCCGTCCTCCATCCAACCCTTGTCGAACACCTGGAAGAAGAGCTCGTGCACGTCGGGGTGGGCCTTCTCTACCTCGTCGAGCAAGACCACGCTGTACGGACGCCGGCGCACCGCCTCGGTCAGCACGCCGCCCTCGCCGTAGCCCACATACCCGGGTGGCGAACCCTTGAGGGTGGACACCGTGTGCGCCTCCTGGAACTCGCTCATGTTGATGGTGATGACGTTCTGCTCGCCGCCGTAGAGCGTCTCGGCCAGGGCCAGGGCGGTCTCGGTCTTGCCCACCCCCGATGGCCCGGCCAGCAGGAACACTCCGATGGGCTTTTTCGGGTTCTCCAGGCCCGCGCGCGAGGTCTGAATCCTTCGGGCGATCATCTCCAGGGCATGGTCCTGGCCCATCACCCGCTGGCCCAGCGTCGCGGCCAGGCGCATGACGGTTTCGATCTCGTTCTTCACCATGCGACCCACGGGAATGCCCGTCCAGTCACCCACCACCTGGGCCACGGCTTGCTCATCGACCGTGGGAAGAACAAGCGGGCGATCGCCTTGTAGGCTGGCCAGCTCGGCCTGCGTGGTTTGCAGATCCGCAAGCCAACCAGCCCGCTCGGCCGAGTCACCCTGGCCCCGAAGGCTGGCGCGCAACGCGAGAATTCTGGCGACCAGGTCCTTCTCGGCGGCCCAGCGTCCTTGCAGCTCGTCGAGACGCTTTCTCTCTCCGTCGAGCTTCTCCAGCAGCGCGGCCTGGCGTTTGTCGGCCCCAGCCACTCCCAGAGCACACTCTCGGCCCACGATCTCCAACTCCGTGGCCACGGCCTGCATTCTCTGCCGGCTGTCTTCCACCTCGGCGGGCACGGCATGCTGGCTGCACGCCACCCGGGCACACGCCGTGTCGAGCAGACTGACCGCCTTGTCGGGCAGTTGCCGCGCGGGAATGTAGCGGTGGGACAGCTTGACCGCCGCACTCAGCGCCTCGTCCAAGATCAACGCTTGGTGATGCTTCTCCAGCGCGGAGGCCGTGGTGCGCATCATCAACAGGGCCTTGCGCTCGTCTGGCTCCCCCACCTGCACGACCTGAAAACGTCGGGTCAGCGCCGGATCCCTTTCAATGTGGCGCTTGTACTCCGCCCAGGTGGTGGCCGCGATGGTGCGCAGCTTGCCGCGCGCCAGGGCGGGCTTCAGCAGGTTGGCGGCGTCGCTCGTCCCGGCGTTACCGCCCGCGCCGATTAAGGTATGCGCCTCGTCGATGAACAGGATGATCGGCTGGCTGGACGCCTGCACCTCGTCGATGATTTGGCGAAGGCGGTTCTCGAACTCGCCCTTCATGCTGGCCCCAGCCTGCAGCAGGCCAATGTCCAGGCAGCGCAACGACACCCCCTGCAGGGCGGGTGGCACGTCGCCCTTGGCCAGGCGCTGGGCCAATCCCTCCACCACCGCAGTCTTGCCCACGCCCGCCTCGCCGGTGAGGATGGGGTTGTTCTGCCGGCGGCGCATGAGGATGTCGATGACCTGGCGGATCTCCTCGTCCCGGCCTACGATGAGGTCCAGCTCGTCCTGTCGGGCGCGTTCGGTCAGGTCGACGGAGTAGCGACGCAGGGCCTCCTGCTTGCCGAGAGGCGCGGGCGCCATGGCCGCGCTGGCTTCGCCGGGAGCGACGGGGCACACCTCGCCAACCATGGCCTGTTCGGGTGAGCCTCTGACGATGTTCGCGAACCGCTCGACCAGGGCCTCGGTCTTGATCTTCTCGAATTCTCGCGACATGGCGAACAAGGCCAGCCGAAGGCTGCTGGTCTTGAGCATGCCCACCATGAGGTGACCGACCCGCACGCGGGTGTCGCTGAACATCAGGGTGGTGTAGGTCCAGGCGCGTTCCACCGCCTCGTCAAGGTGGGAGGACAGATCGGAGATGGTGGTGGCACCCCGAGGCAGTTGGTCGAGCGTCTGGGTCAGGTCGCGGGCCAGGCGTGAGGGATCGATGGCGAACTCGCGCACGATGTGGTGCAGGTCCGAGTCGGGCAGCAGCAGGATCTGGTTCAGCCAGTGCGAAAGCTCGACGTAGGGGTTGCCGCGCAGCTTGCAGAAGACCGTGGCGCTTTCGACGGCCTTGTAAGCGAGGGGATTGAGTTTTCCAAAGAGGGCTACACGCGTGATGTCGGTCATGCCGGGTTGTCGGCCGGGGGCGGCCGCGGTTGCGTGTCGGACCGAAATGAGTTCGCCCTCAGTGGACCAGACTGCGTTGGCGTGCGGGATCGAAGACCACGTCCTGGCGACGCTTGGTCGACGAGCCCAGCCAGGTGGTCCAGCCCAGGCTCGCGTCTTTTCCTAGACGCAGCGGTTTCTTCACGCGCGGGTCCAGACGCAGGCACACATCCCAGGCCAAAGCTGAGCCGACATAGTGGTTGACCAGGGCCTTCACCCGGCCCAGGCGAGAGCTACCGGGCAGCAGGCTGCGCAGCGACACCTCGTCGAGCGGGCCAAAGAACAAGCGGAACTTGCCCTGCCCCTGCCAGGTGCGCGAGCCAAGCACCGTGCCTTGGCCCAAGGCACGGGGGCGTCCCAGGTGCCAGCGGTCATGCGTCGATAGGGGTAACCATTGCCCCACGAAGGGCTCGAGCGCGACGGGCAGGCGCAGGAATTCGCGCAACATGGCCACCAGGCCCTCGGCGTTACGAGGATGTGCCGCGAGCCGGCCGGCGAAGTACAACCGAAAACCGTCCGGGATCTCGTCGCGCCCGCGCAGCGATCTCGTGCCGTGGCCACACAGAGCCCCGAGATAGGTGGCGAAACGATCCTCGGCGGGACGGTCGTAGCCCACCGCCGGGCGGTTGTTGGCCCAGGCGCGGTAGAAGAGAGAGAGGGCGCGGTGATGAAAGATGTCGAGGAAGTGCACCAGCGTGTGATCACCGGCGTTGCGGGTGCGATCACGGGCGTACTCGGTCAGATGCAGGGGCAAGGGTCCGCTTGGCCCGAACAATCCCATACAGTTCACCAGCAGCCGTGCCGGCCCGTGCGCCTTGCCGGGATCCCACGACGCTAGCGCCGCGGCTGCAAACGCCATGGAGGGCGCTTGTCCCAGCCGCAGCGGCTCCTGGGCAGGGCGCAGACCTTGGCCGAGCCGCGCCCGGTCGGGGAATGCGCACTCCACCCGTCGAAGCGCGTCGAAGAGCTCGAAGGCATGCGGCTCTCGACGCAGAGGTGCCAGGGGCTCTAGCACAGCGGGCTGTGACCAAGGCGGGCAGGCCATCGCATGATCTCCCCGCGCTGCACGGTCCGCAGCACGGTTTCGCAGAAGGAGCTGATGGCGGCGTAGCGGCCAAAGAAGCGCTCCAACACGGCCCCCAGAAGAAACACTCCGGAACCCTCGAAGGCGCTCTCGTCGCAGGTGAGCGCCACCTCGGTGCCACGGGCAAAGGTTGCGGGGCCCGGCAGGGGCACGCGCCGGACGATGGACTGTGAGCAGACCGAGCGTACGCCCTGGATCTGCCGGCGGATCACGGGGTCCGAGCGATCACCGTACAGCTCGAGCAGCTCGCGCAGGGCCGTGGCCCCGCCACCATCGGCGTCATCGGTCAACGAGAGGTAGTTGAGCGAGAGGTGGCTGATGAGGCGCCAGGTCTGATCGCCATCGGCGCTGGGCGGCCGGGGCGGCGTGGGGCCGGCGATGCAACGGACCGCGAGCACCGGCGCGTTGGCGTCGAGAATGAAGTCGCTGGGACCCTGCCCCAGGGTCAGCATCAGGGGCAGGTCGCGGTTGCTGCACAGGGTGCTGACCGCGAGCTGACGCAGGCGCACGCTGTACGGTGCCTGCTCAGGATCCACCAGGGCGAGAAAGACCTCGCTGCCCACATAGCTGGAGCGCGCACCTTGGTTGCGTTGCCTGGCCGACAGCGCGCGGGGCTGGCGATTCACGGTGTAGTAGGCGCTCCGGCCATCCGAGGCATGGTCGGAGGTGGCGTAGAAAGGCAGAAACTCCTGCTTGTGTTCGGCGCCCGAGCCGTAGCCCACGACCTCGGTGACCGAATGAACCTCGAAGTCCATGGGCCGGGTGCGATCCGGCACGACGTGGATCTCACTGGTGCTGTGGTCCAGGTTGATGCGGTCGGCGCGTCGAGGGAACAGGTTGATGGCCGGCGTACAGAAGAGCGCGAGCTCTGCCGCGGAGACAGTCTTTTCCAGGCGAGCATCGAGCTGGTCGAAGAGGACCACGACCTCGATCTCCTGCTCAGAGCAGGCTCGCATGGCCGGGTTCAACCCCGCCAGCTCGAAGGACAGGAAGCGCTGGGGGAAGGCGAAGTATTCTTGCAGCAGCCGGTAACCCTGGAAGGAGCGCGGACCGTAGGGCAGGAGCGCCTGCTCGTCCTCGAATCCCAAGGGATGCACGCAGCCCTGCGACACGACCTGGCACGTGGCCGCGCCCGTGGGCCGGGCCACGATGCCCACCGCGTGGGCCATGAGCAACTCATAGAGGCGCATGGCGATCTCGTCCCCGCCGCGCAGAAAGACCGGCAGCCGATCCAGGGCAAGCTGGTCCATGCTCAGGCCCGGCGCTCCCCGCAGGCGCAAGCGAAGCGCGGACTTGCCCGTCAGCCGGCTGGTGCCCAAGTCCGCCAAGAACGCCGTGTACTCGGCGGACACCAGCTCCAGCGGCCACAGCGTCACGTCGTGAGCCGTGCGGAATTCGCAGACGGTGGGGTTCCCGCCATGGGCCGCGCGCAGCACCGTGCCTCGCGCCACCCGGAAGCCGTCGACCAGCGCCCGCTCGGCCATGTGGGGCGCCAGTTGTACCACTGCCATGGAGGGAACCGGCGCCAGCGCGTGGGGGTACACCATGTGCAGCAACTGCTGGGTGAAGGCGGGGAACTCGGCGTCCATCTTCAGTTGAATGCGCGCGGTCAGGAAGGCGAAGGACTCCAGCAGTCGTTCCACATAGGGATCCGCGCATTCCAGGGATTCGAGGCCCAGCCGTCCTGCCACCTTGGGGAACTCGGCCGCGAATTCCCCGCCCAGGTCACGCAGGTAGTGCAGCTCGCGGTTGTAGGCCGCCAACAATCGAGGATCCATCACGCCTCCGCCTTGCCACCACGTTCGGTGACGTCGACCCTGCCGGTCTCCAGGTCAAAGGCCGTTCGCAGGTACAGACGCAGCGGCAGGGGCTGCGCCCACAGGTCGGCCTCGATATCGAAGAGAAGCGCGTTGTGGTTCATCTGGTGTTCATCCACCACCAGACGTACGCGCAGGGAAGGGCGCAGCAGGCGGGGCTCGAAGTCCAGGATCGCCTGGCGCACCGTCTGTTCCAGCCCGACGGTATCCAGGCCGGACACCGTTCGCCCGGCCAGGTCGGGGATCCCGAAGTTCAGCACCGAGCGCGCCACCAACGGGAAGTCACGCAGATCGCACAGCGCCTGCAGGTGGGTGGAATTGAAGAGCCAACTCAGGTCGCGGCGAACGCTCTCGCGCAAGCGGGCGGGCGACAGGACACGCGCGTCGCGTGGCTCCGTCACCCGCCCCGGCTCGTCGTCGGTCAGGCGATCGAGCAAGGAGGGCTGCAACCGCTCCTTGTTGGTCAATTCGGCCATGACACCAGTGGGCTTACAGGCCCTTGGGGATATCGAACTCGGCGGTCGAGACCGCGCCCTCGGTGTGGTCGGCGAGCTGCGGCTTGTACTCGAACTTCACGTTGGCGAAGTTGAGGGTCACGGTCTCCGAGTACATGTCGTTGGGCAAGGGATCGCCGGTCTTGACCGACGACACGACCACGGTGCCGCCCATGGTGATCTTGACGAACTCGACGGCGCTGTCGCCACTGGCCTTGATGACGGTCAGCACCGCCTCCTTCTGGTTGCTGCCGCGGAAGCAGGCCTGCAGCAGCGAGGGCGAGGCCTTGTCCACGTACTTGGTGAGGGTGAGATCGCTGACGTCGGCCGAGCCGGAGGCGATGCCGCCGGTGCCGATATGGGCCGAGGCCGACTGGGTCAGGCCCCACTTCCACGAGAGCACATCGATGTCGCCGATGTGGCCCGCGGTGCCCGACTCGCCCTTGATGTCTCCGATTTTCAAACAGATCTTGAATGCCATGGTTCAGGTTCCTTCTTGCTTGGGTTGTGGGTTGGATGGGGAATCAGTTGGTCTTGGCCGACGGCAGCTTGGCCACCAGGCGCAGCGACACGGTCAGGCCCTCGAGCTGGTAGTGGGGGCGCAGGAAGAAGCGCGCGGCGTAGTAGCCGGGGTTGCCCTCCACCGGCTCGACCGTCACCTCCGCGGCGGCCAGCGGTTTGCGCGCCTTGGTGGCCTCGGTGGAATGGGCGGGATCGCCGTCCACGTAGCGGATGATCCAGTTCTGCAGCCAGCGCTGCATGTCGGCCGCCTCTTTGAAAGAGCCGATCTTGTCGCGCACGATGCACTTCAGGTAGTGGGCGAAGCGGCAGGTGGCGAAGAGATAGGGCAGGCGCGCGGCCAGGGCGGCGTTGGCGGTGGCGTCGGCGTCATCGTACTGGGCCGGCTTGTGCAGCGACTGCGCGCCGATGAAAGCCGCGAAGTCGGTGTTCTTCTTGTAGACGAGGGGCATGAAGCCGTTCTTGGCCAGCTCGGCCTCGCGGCGGTCGCTGATGGCGATCTCGGTCGGGCAACGCATGTCCACCCCGCCGTCGTCCGTGGGGAAGGTGTGGGTGGGCAGCCCCTGGACCGCGCCGCCCGATTCGATGCCACGGATGCGTGAGCACCAGCCGTATTCCTTGAACGACCGGTTGATGTTCACGGCCATGGCGTAGGCGGAGTTGGCCCAGGTGTACTTCTTGGCGTCGGGGCCATTGGTGTCTTCCTCGAAGTCGAAGGCCTCGACCGGGTTGGTCTTGGCGCCGTAAGGTTGGCGTGCCAGGAAGCGCGGCATGGTCAGGCCCAGGTAACGGGCGTCGTCGGATTCGCGCAGCGAGCGCCAGCCCGCGTACTCCGGGATCTGGAAGATCTTGGTGAGATCGCGCGGGTTGCTCAGCTCTTGCCACGACTCCATCTGGAACACGGTGGGCGAGGCCGCGGCCAGGAAGGGCGCGTGCGCGGCGGCGGCGACCTTGGCCATCTCGCCCAGCAGCTCCACGTCCTGCGGGGATTGATCGAAGGTGTAGTCTCCCACCAGACAGGCGAAGGGCTCGCCGCCCAGGGTGCCGAATTCCTCTTCGTACAGCTTCTTGAAGATGGGGCTCTGATCCCAGGCCGCGCCCTTGTAGCGCTTGAGCGTCTTGTGCAGATCCTTCTTCGAGACGTTGAGGACGCGGATCTTCAGCATCTCGTCGGTCTCGGTGTTGGAGACCAGGTGGTGCAGCCCGCGCCAGGCGCCCTCGAGTTGTTGAAAGTCCGGGTGGTGCAGGATCTGGTTCACCTGCGTGCTCAGCCTCTTGTCGATCTCGGCGATCATGGCTTGGATGGTCTGCAGCACGTCGTTGGAGATGACGGTGGTGCCGGCCAGTGCCTGTTGCGCCAGCGTCCGTACGGCGCCCTCCACCTCGCGCTTGGCCACCTCGGTCTGCGGGTTGAACTGCTTGCCCAAAAGGACCTCGAACTCCGAGAGGGGCAGGGTGGCTTGCGTGTCTTGCTGTGTCTGGGTTTCCATGGCGATCCTCACTTGTCCTCGGTGGATGACTCGGTCTGGGGGGCGGCGGCCAACGCCTGCAGCAGGGTCGGATCCTGCAGGGTCTTGGCGATGAGGTCCTCGGCGCCGGTGCGGCCGTCCATGTACGTGATCAGGTTGGACAGTTGCTGCCGGGCCTCGAGCAGGCGGCGCAGCGGTTCGACCTTGCGGGCGATCTGCGCGGGCGAGAAGTCGTCCATGCTCTCGAAGGACAGATCGAGGCTCAGGTTGCCCTCGCCGGTCAGGGTGTTGGGCACCGCGAAGGCCGCGCGTGGTCTCATGGCCTTGAGCCGGTCGTCGAAGTTGTCGACGGAGATCTCGACCAACTTGCGGTCGGCCACCGGGGCGAGGGGCTCGCTGGGGTTGCCCGACAGATCCGCCATGACCCCCATGACAAAGGGGAGCTGGACCTTCTTCTCCGCCCCGTAGAGCTCGACGTCGTATTCGATTTGAACGCGAGGGGCGCGGTTGCGGGCGATGAATTTCTGACCACTGTTGCTCATGACCAAGGCCTCCGAATGGGTGAAGGGTGCGTTTGCGTGAAGGGCTAGGCGTCCTTGCCGCGCAGGGTTTCCACCTGGGGCAGCCCGGCGGGCGCCAGGTCGCGGACGATGTCGAAGAAGCTGGCGGACACCAGGCGCTTGCACCGTCGCAACAACAGGGGCAGCGGGCTGGCTGGCTCGTGCCCGTCGTAGTAGGCGCAGAGACGATCCAGCAGGCGGACCACGTCGTCGCGGCTGGAGACGGCGTCGTCGGTGGGGCAGGGCGCGTCGGGCAAAGGCCTCTCGGCCGAAAGCGAGGAGACCGCCCCCCGGCGAGCCAGATGACCGCTCACGACCTTGTGGGCCTGCTGAAGCAGACGGGTCAGGGGTGAGAAGTCCGGTCCCTTGACCTGGCCGATGCGTGTCGCGAGGGCCTTCTCCAGTGCGAGCAGATGATTGAGGGCCCCGCCAATCTCGGATTCCGTGGCCTGAAGGTCCTCGACCGCGCACGTGGAAAAAGCGCCCTCGACGGCCGAGGCCTGGGGAGCCGTGGCGCCGGGCAAGGGAGCCGATTCGCCGGAAGCCACCGCCACGTCGCGCAGGCTGAAGCGCCCGAAGGAACGGGACGAGACCAAGGGCAGCCCGCGCACGCGATCGGTGAAGGTGGCCGCGTCGCACAGTCCCGAGATGATGTTGAGCCGGAACGTCGGATCGCAGCCGTCCGCGGGATCGAGCAGGGGAAAGACCTGGTCCCAGTGCTGTTCGACCAGGCCGTGCACAAGCTCCAGTCCCTCACGTAGCCCCGCGAACCCGTGCGGCAACCGCGCGCGCGCCAGCGAGAGGGCCACCCGCAGATCCTTGGTGCGCGCGAAGAGCGCCATGGCCTTGTCGAGCACCAGATTCCACGCTGGCTCTTCCCCGGGCACCACCGCGCCGCCCATCTGCTGCTGCGGCTTTCCCTGAATCAGACGTTCCAACTCCAAGAAGTCGGCGTCGTATTCCAGATCAAGCCCGCAGGGGGATCCGGGAAGCGGCCGTAGCAATCCCGCGACCAGGTCGGTGCTGTCGTACGATTCGAGCATGCCCGGCCTAAGAGCACGAACCGGGCCAAGCCAAAAGGCCGGGGATTGTGTGCGCGGTCAGTTCAAAACCCGGCCACCTCGTCCCTCTCGCGTCCGAATCCCGGACGCGTCGCAATGCTCCGAATGTCCCAGCCGGACATCAAAGGTCGTGGAGGTGGCTTATGAACAAGGAACGAATGGTGACGACCACGATCTTCCTGCTGCGCGTGGTGGCGGGGCTCATCTTCATGCAGGCCGGGGGCATGAAGATCTTCGATTGGTTCGGCGGCATCCCGGCCGAGATGGGCGGACACCCCAAGTTCATGTCGCAGGTCTGGTTCGCTGGCATGCTGGAGTTGCTGGGTGGCGGCTTGGTCATGCTCGGCCTGTTCACCCGCCCCGCGGCCTTCATCGTGGCGGGCGAGATGGCCGTCGCCTATTTCCAGTTCCATTTCCCGCAGGGCTTCTGGCCGACACAGAACCATGGCGAGTCCGCGGTCCTCTTCTGCTTCATCTTCCTCTTCTTCGCTGCGCATGGCGGCGGCCCGTGGAGCCTGGATGCCCTGTGGAGGCAACGGCGAGCGATACCCATGTGACCTCCCTCGTCCCGCGCTTGTGCGTTCCACCGTCAGCCACCAATCCTGAACCGAAGGCGCTGAGCCGAACGTCTATGGCTGCGACACCCTTGGGGTGTTAACGACGAAAGGTGGCTCATGCGCACACGCTGGACGACATCATCCCAATCTCTTGGACTCCTCATGGCCGTGGGCTTGGCCTCGGCTTGCAGCGGTTCAGGAGGTGAGTCGAGCACGGGTAGTGGCGGCGCCAGCGGCGGCGCGTCTTCCCGCGTGACGGGAAGCGGCGCGAGCAGCAGCGGCGGATCGTCGCGGGGCGGCGAATCGTCCAGCGCGGGGTCCTCGTCCAGCGCCGGCCGCGCGGCCAGTAGCGCTGGGTCTTCGGTCACGGGAGGCGCAAGCTCGGGCGGACAAACAGCCGTCTCCGGGGGCGCGGGCGCCAGCGCCGGCAGCCTGGCCGGAGGGGCGGGCGGCCAATCCAACGTGGCGGGCCGCACCACCGGAGGGGCGGGCGGCACCAGTGCCCGGGGCGGGAGCAACACCGCCACCGGGGGGAGCGTAGGCGGAGGCGCCGCCGGCACCACGGCCTCGACCGGTGGTGGCACGGGCGGAGCCAGCGGCGGCGGCCTCGGCGGTCGCGACGCAGGCGCGGGGGGCAGCACCATCGTGGATCCCAACGCCCCCACCACCTTCGACAACCCCATCATCAAGTACGACGCCCCCGATCCCACCGCCGGCCCGGGCAGCAACATCTTCACCGCCGACGGCGCCGCCATGGTGTGGAACGACAAGGTGTATCTCTACGTGGACAAGGACGCGGCCGGGACCAACGCCAGCGGCTACAACATCCCCGACTGGATGCTGTACGTCAGCAGCGACATGGTCAAATGGGAGACCGTAGGCACGGTGGCCACCTGCAAGTCCATGAGTTGGTGCAACGCCGGCGGCAACGGTGGGTTGGCCGCATTTCAAGTCGTCGAGCGCGACGACAAGGACGGCAATCCCAAGTTCTATCTCTACGGCGCGGTCAACAACGGGAGCAACGTCGCCGTGCTGGTGGCCGACAAGCCCGAGGGCCCGTTCAAGGACGTGCGTGGCATTCCCCTCATCTCTTCCGAGGACACCGCCAACATGGGCGCCACGCACGGGTGGCGCAACCTGGATCCCACCGCCTTCATCGATGACGACGGGCAGGCCTACCTGGCCTGGGGCAACAAGATCTTCTTCACCGCCAAGTTGGAAGACGACATGATCCACCTGAAGGGCGAGACCTACACCACGGACGCCTCGGGCAAGATGCAGAACCGCAAGCTCGGCACGGCCAAGATCATCGCCCACCCCCCGTCCGAGTCGGCCGACTGGAAGACCTACGAAGAGGCGCCCTGGTTGACCAAGCACGGCGACCTCTACTACCTGGTCTTCGCCTCGGGCTTCCCCGAGACCATCAACTACGCCACCGCCACCTCGCCCGAGGGACCGTGGAAGTTCCGCGGCGTGGTCATCTCGCGCGAGAACAACGACGCCAGCACCATTCACTCGTGCCTGTTCGATTTCCGCGGCGCCAGCTACATGGGCTACCACAACAAGGCACTGCCCACCGGCAGCGACTACCGCCGCGCCCAGTGCATGGACCGGGTCTACTACAACGCCGACGGCACGCTGAAGAAGCTGGTCAGGACCAAGAAATAGCAGCCCTGGCCCTGGCAGGCATCGCGCGGTCGCCAGGCCTGTCCCGCGTCTCGGCACGTGTTTGGCAAGACGCATGAGGAATGGCATCTGACGACCAGCACGGCGAGCGAACCGCAACCATAATCCCCCTGCTGCGGCCGGAAAGCAGACGGGTGGCACAGTTTCCGGCCAGGCCCGCGCGCTTGCTGGATCAAGTGCGCGAGCGCCTGTTCGCGCGGCACTACAGCAGGCGAACCATGCGAGCGTACACCGGGTGGATTCGCCGCTTCATCATCTTCCATGGCAAGCGGCATCCCAACGAAATGGGGAGCGAAGAGGTTGGCGCCTTCTTGTCGAACCTGGCCATCGAGGGGAAGGTCAGCTCGTCGACTCAGAATCAAGCCTTGGCCGCGCTGCTCTTCCTTTATAGGCAGGTCCTGGGGCGCGAGTTGGAGTGGCTGGGCGGTCTGGTCCATGCCAAGCGGCCCAAGCAAGTGCCGGTCGTGTTGACCCGGGGCGAGGCGCGGGACCTGCTGGCCAGGTTGCAGGGCCCGGTGTGGCTGGTGTGCGCCCTGCTGTACGGTGGCGGCCTGAGATTGCTCGAGGCGCTGCGGTTACGGGTGAAGGACATCGACCTGGAACAAAGAGAGATCACGGTTCGGAGAGGCAAAGGCGCCAAGGACCGCCGGACCGTACTACCATCGGCCCTGGTGGACCCGCTGCGATCCCATCTGGCGGCGGTCAAGCGAGAGCACGAGGCCGATCTGGTCGCGGGAGCTGGCAGAGTCGTCGTGCCCGAAGCACTGGAGCGAAAGTACCCCAGCGCCCCGAGAGACTGGGGCTGGCAATGGGTGTTTCCCGCCAGCAGGACCTACAGAGATCGGGACAGCGGCGAGGAGCGGCGCCATCACCTGCACGAAACCGTCATCCAGCGGGCCGTTCGCCAAGCCGCCATCGCAGTCGGCATCAGCAAGCCCGCGACCCCGCACGCCCTGCGCCATTCGTTCGCCACTCATTTGCTCGAGGATGGCTACGACATTCGCACCATCCAAGAGCTGCTAGGCCACAAGGACGTGAGCACAACCATGATCTACACCCACGTCCTCAACCGAGGCGGCCGAGGCGTGCGCAGTCCTCTCGACCGGTGACCTCCCCTCGACCTGCTTACGAAGCGCCCCCACGCGGACGGAATCCCGCTTACGAAGCGGCCCTCGCCCTCGCCATTCAGCCAACAGGGCGAACCCATTGCCCTTGCACGAAGCCAAAGCCCCCAAGTCCCGCAGCGGTAATGATACACTTCGCAGGTCATTACTAAGTCAGCCGCTCGAACGACCTTCCAAGTTGGTTGACTCCCTATGGGGCATAGCCCATACTGGCAGATGCGATGTCGACGGTTATCGAGGGCGACTTTGAATGGGACTCGGTCAAGGCTGCGTCGAACCTTGCGAAACACGGCGTGTCGTTTCCTGAAGCCGCGACCGTCTTTGCGGATCCGTACGCGGTCTACCTTGATGACGGGTCAGGAATTGGGCGGTTGGTGGTCATTTGGACATCGCTGCGTGAGCGCTTGCTGTACGTCGTACACGTCGAGCGGGGTGAGCGAGATCGGATCATCAGCGCCCGTCAGGCCACCGGGGGCGAGAGGGAAGTCTATGAAACTGGAGAGCATCTATGAGCCACGCAACCAAGCGAACGGTTGAAATACAAGAGGAGCCTGTTCGGGTTCTAGGTCGAGGCTTGCGAGCCCAACGCGGAGTTCATCTGACGCTGCGAACCCTCCGCGAGGCAGCAGGAAAGACGCAAGTTGATGTCACCAGCCTGTCTCAGATGGATCAGGGGGACATTTCTCGGCTCGAGAGCCGTGAGAGCTTTGACGATTGCCTGGTTTCCACCCTGCGGCGATATCTCTCTGCCATTGGAGGGCACTTGGAACTTGTCGCGGCGTTTGGTGACAAGAAGATCGTAATCACGGGCGTGCAAGCGGGGCCGTCTGGCTTGTCGGCGGCTAACAAGCCGTTGCAGCGGGCGGGGCGGAAGCCGCCCCGCCGCTGAACGGCAGACCGTTAGCCAGACTGGCAGCCTTATCATCACGAGGAGCGAGTGAGATGACGTGGAACAAGAAGGCACTGATGGCGGCCGCCATCGTGGTCGCATGCTACGCGTGGACGAAAGGCTGCAGCTCTGATCGCGCGGCCGTTGAGCGAGTGGCAGAAGTGGAACACGAGCAGTGGACTGCTTGGTCGAAAAACGTCGCACCTGAGGTGTCTCCCGAGCGACGTGCGCGCTGGGAGAAATACTGGGTTCCATACAAGGATCTTCCAGACGAAGTAAAGGAGCAGGACAGAATCTGGGCGAGGAAGGCACTAGAAGCAGCAGCACGATAATGCGAAACGCGGGTGCACTCGGGCCGGCTAACACGCCGTTGCAGCGATCTGGTCGCCGCAGAGGCATCGACGTAAAATCGCCGCGTCGGCTTGGCGGCGCCCAGACCGCTGAACGGCAAACCGTTAGCCGGGCCAGGTAACAACGGTGGAAGCCAAGGTCGTTCTTCTGGACAAGGTTCACAGCGACGAGGATCTCTCCTCCGTCCAGGCGCTCGACGTGCGCAACGTGGACTCCAGGGGCTTCTCCGAGATTCTCGCGCGATCTCGGGCCACAGATTTGCGCATCTACCACCTCAAGATCGGCAGCTTGGACGGGATCGACTGCCTTCATTCGGTAACGAAGCTGAGACTGGAATGGGCAACCAAGGTGACTACCCTCGGCCCCGTGTACAACATGTCTGGCCTTTCAGAATTGCAGATTGTGGACTTTTCGCGTCTCGGAAACGTGGCGGGGGTCGAGAAGCTCACCGGCCTACGAAGGCTGGTACTTGAAGGAGGCGTCTGGAAACCCCTCAGGCTCGCATCAATCCGGCCAGTCGCTTCGATTCACGACCTTGAGGAGTTCACTCTTCTGAACACTCATCTTGAAGACGACGACATCACCTGCTTGGCAGCCCTGCGGCACCTCAAGTCCCTGACCCTCTCGAATCAGTTCGACCGGGCGCAGGTGGCTATGCTCGCACGGCATCTGAACGCACACCTAGCCGCGCCACTTGCAGCCAGCACACCATCGCATCTCGCATGCCCCTCCTGCAGCGGAACGAAGCACATGTTCACGGGGCGCCGGATGCCGTTTCTGTGTCCACAGTGCGAGCGAGCCCGATTCGAGAGGCTGACCCACGAGTTCGAAGCCATCGTCCGCAGCTCATGATCGGACCGGTGCAGGCTGGCGTATACGCTCGTCGTGCGAGCCGGCTAACCCCGCGTTGCAGACAGACGGCGCTGCGCGCCGCAGGTTAACGGCAAACCGTTGGACAGCGGGCCCGTCTGTAGGTGGGCGCGGAGTTCTGACGACCACGGGACTCGGAGCGCTGGTGAGGTTGTGCCGGTGCTGATGACGACCTGAGTGTGAGGGACGAGGAGCACGGAAGCAGCCGCGAGGGTTCGCGGGGCAGGTGGCCCGGCGGCAATCGGTTCAGCTTCAGCGCGGAGACCATCGCTCGGGCGGCTGACAGCACGAGGGCGCTCTGAAGGCGAACGGCCGGCGGTGGCACGAACGGACCCAGCGCCGCGATGACGGCGCGAACACCACGACCGTCACGGCTTCGGCGCGAAACCCTGAGAACCAAGGAGCAGTTGCCGGGGCGGCGACTTGTGCAGGTTCCAGTGCGGCGGTCCCCATGTCCAACCCGCCGTTTCAACGGACGAAGCCGCGAACATCTTCTTTGAACCAAGAGACTCGGATTGGCTCCAAGCCCCGGTGTATTATCGACCACCAACAAGGGCTTCGCCGCTGAACGGCAGGCCGTTGATATGGAACGACCCCGCAACTGGAAATCGTGGGCTCCGTGTCTTTTCTTTCTTGGTGGCCTCCGGCTGTTTGGATGAAGCGAAGAGTGAGCGGCCGAAGCAAGCTTTGTCGACGGTGATCAAGCTGATATTCGAGGGTTCTGCCACAAGGGCGTACCTCACAGTCTTTCATGCGTCGGGAGCCGCCTCGGACTAGGCACCGCGGGTTGAAACCGCACAACGTTTTTTCGAGGATTCTCCTTTCCGTGCTGCTTCGGCCGTTCAGTCTTCGCTTCATGGTTCGCTCTTGTTGTTGGCTACGCCGGCTGCAGGTGTGCCTTGTTGGTCTGCTGGGACTCCACCAATGTGCCGATGGCCCAGATGAAGTCGACCAACTCGCGAGCAACGGCTGCGGCCATCTTGCCGGCGGGTTTGCGACAGTAGGTCATCTTGGTGAACTTGCGGTGCAGGCGCTCCTGAGCCTTCCAGGCAATCTCGGCGACTCCGGCAGGCAGCGTGGGTAGAACCAGCTTCATTCGCCGATTCAACCATGGCCGATGCCGTGCGTGCCATGCCGCCTCGCCGAGGACGTGGCGAAGGTGGGCGTTGCCGGCTCGTGTGCATCGCCCCTTGGATTCTCGACCACCGCTGGAATGCTCCGAGGGGACGAATCCTGTGTAGCCCATCATCTCTGTTGCACGATGGAACCGCTTGAAGGTGCCAACCTCCGTCACGATGGTGACGGCAGTCAGCTTGGCCACGCCGCGCAGGGCTTGCAGGGCTTCGATCACGGCGCGCATGTGCGCAGGAGCCGACTCCACCAAGCGATCGATAGCCTTGTCGAGGCGCGCGAGCCTTTCCCCCATGTGCAAGACCTCAGCGATGCAATCAGCGAGGGCGACCTGCTGGGCTTCATGGTCGAACTTCAGCGATTGCACCCATCGCCACCACGGGTGGGTCCATGCTCCGCTCTCGTCCGGCGAACGCAGACCGCGACGGAGAAGATGCTTGACGAGGCGATGCTTGGCACGGCTTTCATCGGCCTTGGCGGCGGCGCGCTGGCGCACGAGATCGCGCAAGGCTTCGTGCTCGGCCGAAGGGACCCAAACCGGTGTCAGGTCGCCGGCCTGGTAGGACTGGGCCAGCTTCTCGGCGTCGCGACGGTCAGTCTTCACCTTGTCGCCGGCTCTCTTGGGAATGAGCGACGGCGCGATGACCTCGCAGTCGACACCCAGCTTGGTGAGTTGCCAGTACAAGGCGTAACCGGTAGGCCCGGCTTCGTAGCAGACCTGCAGCCTCTTGGGCCCGCCGAGCCTCTCGATAAGCCTGCGAACGGCATCGGGCCGGTTCGGAAGTCTCCCGAGGCTGCGAACCTGACCACGTCCCTCGGCGATCGCCGCACTGATGGTTTCAGCGTGAACATCGAGACCCAGATATCGAGTACAATTGCTCATGACCGACTCCTCCGTTGTGGCTCTGCGTCTTGTGTCTCTCACCAGGCCCAAGCGTAACCCACGGTCCCGGTGTGAGTCGGTCGTTCCATTCTGACTGGGCGGACCAGGTCGCCGATGAGCAAAGGACGAGCAATATCGCTGGCCGTTGGAGTAATCGGAATCGGGACTGCGATCACTGTAGCGGTGGCGCCGCAGAGGCAAGTCGTCGAGGGACCTCCGCACGATACTTGGGTGACGCCGGAACGAACACCGAAGAAATGCGACTGGTACCGGACGGCGGATCCGACGCACTGGTCGGACGGACGGAAGGCTGCTGCCGAAAAGGAGTGCCACATCGTAGAAGAGTGGCGTGCATTCGTGACCGACCGCCAGGGCTGCGCAGTCGACAAGGACTGCGTTGTGATTCCATCTGGCTGTCCGTTTGGATGTATGAACGTCCCGGTCGCCGCCGTTCATGCGAGCGCGATGAAACAGAAGGAGGCCGACTTGCGGAAGATGCTCGACGACTGGTGCATGTACAAGTGCAGACCTGTCACCCGGAGCGTATGTCGAGATGGGTGGTGCCTTGGAGCATGGTAGGCTGCCCAACAGGGCATTGCAGCCCGCTGCGCGGCCCGCAGGTGAACGCCAGATCGTCGGGCGGACTACTTGCGCTTGAGCCAGTATCCCGGTTGCCGGGCGGCGTGGGCAATTGCCACCACTTCGATGCCATCTGGCAATTCCCGAAAGAAGATGACGTACGGAAATCTCTGAGCTACTGCCCTTCTGAAGCGACGATCTCCAGCCCAGGTCGGGAATTCACAGGGTGCTCTCCCTATCCGGCCGACGATCTCGTCAACGCAACCTACAAACTGATCACCAAGGCCGCTGGCGTGAGCCTCGTACCACACGGCAGCCGCCTCGAATTCTGCGCGTGCGGAGGGCGCGAACGCCGTCGGCTTCATTTCGAATGCAAGCGCTCGAGAGTGTCCGACTTGACCTGTTCCCAAGGGATGGCCTTCGCGGTGCCAGCGTCTAGCTCTCTCACCCTGCGATCGAGTTCAGTTGCCCAACCAGCCGTCCAGCTCGCATCCTCCGGACCCTCCACGCTCTCTAGGATCTCGGTGGCGAGCGCAAGCCGGTCACCAGCGGGCAGACTTAGCGCTCCCTGCAGGAGGTCGGAACGGCTTGCATTTGGCATGCGCCAATTTTACCCCGAGGGTCGCCGCCCAACAAGCCGTTGCAGCGGACAAGGGCCTGTCAACTCTCGGTCGGCGCTCAACGAGCCAGGGCCGCGCGGCCCTTGCAGTGTTACCATCGACCATCACCGAACGGCCCTTGCCGCTGAACGGCAAGGCGTTGGACAGCGGGACCGCCAGTAGGTGAGCGAGGAGTCCTGGCGATCACGGTACCCGGCTTGCTGGCGTGGATGTGCCGTTGCTGATGATGACCTGGGTGGCCGGTGCCGTCCTGATTCAGGAGCAGCCTGGGGGCCTGTTTCATCCCCTGCGCCGCTCTCAATCCAAGGCCTGGCGGACGATCCACCTGAACACGGAGACCAGTCCTCGGCCGGCGCCCGTGGATTCCCCGACATCTTCTGAGTACTGGTCGCGGTCGCCTCGCAGGGCCATGGCGATCTCGCAGGTCGGCCGCTTGGCCGCCTCCGCGGCCTTTTGCGTGGCGTCGAGCCGGCCGCCGGCGCGCACCCAGGCCTGGATGCGCCGCAATTCCCCGGCGTCCAGGTAGATGCCGTGGTCGCGGCAGCGGTCGGCGATGATGCCGCTCGATTGACCGTAGTTGATTCGGTTCATCATGTTGCGACACACGGGACACTTGCGGTAGTGCACGGACTCGCCGTTGTGCTGGGCCAAACGCGCCAGCGCATTGTGATTGATGACCTGGGCCGGCGGAATCTCGCGGTCGATGACGGCTTCCAGCTCGTGCGTGTCGAAGAACAAGCCCAGGCAGGCGGGACAGCGTTCGACGAAGAAGGGCTCGTCCTCGCTTCCCACGTTCAGGCTATCCATCGGTTTCCCGCACCCGGCGCACGGGCGCGGGTTTTCGGGCGGGGTCGGGCTGCCCACGGACCGGGTGCGGAAATCCACATCGGTCGTGCTACCGCAGTAGCGACACTGGACCTTGCCCTTGGGCAGGGGCGCGGCGCAGCTTGGGCACCTCATCCGGATTGCGACCCGAACAGAGGGGCCAGCTCGGCGATGGCCGCGAGAGGCAGCCAGCCTTGCTGTCCCTGTTTCCACGCCAGCGTGTCGCGGCCCACCCGTCCTTGGGTCATCAGCGCCGCCAGCTCGCCCAAATCGTGCGGGCCGTTCTGCTGGCCGTCCAGGGCCACCCACCACGTCTTACCGGGCAGGGGCGGGGGAGCCGTGGGAAGGGGTGGCACGGGCGCCGCCTGGGCCGCGCCGGCCATCTGCCCCGCGAGTCCAAGGCCGACGCCCAGGCCCAGCACCGATCCGGCGGCGCCGCCCGGGTTCTTGGCCGCGGCCTCCATGGCCTGGGCGGCCTGGAAGCGAGCGAATTGATCGAGGTTGCCCACCACCCCCATGCTGGTTCGCTTGTCCAGCGCGCGCTCGACCTCCTCGGGCAGGGCGATGTTCTCGATCAGCATCTGGGTGGCCACGAAGCCGAGCCGGGCAAAATCGGGCGCGACGATCTCGGCCAGCTTCTCGGCCAGCTCGTCGTAGCTGGCCGCCAGGTTCAGCGCGGGGATCTTGCACGAGGCCACCAGGTCGGCGAAGCGGGAGGTCACGATGTTGCGGAACTGCTCGCGGATGTCCTCGACGGTGAAGAGCTTGGTCGAGCCCACCACCTGCTCGATCACCCGCCGCGCGTCGCTGACACGGGCGACGTACGATCCGAAGGCGCGCATGCGCACCGGTCCCAGCTCGGCGTCACGCAACATCACCGGGTTCTTGGTCCCCCACTTGAGATCCGTAAACTGGCGGGTGCTGACGAAGTAGACCTCGGCCTTGAAAGGGCTGTCGAAGCCGTACATCCAGCCGCCCAGCGTGCTGAGGATGGGCAGGTTGCTGGTCTCGAGGATGTGCATGCCGGTCGCGAAGATGTCGGCCACCTTGCCTTGGTTGACGAACACCGCGAGCTGGCCGGGTCGGACCGTGAGCCGGGCGCCGTTCTTGATTTCGTCCTGGTAGCGCGGAAAGCGCCACACCACCGTGTCCGACCCGTCTTCGTTCCATTCGATGATGTCAATGAACTCGCCCTTGAGCTTATCGACGAACGCCATGCGGTCCTCCTGGGGGTGAACGGTGCGTGCCTGCAAGAAGCAGGTGCTCGATCATCATAGACTCATTCGCGGAGCGCCGATATTGGGGCGAAGGTAGTCGAGTCTTGACGCGGGTGGCCTTTCAGGCTCTCATCACGCGATGAGCATGACTTGTCGACGGAACAGCTGCGCTCTTGTACTTTCGGTTGTGGTACCCGTGCTGCTGGGCGGATGTGTGACGGCCTCGCCGGTCTTGCGGCTTACACCAAGGGACAAGAATCGGGTCTGGGTGGGCGGCACGGCGGTGGTCAGCAAGACCGGGGTGAATGTGCGCGTGGCCACGGCCTTCGCGCGTGACCACGACGGCCGCATTGGTTTTCGCGTCGAGGTGGAGAACCGATCCTCGCAGCCCATGGTCATCGATTCGAATTCTTTTTCGTTCGCCACCTGTGTCCGCCCCGAGGACAAGCAGCCCGAGCAATGCGCACCGGCCCGCTTGGCCATCAATCCCGAAAAGGTCTTGCTGGACATGGATATCGCCCGATCACGCAAGCAGGCGTCCAATGCCAACCATGCCACCTTTCACAGTGTCATGTTCCTGTTGGAAGCCACCGCCGCCGTTACCTCGGTGGTTTCGGGGGATCGTCACGAGGCGACCGGAGCGTTGCTGCTTGCCGGCCAGGAGGGGCAGAGGATCGATCAAATCGAGGCGCGCGAGAGTCGACAGGTGTCGGCCTACGAATTGGAGAGGGCCAACTGGACCACGGATGCTTTTCGCAAGACCACCATTTTTCCGGGCAAGGCCGCGGCTGGTCTGGTCTTCACCGAGCGGGACGTGAAGGCCCAGGGCGTGTGGCTGCTGGTTCGTATCGGCGACGAAACCTTCAGATTCCCCTTCAATCAGGTGGTGTACATCCCTCGTCGCGAGGAGGTGGTGGTCAGGCGCTGACCCTCTCCGAACCCGGCGCAAGCCCCACATCTCGCAGAATTTTCGCACCCTCGATCATCTCTCTGTCATCCTACCCTGCACACCTAAACAAGGAGTGGCCCATGAAAGTGCTGGTTCTCTTCTATTCGACCTATGGACACATCTACCGGATGGCGCAAGCGGTGGCCGAGGGGGCCCGCGAGGTGGCTGGTGTAGAGGTCGAGATCAAGAGGGTGGCGGAGACCTTGGCACCGGACATCATCGCCAAGATGGGCGCGACCGAGGCGCAGAAGGCGTTTGCCCAGGTGCCGGTGGCCACGGTCGATGATCTGGCCAAGGCGGACGCGGTCATCTTCGGAACCCCCACGCGTTTTGGCAACATGACCGCGCAGATGCGCCAGTTCCTCGATGCCACGGGCGGCCTGTGGGCCAAGGGCGCGCTGGTGGGTAAGGTGGCCAGCGTGTTCACCAGCTCGGCCACGCAGCACGGGGGGCAAGAGTCGACCATCCTGAGCTTCCACACCACCCTGCTTCACCACGGCATGGTGATCGTCGGCTTGCCCTACTCGTTCGCGGGACAGACCCGCATCGACGAGCTCACCGGGTGCTCGCCTTATGGCGCCTCGACCATCGCCGGCGGAAACGGCGAGCGCATGCCCAGCGAAAACGAGCTGGCAGGGGCCAAGTTCCAAGGGCGTCACGTGGCCCAGATCGCGAAGAAGCTGGCTGGTTAGTCAGGTCTGGCCAGCTTGGCGCCCGGGGCCGAAGGCGACGGCCACGATGCCGGTCATGATCAGGATGCCGCCCAAGAGGCCGAGCGGACGGACGGGCTCGGCCAGCAGCCAAGCGCCGAGAAACAGGGTGGCGATCTGTTGCGCCTGCAGGCCCAAGGCGCCGAACGCGGTCTCCACGTGACCGAGCCCCCAGGTGTTGAGTCGCCAAGCCAAGAGGTGCACCACCAGGCCCAACCCGATCAGGCTCAACCAGGCGCGGTCGTCGAAGCCCACCAGGTTGGCCCCCGTGGCGAGCGAGGCCAGGACGAAGCAGGTGCAGCTCGACAGGGTGAACCAGAAGAGGGCCTGGCTTGCCTGCAAGGTGCGGCGGCTCTGGCCGAGCGAAAGGGTGAAGCCGGCGTAGCAGAAGCTGGCCAACAGGGAGAGGGCTTCGCCGTACCCGTTACCCACCCGCGCGCCGCGGGCCATCGCCAGGATCAAGGCGCCGGCCAGACCTAGGCCTTGCCCCAGCCAGCCCAACCAGCGGTAGCGCTGGCCGCGCACCAGGACCGAGAACAGCGCCACCCAAATGGGGCACAGCCCGGCCACGATGAAGGTGGCGTTGGCCACACTGGTCATGCCCATGGCTGTGTGCCACATCCACACGTCGCTGAAGAAGAACACGCCGGCCAGTAGCGCCCACAGCCAACCGTTTCCCTGGCCGCGCAGCCGGGTGTGCTGATTCTCGGAGCGGGCCAGCAGATAGGTCCCGGGCAGGGCGAAGAGCAGTCGGTAGGCCCCGACCACGGCGGGCGTGGCGCCGCCCGCCACGGCCCATTTCACGAAAATGGCGGAGAGGCCCAGAATGCTCGAGCCGATGAAGACCGCCCCCAATCCCAGCCAGGGTGGCGTGGTTTGCGGAGCGCGGACGGGTTGGAGATAAGGTGAGGCGGACGATGACAACGTGGGCCCGAAGGATGACCCTGTGGGGCGGACCGAGCCAGTCCTTCCATCCGCCTCGAAGCACTTTTCGACGAGCCGCCTGAGGCGAAATTCGTCAATGTTGGGGCGGGCTTCGGTTTCTTCGTGGCCCTGCCGATGAGGATCCTTCGCTCATGGAAAAGCGTGTTCTGTGTGTGGATGACAGCAGCGCCAGCCGCAAGATCGTGGCGGACGTCCTCAAGAACATGGGAGTCGGGTGTGTGGAAGCGGCCGACGGCGTGGAGGGGTTGAGCCAACTGGAAAGTGACCACTTCGATCTGGTGGTTTTAGACCTCAACATGCCCAACCTGGACGGCGCCGAGATGCTCGAGGGCATGCGCATGCAGAGCGACAACACCCCGGTGTTGATCGTGACCGGCGAGGTCAAGCCCACCACGGTGGCCTTCCTGAAGAGGATGGGCATCGAGGATCTGTTGTTCAAGCCGTTCCAGGCCAAGGATCTGAAATCCAAGGTGGCCAAGGCCCTCAAGCTGGAGGGCGAAGCGGAAGCGGAAGCCGTGCCTGTGGCCAAGCCGGCCGACATGGTGCTCCTCTCCGACCAGGCTCTGGTCCAGCAGAAGCTGCGCGAGCTGATCCCGGCTGGCCACGGCCTCGACATGTGTCGCAAGGGCACCGACTGCATGTTGGCCTGCCGCAAGCAGCCCTACCGCATGGTCTTCTTCGACAGCGGCCTTTCCGAAACCAACCTGAAGGCGCTCTTTGAGCAGCTACGGTCCTTGCGGCCGCGCGCGGTCTTCGTGGGCATCGCCCTACACGATCAGGAAGGCGTCGAGGCGGAACTCGAGCGCATGGGGTGTGACGCTGTCATCACCCGCGCCAGCGATCTGGATTTGGTGCGCACCTTGGTGGACCAAGGCTGCGCCATCTTCGAGCACACCACGGTCACGGAAGGGAATCTGATTCGCATCGAGCCCTTGCGGGTGCCGCGCAAGCGCTTTGACGAATACTACGCCCACGTCAAGGCACGCATCAGCGATCTGGTGCGCAACACCGCCGGAGCCTGTGACACGCTGGCCATCATCGACATGAGCCCGCTGGCCGAGCTGGACGCCAGCTGGGTGGCTCGCATGCTGGGGGAGGCGAAGAACGTGGGGGCCAGCATGGAGGTCGAGCTGTGGGTCGTGGGCACGGCGCAGGTCTTGAGTGCGATGCCATCCGGTAGCGCCCTCCGCACCTTTCCGACGTTGGAGGAGGCCCTTACGGCTGCGCTGGATCGCTAGCGATCCCTGTCTTGGGCTGCGCGTCCAGCCTGAGGACGAACTCGTTGTCGGCGTCAGTGAGATAGCGATCGAAGTAGGGTGAGTAGGAGCGCACGAACACCCTGCCGTCCGGCGCGAACGTCATCAAACGCATGTAGCCGCCCCCGCCCATGTCCTCGGATTGGTAGTCGGACAGTATCTCGTGGACGTTGGGGCCACCCGGGCGCTGGCTCTCCAGGCGCGCCTGGCCGTGCATGTGGCCGCACAGCACGAAACGGATGGCGGGGTTCTTCACGATCAACTTGTTCCACATTTCCTGAGCGTCGTTCACTCCACCCAAGCGGCCGTCCTCGCCTTCGTAGTCGTGGGGATTGTTGTACTGGTCCTTGCCGTTGACCCGGTCGAAGCGCGTGCCGTCCAAGAAGAGGTAGGCATGGGTGACCAGGATGGCCTGAGCCTTGGGGTTGGCGGCCAGGACGGACTCGACCCAGGCCAGCACGACGTCGCGGGGCCCGAACTCGAGGGCGAAGATGAGCCACTCCTGCTCATTGGCCGTGAACCTGTACGCGGCGTTGACCACCGACTCCGGGTCGAACGAGCCGAGAAATCCCTTCTGGGTCGCGATCCGGCTGGGGGGGAAGTAGTGGTCGAAGCGCTCGGTGCTTCGGCTCTCCATGGTGCCACCGCCGGCGTAATCATGATTGCCCATGACCATGGCGTAGGGCACGCGCCCGTCCAGCAGGCGGTACGCGTGATCGGCGATCTTCCAGTGTTCGTTCGCCGTATCGTTGGTGATGTCGCCCTCGTTGACCACGTACTTGATGTTGAGGCGCTCGGCGTTGGCGGCGATCCAGGCGGTCTGCGAGTAGACCAGCTCGGGATAGTCGGAGACCATGTTCTGCAGATCGGGTAGGGCCACCAGGGTCCAAGATCCGGCGGGAAGGGGCGAGGGGAAAGGGGAAGGCTAGGGGGGAGGCGGCGAGGGGGCGGGGAGAGCATCGGACACGCGCTCCACCAGCCCTGGTTCGCCAGGAAAGGGGACCGCCGGGCCACATGCCAGGGGCAGCAGCAGGCCCAGCAACACGGCCAGCGGGTGGGCACGGCGTGTGACCCGCGTTCGAAGAACCGTCGTCAAGGGGGGCATGGTTGTCCAGTCTGTCACAGAAGCCTCCGCATATGGGTTCAGAGTTCAAGCCCGCAGCCGGGCACCAGACGCAAGGTCGGCCGGAACAAACCCGCGGGGTTCGCCGTGTCCCAACGAATCTCCAGGCGTGCGCTCTGCGCGACGTCCTTTGACGCCGCCGATCCCTTTCTTTCGAGAAACTTGCGAACGTCGTCGAGCGCCCGCGAGGGAGGCAGCAGCCCACGCAGCAGCGGACAGGTCCGCTCGCCCTCGGCTTCCAGGAGCAGACGCTTCTCTCGGCCGAGCCGCAGGCTGCCTTTTCCCACCAGTGAGAAGACCGGCATGGTCAGCTCCGCGCGTGGCAGCTCCCAGTGCGAGTTGTCAGTCGAAGCTACGAGGTTGGAGAGCAGGGAGAACGTCTGGCCGAGCAGCGGCTCGGTGCCGGCGGGCGCATAGAGGGGCCAGTTGTCGACGACCACTTGCACGCGGCCGCGCACGGGTTGGGCCCCATCGTTGGGAATATCCAGACTGAGGGAGCCCGCCCCCTGGGTCGCGGCGAATTCGTCACCCACCTGCAGGCCCAGTTGCCTGAGCAGGGGTTGCAGCGGGCCATGGGGTAGATCGACGAGCCAGCGCGCGCCTTCGCCATTCGACGGAAAACAGGTGAGCCGAGGCCCCTGGTTCGCCTGGGCCCCGAACCCGATCACGACCGTCTTCTTGCGCCGTTCGAGAGACAACCTCACGTCCCGCCAAACCACATCGCCGAGGGTCACCTGCGCCGCCGCGATCTCGAACCCATCGCCCCGACGTTCGAGCGCGACCCCGGCCAGGCGGAGTTTTCCGAGCAAGCGATGCTGGTAGATGACCTCCATCGGACCGTGAGCGAGCTGAACCTCGGGCGCGAACCACGCCTTTGCCACGGCCTCGAAGTGCCCGAGCGGATCGCCGCTGAGATGGACTCTCACATCCTCAATCGAGACTCGTGGGGTCGACCAGGGCCAATGCTTGATGTTCACACGGCCAACTTCGATTGAAAGGCGCGCGTCGTCGTGTAGCAGAACCTGAAGGTTTTGCAGCGTGGTCGAGAGCGGTCCCGCTTGTCGGTTCCCCCCTTGAACCTGCCATCCGTGCCTGGCCGCCTCCTCCAACAGGAGGGCAGGCAGGCGCCGATGGGGCCCGAAGGTCACCCAGCCGATTCCCGTGACGGCCAGCAGCAGGGCCAAGACGAGGCCAAGGTTCCTTTTGCGGTTCGGTCTCTTATCTGGGTTGCCCGGGGGCGGGATCATCCCGTGAATTGTGAGGGGATTGAAGGAACGAGGGCAAGTTACTTGGCGATGGCTCGGAAGAAGTCCGTGTTTGGCGTCCATTGTGTGCAATCAGCGGACATCAGCTGGTGTCTAGGAAAAGACGGCTAACTCTTTGAAGAACTCCCGCACGGCCTCACACCAACTGTCCATATGCAAACATGCGTCGCTTTGCGCGGTGCACCAAAAGGATTGATGATGCGTTCAAAGAAGAACAAACAAGGATGGAACTGGGCGATCTTGTTGGCTTCTTCTCTGATCATCCTGCCGGCCCTGGGCGGGTGCAGCGCCGAAGACACTGCGGATTCGACTCGGAATTCGGGCGGCAGCTCCGGCGATTCGAGCAGCAGCTCCGGTGGGTCGAGCGACAGCAGCAGCTCTCGCGCCGGACAGGGCGGTTCGAGCCAGAAGTCGTCGTCAGCCGGCAGCTCGTCGTCTTCCGGCGGCTCCTCGAAGAGCAGTAGCGCCAGTTCATCGGCGGGCGGCAGTTCGGGTGGGGCATCCAAATCGAGTGACTCGAGTTCGGGCGGGTCGTCATCGGCCTCGGGCGGCTCGAGCGGGGGGGCGTCGAAGACGGGTGGAAAGACCACCAGCAGCTCGGCCAAGTCGGGTGGCACCACCGGTAGCTCGAAGGGTGGTGCAACCGGCGGCACCTCGGCCACGGGGTCCGGCGGTAATTCCAGCGCGGGTGGCACCACAACGACCACCGGGGCCACTTCGAGCCTGGCAAAATTCAGCTTCTTCGTCGTGAGCTACGCCGCCATCCAGAAGATCGCCGGCAATACCAAGGGTCTGGGTGGCGATCTGCGACATGGCGAGACGGGCGCTGGGGCGGGACTGCGTGGGGCCGACAAGATCTGCAGCGAGGTCGCCGAGGGCAGCATGAAAGGCGCGGCAGCCAAGACCTGGCGCGCCTTCCTGAGCGCCACCGCGGGTGAGGATGGCAAGCAAGTCAACGCCATCGAGCGCATCGGCCAGGGCCCCTGGTACGACCGACTGGGCCGCCTGTTGGCCAACAACCTGGACGAGCTGTACTACGACCGGCCGAAGAACGCGGATACCGCCATCAAGATGGACTTCCCCAACGAGACCGGCGTTATCAATCAGAACCCCGACAGGACCGGCAACGTGGACAACCACGACATGCTGACCGGGTCCAATGACAAGGGCATGCTGTACAGCGAGACCGCGACTTGCAGCGATTGGACCTCGACCGAGAAGACCGGATCGAAACCTCGCGTGGGACACTCGTGGCCGACCATGTCCAACGCGTGCACCACGACCGATACGCGCACGACAGGCGCGGGCGGCAGCGGTGGCGGTGGCGGCGGTGGCTTCCCTGGTGGTGGCGGTTTTCCCGGTGGCGGCATGGGCGGCATTGGCAACCTGTGCAACTGGATGTCGGCGCTCGACGAATCCGGGTGCGCTCCAGGGGTCAACCTCCTTTACGAGACTGGCGGTCCTGGCAATGACGGGACCGTGGGTTCCGGCGGTGGCTACGGCGGCTTCTACTGCTTTGCCCTGACGCCCTAGATTGCCACATCGCCACTCCTTCCTCCTTCCCTATTCTCGCGCACACGAGTAAACATAACCTGCCTCTCCGGTCCGCCATCACAGCGCCAGGAGTTGCGGGTCACGCCGCTTCACTGTTGAACATGCGTCTCCTTCCTCGCGAACACTCGTTCTTTCACTTCTTCGAGGACCATGCTCGAAGAACAGTCATGGGCTGTGAGTTGTTTCTGGAGCTGGCGCGGGGGAGCGACGACATCCCCGGGCTGTGCGCGAACATCAAGGCCGTGGAGAGTGCCTGCGACAAGGTCGCTCACGACACCTCGGCGGCCTTGCACAGGGTCTTCATCACTCCCCTCGATCGCAACGACATCTATCGACTGATCTCGAAGATGGACGACGTCATGGATCTGGTCGAGGGGGCCGCCCGCAGCATCGATATGTACGAGATGCGCGAGTCCTCGCCCCTCTTGGTCGATA
This sequence comes from uncultured Myxococcales bacterium, assembly GCA_964535465.1. Classification (GTDB taxonomy): domain Bacteria; phylum Myxococcota_A; class Polyangia; order Fen-1088; family Fen-1088; genus Fen-1137. The sequence continues at coordinate 36,584 of CAZHUY010000016.1, forward strand.
TGGCGACCACCTTGCTGACCAGCGCCAAGCGGGTCGCCGAGGCGGTGAAGGGGCTGCGCGACCTCAAGCACACGGGGCAGATCCTGGAGGATTGCGTGGAGATCAACCGTTTGGAGAACCAAGCGGACGCTCAGCTCGCGCAGGCCATCTCGTGGCTCTTCGGGAACAACAAGGATCCCATTACCATCATCAAGTGGAAAGAGGTCTTCGAGATGATCGAGATGGCCACCGACTCGTGCGAAGACGTGGCCAACATCATCGAGGGTGTCGTCATCGAGAATGCCTAGGAACGGCCACATGATTTCTCGTCGTTTCAGCACTTGGACGCTGCTCGGACTCCCCGCATTGCTTGCCTGTTCGGGCGATGGAAAGAAGACGCAAGCGGATGCCGGTGGCCAGATCGGTGCGGCGGTCGAAGGCGTGTGCGAGATCGCGGGATTGATCGACAACGGCCCGGATGGCGGGTTCAGCAACGGCGGCAGCAGCACGGTGCCGCTCACCGATTTGGGCAAGGTCGACCACCTACGCCACATCGGGTGCAGCAAGGACTTCCAGGCCCTGGCCTCGGATCCCGTCGACCAGACCATGGCCGGCGCGCGCTCCACCAAGGTCATCTTCGACACCGCCCAGAACGACGGCGGGGTCTATTTCCAGAACAGCGTCGTCTACGCGGTCCACTACGAGTTCGTCTCGACGCACCTGTCGGGCAACGGGCTGCCGCTCGTTCCCCAGATCGGCACCTTCAATACCACGGAGTACTACAGCCCCGGCCGGCGCTTCATCCTGGGCGCGGTGACCTACTACGAGAGCGCCGGCGTTTGGGCGTTGGAGTTGTCCCCCTACGATACGGCCTCGGCGGAAATGATCACCACCCTGTTTCGTGCCGTCAAGGCCGCGGCCTTCTTCGGATCGGCTCTGGCCTTCCATCCGACCTCGGAGACCATCACGGGCACCGCCGCAAAGCTGCCGGGGGACATCCCCCTGGTCACCACCGACCAGCTCTACGCGCAGATCGACTACCAGCCGCTCAATCCAGCCCGCGCCGTGGGCATGTTGACGTTCACCACGGCCGCGGCCCTCGATCAGGGGCAGTACCTGTCCTACCAGGCCATCGCGGTGTTGGACGAGGCACCAAACGACATCAGCGTGGTCTCGGGCATCATCACGCAGGAGTTCCAGACGCCGCTCTCGCACCTCAACGTTCTGTCGCGCAACCGCAAGACCCCCAACATGGGGTTGCGCAACGCCCTGACCGACCCCACCTTGCTGGCCTACAAGGACCAACTGGTGGAGCTCGTGGTGGGACCGCTCGACTGGTCGATCCGGCCGGCCACCCAGGAAGAGGGCGAAGCCTACTGGGCGTCGCAAAAGCCCGCGCCCAAGGTGTTGCCGCCCATCGACCTCGAACCGCGCGAGCTGCTCGACATCGAGGACATCACCAACGAAGAAGGGCGTACGCTGCGCGAGGCGCTCAAGATCTCCACCAACGCCTGGGGCGGCAAGGCCGCGCAGTACTCGATCCTGGCCAAGACCGACGACGTCCCCTTGAAGAAGGCGTTCGGCATCCCCTGCTACTACTACCATGTGTTCATGCGGGACAACGGGCTCTATGACAGGCTAGATGCCCTGCTGCAGGACCCGGTCTTCGTGTCGGACATGGCGGTACGCTACGACAAGCTCGCCGAGTTTCGCGCCGCCATGCTGAAAGGCCAGCTCGACCCGGAGTTGGAGGCCAAGTTGCGCGTCAAGATCGACACCGAATACCCCGGCAAGAAGATGCGCTTCCGCACCAGCACCAACAGCGAGGATCTCGAGGGGTTCCCCTGCGCTGGCTGCTATGAGTCACACACCGGCGACCCGGCGAAATGGGAGAGCATCCGCGACGCCATCCGGCTGGCCTTTGCCAGCACCTGGCTGTACCGCACCTACGAGGAGCGTAGCTATTATGGCGTGGACCATAAATCGGTCGTGATGGCACTGTTGGTACATGAGTATTACGCCGACGAAGAGGCCAACGGCGTGGCCATAACCGCGAACATCTACGACAAGAGTGGGGTCAACCCCGCCTACTACATCAACGTGCAGCACGGGGGCGACGCCGAGGTGGTGCACCCCCCCAAGGGCGTGAGCACCGATCAAATCCTCTATTTCTTCGATACCCCCAATCAGCCCGCCAACTATCTGGCCCACTCCAATCTGATACCCGTGGGAACCACGGTCCTGACCAAGTACCAGCTCTACACCCTGGGCCGTGCCCTTAAATCCATCCACAATCGTTTCTCGGACGCCTACGGTCCGGCGGCCGGCAACAACGGTTGGTACGCCATGGATGTCGAATTCAAGTTCGACAACGATGAATCCCCCGCGGAGCTGGCCAAGCTGTACATCAAGCAAGCCCGGCCCTATCCAGAACCTTGAGGTCACAAGAGAAATGTTGAAGTTGCACATGAGGCCCCTATGGGTTCTGCTGGCGACCCTGGTCGCCGCGGGCTGCGTCGCGGACTCGGACTCGCCCATTCGCCTCAACGAGGTTTTGCCCTCGAACAGTAACGATTGTCCCGACGAGGTGGGCGAGCGCAACGACTGGGTCGAGCTTTACAACACCAGCGACAAGGAGGTGGACATCGGCGGGTATTCGCTGACCGACGACACCGCCAGTCCGCGCAAGGGGGTCATTCCCTCGGGGACCACGGTGGCGGCCAAGAGCGCCATCCTGTTCTGGGCCGACAACACCCCCGATCAGGGCAAGACCCACCTCGCGCTCAAGTTCAAGTCCAAGGCCGAGCAGGTGGTGCTCTACGATTCCCAGCAACGTCAGGTGGACCTCTACCGATGGACGGACGCCTACTCCGACATCTCGTTTGCGCGGGTTCCCGATGGTACCGGTGAGTGGTTCAGGTGCGCGGTTCCCACCTGCGGCGCGGGCAACAGCACCGCTTGCGGTAACTAGCCATGAGGTCCACGCGCGCGCTTTCGTACGAGGTCGCCAGCGATCCGAGCCCCGTCCTGTCCAGCGCGCCCGACCCGCGTGCGACCGGCGTATCCGACGCCGCCGCGCGACTGTCGCCTATCGACATTCCGGATCGCTACGAGTTCAAGTACCTCATCCCCGAGTGGCAGGTCGACGAGGTCCGGCGCGCCATCGAGCCCTTCTGCGTCCTCGACCCCAACTCGGCCAAGAGTTCCAATCATCAGTATCCCATCCAGAGCCTGTACCTCGACACGCGCAACCGCGACTTGTACCGCATCTCGCGCGAGCGGCGGGCGCGGCGCTGGAAGGCGCGCGTGCGGCACTACGATGGCTCGGACACGGTCTTCCTCGAGATCAAGAACAAAGACCACGACATGGTCAAGAAACCGCGCGCCAAGATCCCTCTCGAGGGTTGGGTCGAGCGGATCCACGGTCCCTTGCACCGGGACGCCTGTTCCGCCGAGAAGCTGTTCTGCTCTCGTCTGCTGCAGCACCAACTGGTCCCCAGCGTGATGGTGCGCTACCTGCGCGAGGCGTGGTTGAGCACCGTCGATTCCTATGCCCGCGTCACGTTCGACCGCAGGGTTGTGTGCCAGGCCTGGGATGAATGGACCCTTGATGCCGATCCCGCCAACTGGATCGCGCTGGATGCCCCGTACACCATGCTGAGCGTTCCCACGGGCGTCGTGCTCGAGCTCAAGTGCCTGAGCGCGGTCCCGCGTTGGCTCTCCAACGTGGCCTGCTCGCTCGGCCTGAGCAAGATCCGCTATTCGAAGTACTGCAGGGGGGTCGAGCGGCTGTTCGCGCGCGACACCCTGATCGGCATGCTCAACCAAACCTGAGGCAATTCATGTCAGAAATCCTGTACCAAACCCCCGATACCGTTCTGTGGCAAGCAGCGCTCCTGGCGATCCTGGTCTCGTACCTGTTCTCTCAAGCCATCGCGTTCGCCTACATGCTGACCCATCAAGGGATCTCGTATTCGCGTTCCTTCGTGGTTTCTCTGGTCGCCGCCGGGCTGGTCGCCACGGTTCTGATGTTGGCCATCGGCAACAACCTGGCGCGCGGTCTGGGCATCGTGGGCACGCTGGCGCTCATCCGCTTCCGCATGCAGATGCACGATTCCCTGGACATGATCTACGTCTTCGCCGCCTTCGCGGGCGGTGTGGCGGCGGGGACCGGCAACTTGGCCACGGGCGGGATCGGCACGCTGGCCTTCATCCTCATCATCGGCACCCTGCAGGTGACCGGCTTCGGTTCGCGCCACCGCCATGACGGGGTTCTGCGCGTGCAGCTGCCGCCCTCCGACGAATCGGAGGGCGCGCTCATCTCCTCGCTCAAGAGCCACTGCCGGCAGTTCGCCGCCATCACCGTGCGCGAGGTGGCCCAGGGCCGCGAGCTCGAGCGCATCTACCAGATCACCTTGCGCAATCCCGGCAAGGAGGCGCTCCTGGTGAAGGACGTCGCTTCCATCCAGGGCGCGCGCGGCGTCTCCATCGCGATGCAGGAGGCGACCCATGAAGTCTAATTTCCTTGCGAAACAGCCCACCTTGCGTCGTCTCCTGCCCTGGCTGCTGTGGGGTGCGGCCGCCGTCATCGCCATCCCCATGGCCATCTCGCAGGCGGGGATCGGTTCGGCGCCCGCCATTGTCCATGCGCACGTGGCCTCGCTGTCGCCCATACGCACCGATCACCGGCTACGCGTGGCCAAGGTTCATGTCCAGCCGGGCCAGCAGGTGAAGGCGGGGACGCTGCTCGTGGAAATGGACACGACCGAGATCGACGCCGAGCTGGCTGTGGCGCGAGCCAAGCTGATCTATGACGAGATCGTCGCCGGCTGGCAGCAGGTGAGGATGCAGGACGACCGCGCGCGGACGTCGCACGAGCTGGCCGCCATGGCCGAGCGCTCGGCCGTCGATATGGCGCGCATCATCGCCGAGTCCGAGCAGGATCGCGGCGAGCTGGCCCAACTGGACGAGAACCTGGCCATCGAGGAGAAGCTGGTCAAGGATCAACTGGCCAGCGCGGACCGGCTGAAGGCGATGAAGGTTCAGCGGGCGTCCTTGGTCAAGAAGGTTGAAGAGTACAAGGCCGCGGTGGCGCGCGCGCGCAAGAGCGCGAGCGGTTCGACCCAGCGTTTGGGCGAGTGGCAGAAGCAGATGAAGAGTGCGAAGGCCGAGGTGGCGGCCGAACGGGCCGCGCAAGAGGATGCCCGCATGGCCGCGGGAGAGCTGCAACGCAAGGAGATCGCGCGGCTGGAGCTGCTGCGCACCTACCACGAGATCCGGGCGCCCTTCGACGGCCGCGTGGGTGACATCCTACTGCAAGTCGGCGATCTGGCGGCGGACCCGACCATGCCTGTCATCACCCTGGTCGAGGAGAAGTCGCAGAAGGCCATCGCCTACCTGCCTCAGGACCGCGCCGACAGCGTGCACGTGGGCGATCGGGTCAAGATGGTGTCCCGGGCTCTCTCGTCGCCGGCCGTGACCGGCCGGGTGGTGGCCGTCGCGCCCAGCGTGACCATGCTGCCGGAGCGCTTCTGGCGGATACCGAAGATGATGGAGTTCGGGCGCAGCGTTCATATCCAGCTCGACGCGCCTGCCAGTCTGCCCAACCTGGCCTACGACGCCGTTTTTAGCCGAGGGAGCGGAGGCGCGCGATGACGGGAGCCGTGGCTCTGGCGGCGCTGCTACTGGCCGAGGCGTCCGCTCCCAGCTCTGCGCTGACCGAAGCGCAGGCGGTGGAGCTTGCCCTGAAGAACAGCCCGCAGGTTCGTTACCGCCATTACACCGTGGAAGACGCGGAGGCGGAGACCGAGGCGGGCCTGGCTTGGAACAACCCCATGCTGCGGGTGGGCGGGATGCGCTACGAGCAGCTCATCGATCCCTTCATCGATCGTCGCAGCCACGGAACCCACCCCTTCTATCACACGACTGTCGGCATTCGCTGGAGCCCGCCCGGGCTGGGCGAGCGGGCGGCCAAGCGGGCCGAGGGGCAGGCCAACGAGGCGGACGCGAAGATGGAGTTGGACATCGCACGCCGGGATACCAGGGCGTTGGTGCGCAAGCTGCACACGAAGATCCTGAGCTACGACGTGCAGGTCGCCCTGGTGAAGGATGTGATCGCCGAGCGTGAGAAGCTGCGCGCGTTGGTGAAGAGCCGGCTGGAGCTGCAATCGGCGACCGTGGTCGACCAGAGCCTGACCGAGGTGGACTATCTGGACGCGCGAACCCAGTTGGTGGAGCTGGAAGCCAAACGGCGCGCCTCCTACGACGACCTGCTGATTCAACTGGGAATGCCGCCCGATGCGGACGTCAAGCTCGCCCCTTCCGACAAGAACACCTGTGTCGCCCCCGAAGGCTTGAACACTCTGGTCGAGCGGGCCCGCGCCGCCAATCCGCGCCTGCGTCTCTTGGGAGCCGAGCGCGCCGCGGCGGATGCGGAACGAAGGCAGCGTTGGTTGCAGCTCATACCGTGGTTCGACTACGCGCAGGTCAGCTATGGCCTGGCTGGCGACAACAATCCCAGCTACGTTGCCTTCCAGTTCCAGTTCGAACTTCCTCTTTTCGATTGGAAGAGCCCGCACCGCCGCGCCCTGAAAGCCAGAAGTCTGGCTCTGGGGGAGCGAATCCAGGCCGACAACCGCATGCTG
>CAZHUY010000017.1:0-42960 GCA_964535465.1 uncultured Myxococcales bacterium
CAGGGAGCCGCTGACGTTGGAGACCAGGTGCATGACGTGAGAGTAGCGCTCCACCACCATGGTCTCGTCCAAGCGAACCGTGCCCGGGATGGACACCCGCCCCACGTCGTTGCGGCCGAGATCGATCAGCATCACGTGCTCGGCCAGCTCCTTGGGGTCGGCCAGCAGCTCCTTCTCCAGAGCCTGATCCTCTTCCGCGCTGCGGCCGCGTGGGCGGGTGCCGGCGATGGGACGAACCTCCACGCGGAGGCCGTCCAGGCGGACCAGCACCTCGGGCGAGGCGCCGGTGACCACGGCTTCGGGGAATTCCAGGTGGAACATGTAGGGCGACGGGTTGGTGACGCGCAGGATGCGGTACACGTCAAAGGGGTCGACACCACTCCGGTCCAGATCGAAGCGCTGGGACAAGACCACCTGAAAGGCGTCGCCGGCCTTGATGTACTCCTGGATGCGGCGGACCGCGGCCTCGTAGTCGGCCTGGCTGGTGCGGGCCTTGGCCGACAGGGTGCCCCCTGCCCCGCTGACCAGATCCAGTGCGGGAAGCGCGGGGCAGGGACGGGAGAGCCGGTCGAAGATGGCGTCGACCTTGCGGCAGGCCTCATCGTAGGCCCGGTTGGCATCCTGGCCGGCCACGTCCACCGAGGCCACCACCTTGATGGTGCCGCGCAGGTTGTCGAACACCACCACGGTGTCGGTCAGGACAAAGCACATGTCAGGCAGGTTGAGCTCGTCGGGCGCCTTGTCCGGCAGGCGCTCGAAGCGGCGGACCGAGTCGTAGCCCAGCCAGCCCACGGCGCCGCCAAAGAAGCGTGGCAACCCGGGCGGCACCGCCGGCGGCAAGCTGGCCAAGGTGCGGCTGACGTAATCGAGCGGTCGTTCCGCCGTCACGCTCTCGTCCACCACGAAGCCGTCGCCCTCGGGACGCAGGCGTTCCACCTGGGTGCCGCGGGCGCGAATCACCATGCGCGGGTGCACCCCGACGAAGCTGTACGCCGCCCACTTCTCGCCACCCACCACGCTCTCGAGCAGGAACGAGTACGGGCCCCGGCCCAACTTGGCGAACACCGAAACCGGGGTATCCCCGTCCGCCAGCCACTCGCGATAGACAAAGCAGAGGCGACCCTGCCGGGCAAGGTCAAGGAAGCGAGCACGATCGGGAACGTGAGCGGCCATGAAAGTGGCGCAAGACTAGCGCGGCCATGGCCAAGGCGCGAGCGGCACGTGAGGTTTCCTGTGTCCTGGAGACACAGCGCAAACCCTTGCGGGTCAGCCGCGCAGCAGACGGATGAGTGACGAGAAATCGTCGTCGCCCATGCCCTGCTGCTCGGCCTGGGCCAGGCAGGCGCGCACGGTCTCGAGCAGGGGCAGCTTGCCTTCGGCCACGCCCGCGGCCAGGCGCATGTCTTTGTGCATGTGTTTGACCGAGAACTGCGGAGAGAAGTCGCGCGCCTTCAGCTTGTCCTTTTTCAAATCCGCCAGGCCGGAGTGGGCCACGGTCTTGGCCAGGGCCGCGAAGAAGAGATCGGGCTCGAGACCCGCGGCCTGGGCGAAGATCAGGCCCTCCGAAAGCGCCTCCATCTGGGCCGCGATGTTGAGGTTCATGGCCAGCTTCAGGGCCGCGGACTGGCGCACATCGGGCAGGCGAAAACGCGTGTGCGACACCAGGGCCAGCAAGGGCTCCACGGCGTCCAGGGCCTCGAGGCTTCCGCCCATGAAGAAAACCATGTGGCCCGCCTCCGCGGCCGGCTTGCTGCCGGTGAAGGGCGCCTCCACGTAGGCGGCGCCGCTGGCGCGCACCCTGGCCTCGAACCGCGCGGCGCTTGCAGGATCGATGGTGCTCGATTGCACGACCGCCTTGCCGGGACCGAGGACGGGCACGATGGCGTCCAACACCGCGGAAACGGCGGGTGGGTCAGCGACGACGACGTGTGTCACATCAGCCGCCGCGGCGACCTTCGAGGGGCTGTCCGTCCAGAACGGAGTATCTGGTTTTGGCGTGCGGTTCCATGTCCCGACCAGGCGCCCAGCAGCCTGATAACGATAAGCCCACGGTCTGCCGATGATTCCCAGCCCGATGACTCCGATTGTTTTCATGCCGACCAGTCTATGATCGGCCGTACCGACCGGCACGAACGTCACCCAAAATTCTGACAAGAAGCACAATTTCCTAGTACAATAGGCGCTCGCATAGCGGAGCGGACGGCCCGATAGGTCTGCTCGGCACCCTAAACCATGGATATTATTGGCTACCGCATAAACAACTACGAGGTGCAGCGCCTGATCGGCGAGGGCGGCATGGGGGCGGTCTATATCGCCCAGCACACCGTCATCGGGCGCAAGTGCGCCATCAAGGTTCTTCGTCGAGAATTCTCCGAGGACATGGGCCTCGTGTCGCGCTTCATGAACGAGGCTCGCGCGGCGGCCGCCATCGGTCACCCCAACATCGTGGACGTGGTGGACGTGGGCAACCTGCCCGACGGCACGCCCTACATGATGATGGAATTCCTGGTGGGTGAGGATCTGTCGAAACGCCTGGCCAAGGGCCGCCTGCCCATGGAGACGTCGCTTCAGATCGCCATGCAGGCGGCGTCCGCCATCGGCGCCGCTCACGAGAAGGGCATCGTGCACCGGGATCTGAAGCCCGAGAACCTGTTCCTGGTGCCGGATCCGATTGCCCCCGGGCACGACCGGGTCAAGGTGCTCGACTTCGGCATCGCCAAGCTGCGCGGCGATTTGACCGGCGGCTCGGTCAAGACCAAGACGGGCTCGCTGCTCGGAACCCCGCAATACATGTCCCCCGAGCAGTGCCGTGGCATCCCCGACGGCATCGACCACCGCTCGGACATCTACTCGTTCGGCATCATCCTTTACGAAATGATGTGCGGGTCGCCCCCCTTCGTCAGCGAAGGCTTGGGCGATATCCTGCTCATGCACCTGACCCAGCTGCCTGACCCGCCCAGCATGCGCAACCCCGAGTTGCCCGACTGGATGGAGAAGATCCTCCTCAAGGCGCTCGAGAAGAATTCCTCCGACCGTTTCCAGAGCATGGCGGAGTTGATGGCCGCGCTCGAGTCGCCCATGCAGGCGAGCATGCTGACTCCCATGATGCGGCAGTTGGAACGCACACCTGCCCCGGTTCGCGTTCCCACCGTGGCGGGAGGCCGCCCGGGCACATGGTCGGCCGTACCCGGTGGAAGCGCGCCCAACATGCGCATGACCGGAATGCCTCAGGGCACGCTCAGCCCGGTGGCCTCCAACCAAACGCCGGTCACCTATGTGCCGGTCCCGCGGCGCGGGTTGGCCGTCGGTGGTGCGATCGCGGCCGCCGCGGTCGTCCTGCTGGTGGTCTATCTGTTGTTCGGCAAGGGACGAAGCAACGAGACCGCTGTCGTCCCGGCCGTCACCAACACCGTGCCGGCTCCGGTGCCCGCGGTGCAACCGGTAGCAGTTCCCCCCACGCCCCCGCCGGTGGAGCCGGCTGCCGTGGCGCCCACGCCCCCGCCTGCCCCGGAGAAACCCGAGGTCGAAGTCAAACCGGCTGTCGTCGAACAGAAGCCGACGCCTCCCGCCTCACGCTCGAGACGCTCACGAGGCGCCACCCGCCGGGCGATCGACCCTCCACCTGTCGCCGCTCCCCGCGAAGCCCCCAGCGAGACCGCTGAGAAGTGGTAGACGGCGAGCGCCGTTCGGTACCAAGCACCTAGTGCCTCGACCGATGCGTACTGCTCGCATCTGGCTTGGTCTTTCGCGCGCTGGCTTCGTTGCTCGTCGGTTACATAGCTACGGCTATGCGCCCTCCTTGCGCCTCGCCATCGCACGAAATCCGCAGCGCCAGCTGCAATCACTACGCCCCGGTCGAGGCACTAGCGCCTCACTTCGATACGCAGGGCGCTTCGTTCCAGGGCGTCCACCTGGCGCAGCTTCTTGGCGATTTCCTGGTATCGCTCGGGCGCGATGCGCGCCAGCGGCAGCTCCCATCGGCGTCGTAAATAGAGGTGCGCCGACGCGGAACCCGGGCCCTGGCCGTCGACCTGGACCATGCGCTCTTCCGAAAAACGAATCCCGGCGAGGTCCACAGCGCCGCTGGACCCCAGATCGAGCACACGCGCGCCCACCGGCAGCAGGACGTCCGCCTCCAACACCAGAGGGGGCTCGTATCCCAGTTGCAGGGGCGTCCGTCTCTGCGCCTCGGTGAAATAGCGCCGGCCAGGTTGCGAGTGAAAGAAGCTCGGGCTCATCCACAGGACGTCGCCTTCGCGCGTGGCCATGCGAGGGCTGGTCATGGTGTAGTGGATTTGCCTGCCGCCGTTCTGGCTCTCCTGGGTGGTCAATTCGCCCAACTCGGCCCCCGGGAAGTGCAGGCTCAGCCAACGTTGCTCGAACTCCTGGCGCAGCTTGGTTCTGTCCCGCCCTACCCGTTGCAGAAGCTCGTTCCATTCCACCGCGGGCCAGCCGGTCAGCTCCTCGTTGACCGACACCGCCGCCGCCCCCTCCTTGTCCAACTGCATCTTCATGGTCACGTGGCGTCCGTCACGAATCGCCGAACGGGCCAGCAGCAACCCATCGTCGCCCAGCACGAAGCCAGGCGCGCCCGCCAGCTCGGGTGAAAGATAACCGAAGGGGGCACGCCGCAGGCGAGGATTGAAGAAACGTACACCGCCGTCGGCTCGCACCAGCCGCACCACGCTCTCCGAGAAGTCGTCGAGCTCCTGCGCGCACAGGGGCGCGGCGGCCGGGGCGCGCCCGAGCGAGCGCACCAACATCAACTCGGCCCGCACCGACAAGACGCGGGCCAGCGCCATGACCAAGGCCGCGCGGTTGCCCTGCCCGCGGGCCAGGGTGACGGTGGCCGGCTCGAACAAGGTGGCCTCCGGCTCGATGTGCTGGTTGACCCAGGCCACGATGGCCTCGGCCGGATCTTGGCTCGTACGCTTGGCCTCGGCCACGATTTGCCGGGCGACATCGCGCAGCTCGGGCGAAGCGCGCGTCACCGTGTGCATGCGATCCGCCCAGAATCGTGACCAGGCCACAAGACCCGCGCCGCTCGAGGCCCGCACCGAGGGAACCCAATCCTCGGCTACCACCGACGAACGCTCGGGGAAAATCTGCGGGAATTGCCGGCCGGCCATGCGCAACACCCGTGTGCCCGCCGGCCCCGAGATCAACACGGGCTCGGGAGCGCCGGCGCGGCGATCCAGATCCACCGGCAGATCGAAGGGCACCACCAAAAGGTATTCGCTGCGATCCAGAGGCGCCTCGGCCGACTGGAAGTAGAAGCGGTCACCCAGGAAGCCCGGGGCATAGACCTCGGAGGGTTGGCGCAGCTCCAGGGTCTCCCATTCCACGAAGTCGCCCACCGAGAGGTCCGAGGCCGAGATGGAGGGTTTGCCGGCGATCTCCTGCGCCTCCCGAATGGTCCCGTCGGCCTTGCGGGTTCGCACGGTCAGGATCTCGGCGCCGGCGGGGATGGCAATCTCCCCTGCCCGCTCGATGCCCTCCTTGCTCAGCACCAAGGTGATGGTGTGGGTCAGGCTGGCGCGGGCGCCGTTGCGGAACACCCGATCCACCAAGCGGTCCAGCACCACCACCCCTGGAGCATCGTAGCGGTGCCCCGACGCGAGAAAGTCGCGGATGACCTGGCCTCCGTCGATGCGAAACTCGTCGAGCGGCAGGGACAGGCCCGTCGCTCGCGCCGCGTCCCTGATAGAGGTGTGGACCGGCAGCCTGTGCATGGCCTCGGTCAGCACCGTGGTGGCCTCCTCGGTCGCGCCCATGGCCAGCAAGGCGTCGGCCAGACGCACGCGAAGCTGGGCATCGAGTGGCGACCAATCGATCAGCGGACGAAGGGCCGCGGCGGCGCCCGCCGCATCGCCTTGCTCCATCCGCAGGGCGGCCATATCGGAGCGCACCTGCAGGGGCTCCTCGCTGGTGGGCAAGGTGCGCTGCAGGGCGGTCAGCGCGGCGGGCTTGTCGCCGCGATCGCGCAGGACGTTCACCGCCAGGTCCGAACGGGCATCACAGGCCAACAACAATTCGGTCAGGCGTTTGACCTCGGCTGATTGGGCCAACTCTCGGGCTCGGCGGAGTGCGCGCTCGATGGCCAGGCAACCGCCGCCCCCCTGTTGCACGAGCGCCAGGGCCTTGCCCAAGGCGCTGTCGGCCTCGATCTCCAAACCACGCGCCCGCAGGGTCTCGAAGAGCTGCAGGGACGCCGGCCACCATCGGGGTGCCGCGCTCCGCGCCTTCTCCGCGTGTTCGCAAGCCTCGCGCGGTCGATCATCGTCCAGCTCGATGCGCGACACGTCCGCCCATGCACGTGCCAGTCGAACATCACGCGCCGTCGCCTTCAGGTACAGCCCGCGCGCGCGATCGCGGTTCATCTCATGAGGCCGTGTGACGTCCACCTCGGCCACGCGCGCCGCCAGCACATGCCCCAACGAGAAACTCGCCATGCTCGACAATTCGGCAGCGCCCGCCAGCTCGTCGTCGACTTCACCAGCCAGGTAGGCCGCCATGGTGAAGGCGAGCCCGAAGACCGCGTTGTCCAGCGGACGTCCTCCCTGCCATTTCCAGGTGGGATCGGGGCCCGTGGCGGGCGCCAGCAACAGCCCCAGATTCAGGGCACCGCCATGGCTGCCCATGCGCAGCTCGATCTCGTGCGAGCCCCGGCCTAGCTCGACCCGTAGGGCCGACCAGCGCGCCCCCGTCGCTTCGGGAGAATCTGCGTGGTGGTGCCAAGCGCCGCCGTCCACGCGCAGCAAGGCCGGTCCCCCTGAGTCGAGCACGATCCAGTGGGGGCCCCGCACGTCGATGCGAGCGCGTAGTACCCGTACGCCAGGCTGGGCCTCGAGCGCGGGGGTCGAGAAGCGACAACCGACGCGTTGGAGAGTGCGCGGCGACGGCAGCACGCGTACGACTTCGGAGGCCAGGTCCAAGTAGGGAAGCCGCCCTGCCTCGTCGGTCAGGCGAAGGTCGAAGGCGCAGCCCGAACGACGCGCCTGCTCCTCCGCCAAGACTGCATCCGCGCGACGGCCCGCGATGTCTTGGGCCAAGGTCGCCAGGAGGTATTGCACCCGCCAGGGCAGACGCTCGCGCGGCAAGGACAACAGGCGGTTCTCCGCGGCTCGCGGAGACGGCGATTCCATCAGCAAGCGCGGCAGGCGCGCGGCCGCCCCCGAGGCCAGCAGCCTGTCACCCGCGCTCCCGTCAACGGCCGCCGCGAGCAGATCGATGTAGTGGGCCAGCGCCGCTTCGCTGTCGCCGCGTTCGTAGGCCAAGCTGCCGGCCCCAAAGAGAGCCAGGGCCGATGGCCCGCGTGGCTCCGCCAGGGCCCCCTGAAGATGCGCGGCCGCCTTCTCATGGTAGCCCTCGAACAAGGCTTGCCACGCCTGGCCGTCCTGGCCTGAGGTGTCGACGCGCGGCCCACTCAGAATGCCCGCGCAACCACAAACAACCAGGGCCAGGAGACAAAGCGCGCCCTCGGGGAAGCCGGATTGGCGCCGGCGCAGTCGGAGCGTGTGAAAACCTGGAAAACCGCCGAGGCGCCTCATGGTCCGTAGTCCTCGCCCAGGACCAGAGGCTGGCCGAGCAGGTTGTCCACCTGACGAAGGAAGGCGCGGAACTCCGCGTACTCGCCGGGCGCGATGCGATCCCGTTCCACGGAGAGCAGCGAGCGCACGCTGACCGAGTGACCATCGGGCGAGGCCTTCACTTCGAAATCGAAGCTGCCGAACGGACAGGTCAGCTTCTGCGTTTGCGGGGCGCGCAGCAGGCGATAGCCCTCGGGGAACTGGTAGCTCAGCACCTCTTGGTGCTGCCAGGGGAAGCCCAGAACCAACGGCCAGCGGCGTGCGCTCAGGCGTGTGTAGGTCTGGGTCAAATCGGTCTCGCGCGAGCTGGTCGGCAGGTTGAGCTCGCCGCGCTCTTGCGGCCGAGCCAGGTGGGGCACCACGGCGCTGGCCTGCACCGCCACCGGTTGGTTGCGGTCCTCCACGCCTGTCATGCTCACCGACTGCAGGCGCGCGCCCGCGTAACGGCCGTTCCACACCTTGGCGTAGCGCTCGTGACGTTCGCCCGGCGTCTGGTAGTGCATGCGCCACTCCTGTGCCGCCTGACCCGCCACGCTGACCTTCTCGTCGATGCTGGCGCTGCCGTCGGGCCGCATGACGATCTTCCACTCGCGCTCGGCGCGGTTGTCCGAGGCGGGCCGGACCGGGGTGCGCGCCAGCACCGGCCCCGCCTGCCCTACCCGCAACACCATCACCCCCTGGTCCTGTACGGGAAGCTCGGCCATGCCCGCGAACTCCGCGGTCCCGTCCAGGTACAGGTCCATCCCCGGAACATACGCGATGGCGTGGTCGAAGACAGCCAACGAGGCCGGCTCGCGATCAATCGCGCCGGCGCGGCGGGTGCGCAGAAGCACCAGCTGCGCGTCGACGTTCACCGCGCGCAACAGGGCGACCAGCAAGAGCGCCTTGTCCTTGCAGTCGCCGAAGCGGCGCAGGAGCACCTGGCTGACGGGATAGGGCTTGTAGCCATGGATGCCAAACTCCAAACCGACGTAGCGGGTCTTCTCGATGACGAACCTGTGCAAGGCGCGCACCTTGTCGGTCTGGTCGCGCAGCCCCGCGCTGACCTCCGCCGCCACCTTCTTGACCCCGGCGTCGTTCTTCAACTGGTCCGCCACCAGAGTCCAATACCACTGGCCCACGTCGTGCCAGTCGCGGAAAGTGCTGATGTGCAGGTAGGGGGCCACTTCGGTGATGCCCGGCATGGCGGGCTCGATGTCCACCCGGGGCACCGCATCGGCCGCCCAACGCATCACCGCCTCATTCCCCTGCCGCGTTTGCTGGCGTCGCAGCCCAGCGACGCGCGGTTCGTTGAAATAGAACTGCCGCTGCGTCGGCGCGATGAGCGTGTATTGCCAACGCCGCTTGGGCAGGACATCGCCGATCAGGACCAAATCGCCAAAATAGTCGGCCATCTCGTTGCGGTACGAGACGTCGGCCACGGTGTATTGCACCTCGAGCACGTCCCCGGCGCGCAGGCCATCAAAGGTCACCACCTGAGCGCGAGCGTCGTAATACAGGCCATACCAGGGTTCGGACAGCTCACGGTCGTCGCGTCCGCTGGCTTGCGACACTTCGATCGAGCCCGCCGGGCTGCGCCGGTAGACGCGCGCCTCGCGGATCTCCACCTCCTGCTCGCCGGGAGTGTAACGGATGGAGATCTCCTGATTGTCGCGCGCGGCCCGTTCCGTGCGCAGATGCACGATCCTCTGCACGAAACGATCCGCCAAGCCGTTGCGATGGACCCGCGTCACCTGGTGGTCCAGCAGAACCACCGCGGGATCCTGGTCCTGCTCGGTCACCGGCGTGGCCAGGGCCGCGCGACTCAAGCTCTCGCCATCTTGCGCATACCCGCGCGCCATGTCCTCCAGCTCGGCCCCGCGACGGGTATCGCGCGTCTCGTCCAACGAGGCGACATAGCGACGCAGGGTCGGCTGCTGTGGACGCAGACGCAGGGCTTGATTCAAGCTGTCCACGGCCTCCTTCTTGTGACCCGCGCGCGCCAACAGACGCCCCAGCTCCTCGTGCAAACGAGGCTCGTCGGGCAAGCGAGCCAGCACCTTGCGCAGAGCCGCCTGCGCCTGCTCAACCTGGCCGGCGCCCTCGAGCATGCGTGCTTGCTCGAGCACCAGGTAGTGCAGCTCGGGCCGCCACGTGAGCGCTTGGCCATACCACTCCGCCGCCTGTTCGGACGCCCCCCGGCGGCGCGCGTCCGCCGCCAGGTCGCGCAGCACATCGGCATCCGAGCGCCGCCAGGACCACAGAGCGCGAAGCGCGGCTTCGGCTTCGGCGAAACGATCCAAGGCTTCCAAGGTGCGAACGTGCGCCGCGATGACCACGGGGAGCTCACGCGCCGGCGCCGGCAACGCGTCCAGGCGGCGCACGGCCTCCGCCAGCAAGCCCGCCTCGCGCGCCTCGCCGGCTAGGGCCAGGTGCGCGGGAACGCACCCGGGGTCGGCGGCCAAGGCCTCACGCCAGCGCGCTAGGGCCGCTTCGGAGCGGTGCTGCCGCTGCGCCAGATCGCCCAGCTCGCTGAGGATGAGCGCGCGCTCTTCGCTGTCGGGGGCCAGGGCCAGGGTTCGTTCCAGCGCATGGCGGGCGTCGTCCTCGTCGCGCGCCACCTGGCCCACGAGCTTCCAGGCGGCAAAGCTCAGCGTGGGGTGGCCCTCGCCCGCCTTGGCCGCTTTCTCTGCGGCGGCTTCCGTGGCTTTGCTTTCGCTGTCGTGGCCACGCACCAGATCCAGGGCGCGCGCGTAGTCGAGCCAGCGCGTGGCCGCGTCCGCCTTGTCAGCCGCCTCGGCCCGCTGGCGCAGAATCTCGGTCAGCTCTCGTTTGGCCGGCGGCCGCACACCAGGCCCGCCCGCGCCGAGGCCCGCGGCTGGTGCCTGGCCGTTCACCTTGACCCCGGCCAGCGCCGCCCCGTTGGGCTGGGTCAGGCGCAGGAATACGTTCCAAGTACCGCTGGTCACCACCGTCTTCACCAGCAAAAGGCTTGTCCCCGCAGGCAGCCACACCACACTCGCATCCTGATCCAAGCCGGCCGGCCGAACCACGTCGCGGCTCAACACCTGCCGACGGTTCAGCCAAACTTTCACCGGACCGGGCGAGCCGAGCCGCAAGGTGGCCCAGCGTCCGGTCTCACTGTGCACGTAGGCGAGAAGGTAGGCGGCGGCGTCATGGTCGGGACGCAGGAGTGCCGCCAGCGAGAGCGCGCCTTGCGGGCTCAGCTCGGGCGGACTGCGACGCCAGCACCGCTCTTGCACCTTGTCGGGATAGCACGCCTTGGCCCGCGGGTTGGCCAGCTCTTGTTCCACCGCAAACGCCTGTTCGAGGCTGCCGCGCCCCTGCCCCTCGAAGGGACCCAAGACCCACAGGTCGTCGACGAGCCCCAGCGCCCTGCGGCCAGCCCTCGCCTCCTGGTGTCGTCCGGCACGATCGTCTTCCAGGGTAAGGAAATACCCCGCGTGCGCCGCTACCAACGGGTCGACCTCGCCCTTCTTCGCATCGAGAAAACCGCGCAAGACCTCCCCCAGTGCGGGCGGCGGCAGCATGCCATCCATGCGCAACAAGGCCGCCAACGGTGCCACCGCCTCGGGACCGCCCCGGCGTGCCTGCAAAGCCGCGGATTCGACCTGGAAGCGGGCCTGGTAAGCGTCGGCGCGCGCCTGTGCACAGACCAGGCAAGCCAGGAGCCAAGCTGACCGTGCGAAAAACCTGGCCGTACCCACCTGCCGCGCCGACCTACTGCGCGAAGTAGTTTCCGATGGCCTCGCGCAAGGCCAAGCGAGCCCGGTGCAGCCGCGTCTTGACCGCGGGTAGGGACAGCCCCAGCAATTCGGCGGTTTCTTCCGTCGACAGCCCCTCCACGTCGCGCACGAGGAACACAGTCCGCAAACCATCGGGCAAGGAATCGACCGCGCCCTGAATATGACGACGCAGCTCCTCGGATTGAAGCTGGTCGTCGGGACGCCGCGACCAGTCTTCGTTCTGCCCGTGCACGGAGGCTTCCGTGGTCTTGCTGAGGGAACCCGGCTCCATGTCTTCCAGCATGACCTCGGGGTGCCGGTTGCGGCTGCGCAGGAACATCAAGGCCGCGTTGACGGTCACGCGGTACATCCAGCTGCCAAACTGCGCGCGACCTTCGAAACCAGGGAGCTTGCGCCAGGCCGACAAGAACACGTCCTGCAGGATCTCCTGCGCATCGCTTTCGTTGCGGACGAAACGCATGGCGAGGCGGTACAGCTTCTCTTCGTAGCGCCCCAGCAACTCCTCGAATGCGGCCACGTCCTTACCCTGGGCGCGGGCGACCAAGGCCTCGTCGGCCAGACTGGCTAGCGTTGACGAACTTGCGCCTTCTTGGTTGTGATGGGAATCACTGTCAGACATCTCTCGTTCCCCTCGCGGGAGGCAGCAGAATAGGCTACTGTCGCCCCAGAGCATAGACCTTCGATCGCTTTAAGCTACTCTTCCCTGTCCCCTCCATGGTCATCGCTGTTCTCAGATCGTTACGTTTTCATCAGTGGGTCAAGAACCTCTTCGTGTTGGGTCCGCTGGTCTTCGCTCGACGGATTGATGACCCTCACGCCGTGATTCTGGCGGTCTTGGCCGCGGCGTGTTTCTGTCTTCTCTCCAGCGCCGTCTATGTCTTCAACGACATTGTGGACGTGGAAAAGGACCGTGCCCATCCCCTCAAGCGCCTTCGCCCCATCGCCTCGGGGGCCTTGCCCATCGCAAGCGCGCGGATTCTGGCGGGCCTGCTGGCCGTGCTGGGTTTGGGCGGCGCTTTCTTTCTCAATCCAATCCTGGCTGTCATTGCCGCAGCTTATCTTGCGCAAAATGTCGTCTACTCTTTCTGGCTCAAGCACGTTCCCTTCGTCGACGTGGGCTGCATCAGCGCCGGCTTTCTTCTGCGCGTTCTCGGCGGCGCTTTCGCCATCTCGGTGGAAGCCTCGGGCTGGGTGCTTCTGTGCACCATGCTCTTGGCCGCCTTCCTGGGTTTTGGCAAGCGCGCGCACGAGCTGCGCGTGGCTGGCGTCAAGGGGGGCAATCAGCGCCTGGTGCTCGATCGCTATCCCCCCAAAGTCCTGCGCGTCTTGCTCTATGTCCTGGCCGGCCTCACCATCGCCTCGTACGTGATGTACACCCAATCCGCGCACGCCCTCTCGTTCTTCGGAACGCGTCGTCTGGCCCTGACCATCCCCTTCGTCGTCTTCGGCGTCATCCGCTTCATCCAAATCACCCAGGGCAAGGTCGACAGCGAAAGCCCCACGGATTCCATGCTGCGTGACCCTCCCTTCCTGATCAATCTGTTGGGCTACGCGGTCGCCATCGTCTCCATCCTGTACGCCGGGTGGTAGGCGCACCCGCCGCGGGCTGCCCGAACCGTTACCCGCGCACGCAGTTGCGCCCGGCGTCCTTGGCTTCGTACAGGTGCTCGTCGGCCCGCTTGATCAGGGCGGCGGCGTCGGTGGTCTCCTGATCCAGGGCCGCGACCCCCAAGGAGATGGTGATGTCCATCTTGATGCCCTCGAAGCGGAAATCCGTGGTCTCGACGATGCGCCGAATTTTCTCGGCAAACTGGTGGGCATTGTGGCCGTCGATCTCCGGCAGCACGATGGCGAACTCCTCGCCCCCGTAGCGCGCGAAGAGATCCTCGCGCCGGATCCGGTTCTTCACGGTCAGGGCCAGGGTCTTCAGCACCGAATCCCCCGCCAGGTGCCCATGGGTGTCGTTGACCTGCTTGAAGTGGTCGATGTCGAACATGACCAACGACATATCCCGCCGGTAGCGAAGCGCACGCGCGATCTCGCGCTCGATACACTCGTTGAAGTAGCGCTTGTTGAAGATCTGGGTCAGCCCGTCCACCGTGGTCAGGCGATAGATCTCCTCGTGGTAGGCACGTTCGATGTTGCCGCCCGACAGGAACTTGAAGATCGTGCGCCCGATCTTGATGAAGTCGCCATCCCCCAGGACTCGCTCGTCGATCAACTCGTCGTTGACGTAGGTGCCGTTGGTCGATCCGAGATCGCGAATCCGGATGCTGCGCCCGGAATTGACGATCTTCGAGTGGGCACGCGAGACCGATTCCTGATCGATCTGGATATCCGACTTGGAGGAACGCCCCACCACCAGGGCGGGCGCTTCAAGATTGAACTTGCGGCCAAGATCCGAGCCATAGATGACGACCAAACACGCCTCCTTGGTCGGAGTGTGTTCGGCGATCTTGTTGATACTGGTGACGACCGTCTTGGCCCGAACGTGATCGGAATCCAGAAGCCTGTCGGCCTGTTTAGGCGGAACCCGTGGCAAAGTTGGCTCTCAGGTTAGGCCAGGTCGAGGGCCTGGTAAATACAGGGATTTCTGATACATTTCCATACCTGTGGGTGCAGGTGGTCATCTTACTGTCACCCTCGCCTGCCGGTACAAGGACGCGCAGTGTTGCAGAAGAACCCGGTATGGCGGCCCCGTCAGTCTGGAAACAAAAAAATGCACGCTTGTTCCCCCCAACCCCCACGCGTAAAGTGGATGGTCTCCGCCCGAGGCTCTCATGTCGTTGCTGTACGAATGGCTCGTCAGTGCCGCTAGCGTACGCCCGGGTGCCAAGGCAGCCGGACAGGCGCTGATCTATCGGGATACCTACCTGTCCTGGCATGGATTGATCCACCGGGTCGATCGCCGCGCGGGTGAGTTGAAGACCTTCGGGATCGAGGCCGGCGACTGGGTCGGCCTGATGTTAGGCAGCGTACCTGAGTTCGCGGTCCTGTCCCTGGCCCTGTCCAAAATCGGCGCCGTGGTCGTTCCGTTGGATCCGACCATGGGCGGACGCGATCTCGACATGGTCTTCTCGGCCACGCGTCTGCGCGCCTTGATCACCCGTCCCAACGCCTCGCCGCCCTCCGCTGCGGTGGCCAGCGCCCCTACCCCACCCCAGAATCATGAGAAACCGCGCGTCCTCTTGGAGAGCCGCCGCCGGATCACGGGCACGCTGCTCACCTGCGCGATCTTCGAACGCCTTGGCCACCCGCAGCTCCCCGACGCTTCTCCCGAGGTGGTGCTGTTCACCTTGGACAGCGGTGGCGATCCCAAAGGCGTGATTCGCGGGCGGCGACAACTGGAGGGTGTGGGGCAATGCGTCGCGAAGAGCCTGGAGGTCGACGCGCAGACCCTCCTGTGCACGGCCGCGGGCATGCACACCAGCCAGGGTTTCGACCTGGGGTTCTGCGCGGCCCTGTCACAGCACGCGGGCCTCATTCTGGACGACGAGCTGGTGACCTCCCGGTTGGCCAAGATGCTGGCCGAGCAACAGGTGGATGTCCTGGCGGCCACGCCCGCCCTCTTCGCGGCCATGGCCCGTCTGCCCACTGCGCGTCCTTGTCGGTCCGACCGCACACGCTGCATCAGCTCGGGGACGACCCTGACCCCCGCGGTGGCGCGTGCCTTTCGCCATCGCTTCAAGGTGCCCCTGCTCTCCTGCTACCAGGCCATGGAGACGGGGCCCGTGGCTCTCGACCGCGAGGGCGAACACCCGGACACGGTGGGCCGGCCCTTGTCCGGCGTCGAGGTTCGCGTGGCCAGCGCCACCGGCGCGAACCTGCCGGCGGGACAGCCGGGATCAGTCTGGGTGCGTTCCGCGGCCGTGTCCGCGGACGTCGTCCCCCAGATCAGGGTGCGCCAACGCGGCGACGAGATCCCCATCGGCCGCTGCAACAGCGAGGCATGGCTGCGCACTGGCGATCGCGGCAGCCTCGATCAGGATGGCCGTCTGACCCTGCTGGGGCGCGAGGATGATCTGGTCAAGATCGACGGACGTCGGGTCGCCCTGGGTGAGGTCGAGGGTTGTCTCGAGACCTTCGCCAACGTGCGCAGCGCCGAGGTGCGGGTCGAGCACGACGAGAATGGCGTTTCGCGCGTGATCGCCCGTGTGTTCCGCGATGGCGCGTGTACGCCCAAGCAGCTCATCGATCACTGCGCGAAGCACCTGGCCCCGTACAAGGTCCCGGCCAAGGTCGAGTTCGGAGAAGCCTAGCTCAGGCCGGGCTCCACGGCGGCAGACGCACGCGTTCGACATCGATAGGCTCGCCCAAAATGGCTTGGCCTTGCTGGGCGAACCACACGGGATCGTCGGTGGTGGCGTAGCGGCGTGTGCGGTTCCGCGACAGGCGCCGGTCCATCTCGGGGTGACGGCGCAACCAATCGGCCAGGCGATCCGCGATCAGAGCGCCCTGCGCGATGATCTCCACCTGCGGGGGCACGATCTCGCGAATGAGCGGCAACAGCAGCGGGTAGTGGGTACAGGCCAGAAGCAGACGGCTGGGCGGATCAGGGTCAGCGAAGAGGGGCTCCAGGTCCTTGCGCAGGAAATAGCTGGTGCCAGCTCCGCGAAGCTCGCCGGCCTCCACCAGCGGCACCCACAGGGGGCAAGCCCGCTGAATCAGCCGCAGGCGAGGCGCCAATTTGGCCAGCTCGAGCGCGTAGGAGCCGGAGGCCACCGTGCCCTTGGTCCCCAGCACCGCCACCTTGCCGGTGGTCAGCGCCGGCTCGGTCTGACCGGGGATCGCTCCTGGCGGCAGCCCAGCCAGGGCCTCGGCCGAGGGACGAACCACACCCAAGATGCGGCGGTCGGGACGATATGCGGGCAAGTGTCGCTGCTGCAAGGTGCGCAGGGCTTGGGCCGAGGCCGTGTTGCACGCGAGCAGCACCAGAGGACAGCCGGCGTCGAACAGGAATTCGACGGCTTCGCGGGTAAAGCTGTGCACCACCTCCAGGCTGCGTTGGCCGTAGGGGGCGCGCGCGCTGTCGCCCAGGTACAGGTAGTCGTAATCCGGCAGGTGCTCCAGCAAGGCCGACAGAACGGTGAGACCGCCGAACCCCGAATCGAAAACTCCAATCACGTCATCAATCCTCGACCAAGGCCGTGTACTCGTCGGACAGCATGAACTTGATGATCTCGCGTAACGCCGACGAGCTGCGCACGCGTTCCTGTTGCTCGCTCGCGCCGAAAGCGGCCCCAGGTTCTTGTTTGTAGTGGCCGGTCAAGGCCCGCAAGGCCACGAGAGGCGTACCGCTGGCCAACAGGCCGACCCGATCCGCCGTGAAGCGACAGCCGCGGACGTAACCCTCGAGGTCCGGGGGACGGGACAAAGCCTCGCCCGCGTCCACCAAAAGATCGGCGCGTGCCTTGCCCGTCGGCAACAGTCTGGCGATCTGCGGCTGGGAGAGACGGGAGGCCCAGCTCGCCGCCAGATCGCTCTCGCTGTCGCGCTCGCCCGGAGTTTCGTCCGAGGCCCCCATGGAGACCACGCGAATCACCCCACGCAAGAGCCCGCGCAGATCGCCCATCGACAGGCGTGCCACCGCCATGGTTCCAGCGCGAGCTTGCTCCAGCACACGCGCCATGAAGAAGCGCAGCTCGGCGTCCTCGAGGTCCTCGCTTCGTTGCCCCATCACCACGGTCAGGGGCTGGCTGGCGGCGAAGGTCACGTCCATCCCCTGACCGCGCACCACGGCGCGCACCACGGGCGCCTCCAAAAGGCTGCGTAGCTCTTGCAGTGTGGCCTCGGCCTTGGGACCCAGGGGGTCGCCTTCCGCGGGGGCCCCCGTCGATTGCGGGACCTCGGCCAGTGCCGGGGCCAGCGCGCGCAGCACCTTTCGCAAAGGTCCTCGACACAGGGGATGCTCCGCCGAAGACGGCGCCCAGGCCGCCGAGCGCGCCACGCTCCGATTCCCCAGATTGGTGATGCGTCCCTGTGGCTCCCAGGTGGGAGCGAGCAGCAGGGCCAGATCGCGGGTGACGCGCGCCATGGCCAGGTGACCGGCACGCTCCTGCAGATAGGAGCAAAGCACCGCCATCCCCTTGTTCGCCGGATCGCCCAGCAGGCCACGCAAGGCCGCCGCGCTCACCTCTTCCTCGAACTGCAGCGGGGTGGAGTCGCGCAGCCCCGCGAACACGATGTCCAGCCGCTCGAAGAGCCCGCGCTCGCTCGGCATCTTGCGCAGCCCGCTCTCCCCGGCGCCCGCCACGGCATTCAAGCCTGGCGCGCTCAGCATGTCGGCCAACTCGGCCAGGAAATGCGCGGTACGGTCCGGATGGAACTGCACCTCGGCCAGCGCGCCCCGGATCAGATTCGCATCCTTGCGAAGCAGGATGGCAGCCAAGGCCACCATGAGCGCCAACTCGGGCTCACCCGAACGAAGGGCGGAGGCGTGCAAGAGCCCGGTGCCCACCTCGGCCAGGTTGACCAGATCGCCACGCTCCCAGTAGTAAGTCACCAGCCGGGCCAAGGTCGGAGCAAAGGAGGGGTCGAGATCCGAGGCGCGCAGATAGACATCGTTGGCGGCCTCGAGATCGTTGAGTTCGAGACGCAGGATCTCGCCGGCACGGAAGAGAGTCTCGGCCTTCTTGCGGGGGTCATCCAGCTTGCGCGCCAGGATCTCGCAGGTGCTGACCGCCTGGTGGAACAGCCCCAGCTTCTGGTAGGTGTCGACCAACAGGTCCAGCGTGGTGGTTCGATCCGGATCGCTGGCCAGGGCCAATTCCAGGTTCTCGCGCGCCACCGTCAGGTTGCCCAGCGTCAGGCAGATCTCGCCCAAGCGGTGGCGGGTCTCGGTGAGCCGGGCCACCGCATCCCTGGGCAGCAGGCGCAGGACCTCCTCCAACCAGAAGACCGCGGTGACCCGATCGTTGCGCGCCAACGCGAAGCTGGCCAGGGCCTCGCGCGCCCCCGCGTGGTGAGGATCGATGCGCGCCAGCTCTTGGTAGGCGGCCTCGGCCTCCGCGGGCTCGCTGAACATCTCGGCCAGCTCGGCCCGGCGTAGGGCCAGGCGATCGAGGGGTATCGCCGAGGTCGCGTCGGGGTTTGCCGCCAACGCCGCGTAGGCCGCACGTGCCTTGTCCCATTCCTGGTGTCGGTAGGCCAGGTCCGCCTTAGCGGCCAACGCCCCCACGTGATCCGGCGTCGCACCCAGCACCTCGTCGAGCATCTTGTGCGCCTCGTCGATCTGACCGCGCCCGGCCAACAAACGCGCTTGCAGGGTCAGCTGCCCCGCGCGCGCCGGCTCCGAGTCATCGAGCGCCTGGGCCTGCGCCAGCTCGTGCTCAGCCAGCGACGTGTTGCCCATCTGCTCCGCGCTCTCGGCTTGGGCCAGGTGCCAACGCGCATGATAGGTCGCCGGCAAGGCAGGCACGCGCACCAACAAGCCCGCCCAAGCTTGGTTGCGTTCGGCCTGCTTGCTCAACCGTCCATACACGCCGAACAGCGCCTCGGCCACCCCCACCTCCGAGGGATGGGCGCCCAACAACTTCTCCAGGATCTCGCGCGCCTGCTCGAAAGGAGCCGAGGGATGGCTCGCCACCATGGCCAGCCGAAGCTCGGCGGCCGACCGGCCATCGGGATCGTCGCCATGCAGTTCACATACGCACTGCCGGCATTCCAGGGCATCGATGATATCCCCGGTCTTCTCGGCCAGCTCGGCCCGCAGGACCAGGGTCTCCTCGGGCAGCGACGCCCGCCCCACCGACTGCAGCAGAGCCAGCGCCGATCCTTCGCCCTCGTCCCCCGCCAGGTGCAAACGCGCACGATCGAGCACCATGGCCGCCGCCGCCGCCGGTTCCGCTTCCTGCTCGACCTGCTCCAGGAGCAGAGAGTCCGCCTCCTCCATGGCTCCCGTCTTGGTCAGCAGCGTGCCCAAGGCGTTGGACGCCGACCGCGATCCAGCGTCGGCCAGGTGTCGCAGAATCGCCTCGGCATCAGCGAGGCGCTCTTCCTTTTGACCCAAGATGCCGGCCAGCTCGAGTCCGATGGCCTCGCCATCGATGTCCAGCTTGCTGGTGTCCTGTCCCTGCAAGGCATTCCACAGGCGCTCCAGACACTCGGGCAGCTCGTCAGCGTGCGAGGGCTCCCGGCAGATGCGCACCATGCGTGCCAATCCCGCCAGGTGTTCGGGCGCTTGCTCCAGGACGCGTCGCCAGGCCGCCTCGGCCTCGTCCAGCTTGCTCATTCCCTCCAGAACCTCGGCCAGCAGCTGAGTCACCTCGATGCGGCCGAGGCCCTCGTCCATGGCCTGTTCGCGCACCACCAGACACTCGGCCAACTTGGTTTCCTGCGCGAAGGCCAGCAGGGTCTCGCGCAGTACTGGCAACGGCGCACCGTCGGGCTCCAGCGCCAAGGCGAGATTCAGGATGGACTCGGCCTTGTCCTTGGAACCCGCCTGGCGCGCGGCTTCCGCTCTGCGCGCATGCGCCTCGGCCATGATCGGGGAAGGGAAACCGCTGTACCTGAGCAGCCCTTCGTATTCGCGCACGCTGTCCTCGACCGCGCCCGAGCGCCACAGGATACGCGCCAATTGGAGGAGGGTCTGGCTGTCCTCCTGATCCAGATCCAACAGAACCCGGTAGGTGGCCGCCGCGCCCTTGTCATCGTGTAGGCGTTCCCCCAGGACCAGCGCAAGCCGTTGCAGGAGCAACCTGGCGTCTTCCGGGTGTACCTCCGACAGGCGACGGCGCAGGATCTCGCCCACGCGCGGCCAGTCTCCGGTCTGGCCGGCCATGACCTCCAGACCGTCCAAGGCACGCAAGCTGGCGGGATCGTGTCGCAAGGCTGATTCCAGGAAGCCAAAGACCTCGACGTCTCCGGGCGCGGCTTCGTGAATCAGGCGCGCGGCCTCGCACAGACGCTCGGCTCGCGCGCCGGAGGTGTCCGCGGTCCGTCGATCATCGGCCCAGGCCGCCAACACCTGCGCCGTGGCCCGTGAATCGCCACGACGGGCGTAGATTTCCCACAGCCGCTGCCACGCCGCCTGGGCCGAGGGTCCAGGGGCCTCCCCTTGCAGGCACTCGTTCAGCCATTCGACGGCAGCGTCCTCGTCCCCCAGCATCGAACACAGCGCGGCCATCTGACGGGCGGCCTCGGCGCGCGGCACGGGACCTTCCGGCCACCTCTCCAGCAACAGGAGGGCATCGAGCGCGTCCACGGCTCGGGCGCACAGATCGGGCTCACCCGAGGCCAAGGCCAACTCGACCATCTCCATCACGCTGGGCACGTCCTCGGCCAGGTGCGAGATCCCCTGCCCGGCCCGGCGCCCCAGCATGGGCAGGATCTCGTCCCAACGGCCTTCGGCGGCCAGGCGCACGGCCAGCGCCCGCACAGCCGACCCGACCTGCGGACGAAAACACAGCGATTCGTCCAGGGCCTTGTGTGCCCGTTCCATGTGTTCGGCCTGCGCCCACTGGCGCGCCGCCGCGAACAGGGCGAAGGCGCGATCCGCGCGGGCCCTCTCACGACTGGCGGACTCGGCCAAGACTTCGAAAAGCTCGGCCGCCTGCGCCGCGCGTCCGCTTTCGCTGGCCGCCACGGCCTGGGCCAACAGCGCACTCGGCAAGCCCGCCCAGCGCTCCAACGCGTTCAAGGCGATGCCTTCGGCCTCAGCAAGGGTTTCGTTCGACGACGCCAGCAGGCTGAGCAGGCGCGACGTTCCGGCCTGGTCGCCGATTTCCAGCGAGCCGGCCTGGCGATAGCCCTCGAGCGCGCTCTTCACGTCGCCTTTGAGCAGGGCCGCCTCCGCATGCGCCAGGCGGCTCACGCTCGAGGCATGGTCGGCCAGGCGCACGAGATAGGGCGAAAGCGAGGATTCCTGATCGGCCGCCTCCTGCCCGGCGAAGAACGAAAGGGTCACACGCTGGCTCTCCGCCTCGCTGCGAATCGAGGCGCCTTCGAGATGCCGACGTTCCGGCATGCGCCACCCCTGCATGGGCAGCAACGCCAGCAGCGCCAGATCCATGGCATCCAGCGACAGGTCGGTGGTGCCCTCGAGTTGCAGGAGGGGCGGCACGCCGTTTTCCTCCTGACGTGCCTGCGAGGCGCCCAGGGCGGTAAACAGCGCCGACACCAACAACGGGGGGGGCACGGGCAGAAAGCCGTAGACACGAATGTCGAACACCGAGAGCCGCGCGCAGCCCGGCCGAACCATGGTCAACGCACCCGTCGCGGTGAACTCTGCCTGGCGATCGCCCAGCACCGCCCGCGCCGCGATTCGCACCATGCCGTCGTCCAGTTCGACCTGCGGACTGAACAAGCCGTAGTCGGCCAGGCGCGCCTCACGCAGGAAGGCGCCCAGATCCTCGGCGGTGAATGACACCGCCATATCGCGCAGTCTGAGCCGCAGGTTCTTGAAGCGGGTGACGCCGCCCGAGAGATCGAAGGGGAAGCGCAGATTGGGGATCTCCAGCTCCAGGCGCTCGACGCGACCAAAAGTCGGGACATCCCGGGCGGCCAGACTCAGCAGGCCTTGCCCTTCGACGAAGGTAAGTCGGAATGCGCCCTCGGTGTCATTCATGATGCGCTCGGCCTCCGATTGTAGAACAGCCAGGCCCGGCGTCCACCGGAGACGATTTGCCTGGTCGATGGCCCTTTCGCCGGCGGGGGTTGGCCGGTATCCTTGGCGGTATCCATGACGTGTACCGGCTGCGGCTCCGAGAACCAACCCTCGGCTTCGTTCTGCGCGTCGTGCGGCCGAAAGCTCGAGTCCGCTGACCGCCCCCTCTCACCCCACGAGTTCACGCCACAACCTCGTCCCATCCTGGTGCTCTGCTCGCATTGCGGACAGCCCATGCGCCCCGTGCCCTACTTTTCCAGCGGATTCAACATCGCCAAGGCCATGGCGTTGGCCATCCCCTTCAGTTTCCCCGGCCCCCTGCTCTTCTTCCTGCTCCGTCGCGATCGCCTCATCTGCTGCCACTGCAAGACCCTGGTCAGCCGCAGCGAAGCCATGCCACTTCTGGCGGGAATGCCATCCGGGGCCGCCCTGCTGCCCAGCATCTCGGCCGACGGGCGCATGGCCATGTTCGATCCGGAGGAGGATCAGGCCTCCATGCAGTGGCAAAGCCGGCGCGACCGTCGGCGCGCGTGGACCTGGGGTGTGACCAGTGCAGGCCTTACGGCCTTCGGCCTGTTCATGGCGGGCTCGGCCGACCTTAGCGCCGGTATGGTGTTTCTGGTGTCGGCGGCGCCCCTGGGAATCGGGGCGCTGTTCGCCGGCTGGCGTAGCCGCAGCCTGGCCCGTCGCGCCCAGGCCAAACGCATCCACGACCAACGCATGCGTGTTCTCGAATTGGCGCGCGCCCAGGGCGGCAAGCTCAACGTCAGTCTGGTGGCCGCGGACCTGCGCATCGACCTGGCCGAAGCCGAGGCCTTGCTCACCGCCATGGTCGACGGACAAAGGGTCGACATGGACGTGGATGATGACGGTCACATCAGCTACGTCTTCCCCGAGCTGCGCGACTAGAGCACCGAACGGTTTGAAGACCGAGTGAAATTGCGGAGATGCGAGCAGCCCGAGGCGCGAGGAGGGAAGATAGTCGACCTATCTGACCGACGAGCAACGAAGGGATGCGACGCAGATCCGCGATTTCACGACCGATTCAAACCGTTCGGTGCTCTAGCGATAGAACGAACGCCCGCGCTGGCCTCCGAACGTGGAGACCAGAATCATGCTGAACAGCAGGCCAAACCCCGCGGACATCAGCGGAACCTGAACCACCAAGGTCGCAGCCAGTTGCAGCAACCCCTCGACAGGCGGAACTGGATCCCCGACCCGGCCATAGGCTTTGCTTGCCACCCCCTGCAACTCCGGCAGCACCTGCCCCACCTCGCGCCGTGCCACCAAGAGCACGAAGAGCCCGCTGCCAAGGTAGAAGGCCGCACCCACCCAGCCCGCGATCATGCTGGCCAGGCGCGCCCGGCGATCATCCGAATACACCGCCGCAACCGCGAAGAGCATGAGCAGAGACAAGGCGAAACGCAGCGCGGTCTGCACGACAGCGGCGGTGGGGTGAAGGCGTGCCATCGCCTCGTCCAATGCGATCTGGCCCCGTATCAACAACTCGCGGTTCGCATCGGCCAAGCCTTCCAGGGGCAAGTCGGCCATGGACCGCCCGGTCGTCAACTGACGGAGATCGGTCAGGCTTCCCAGGAAGAGCCGCGCGCCCACCAACAACATGAGCACGGCCAGGAAGGTCGCCCAACGAGGCCGGCGCCGCGCGGGTGACGGCTCCGACCCCGATGGTGACTCTCTATTGTCCGGCGAACGCCAGTCGTCGCTCATGATTCATCAGGCGCTGCCGGAACGGTCTAAAAACGAGGGGGTGAGCAGGGCTCGTACGACACCGGAGTCTCGGGACCCTCGTAGCGAAGCAGGTCGAGATTCACGTCGATCTTCTTGGCTTCCCTGGCGGCCAGGCAGCGCTGCCGGGTCCAGTCCATGACGACGAGCTGAGCCTTCTGATCGGCGGCATCGTCCTCAAGTCGCGTCTTCTGTTTCTCGAATTCGGCCATGTCGGGCTTCTGACGCTCCTTCAGTCTCACCACGATGAAGCTGCCCAGCTCCTTGAAGGGGCCAGAGACGGGATCCTCGCTGGTCAGGGTGAACGCGGCCTTGGCCACGCTGGGGGCGGGACCGATGCCCGCCACCGCAGTGCCCCGGCGCGCGAACAAGCCGGTCTCCTCCGCCGACACGGTCGAACTCTTGGCTGCATCCTCGCCCTCCTTGGGCGCGGGGAACAGATCCTTCAAGGACTTGCCGGACTCGGCCTTGGCCTTGGCCAGGGCGGCCTCGGCCAGCGTCTTGGCGCGTGCCTCGGAACGCTCCTGCCGCAACTCGGCCTCGGCGATTTCCTCGCGGGCCTGGTCGAAAGTGATGTCGCCTTCGCGCGTGGCCTCGGGCACCACCAGCGCCAGGCCACCGGCGACCCTCAAGGGTCCCACCAGCTCGCCATCCTTGGCCGCCCAGACCTTCTCCTCGCCCTCGGAGCCGAGCGGGGTCCCCCCCTTGCGCTGCCACCCCAGATCTCCGCCGCGACCCTTGCTGCCGGAATCATCGGATGAGGTCTTGACCAGCTTGGCCAGGGGCTCGCCCTTGCGCACGCGCACGGCCAGGGCATCCGCCTGCTTGCCCTTCTCCGCCGTCTTGTCGGGATCGGCGTCACTGGGTATCCCAACCAGCAGATAGCGCAGCCGTCGCTGCTTGGGCTGCTTGTCGTACATGGCGGTCTTGCGCTGATCGTACAGCTTCTTCAACTTGTCCTCGTTGGCCTTGGCGTAGGCCTGGATCTCGTCGGGGCGCAGCTCGATCTCCCCCTCATAACGGTGAATGGGGAAGCGCAGGTACTCCAGGTTCACCCGGTCGCCCTGACGAATGTAGTTCTGCTTGACCTCGTCGGCCGAGACCCCGATACCCGAGCGCAAGAAGTCGCGCATGCGCGCCGCCATCATCTCGCGACGCTGCTGTTCGATGAACGAGCGATCGGTCATCCCCAGGTGGTACTGCACGAACTTGCGGTACTGGTCGTAGTCGAACACGCCGTCCTTTTCCACGTACGGCATCTTCTGTTCACGACCCATCGCAATCATCCTGGAATCGGCGATCATGGTCTCGACTTCCTTGTCGCCCACCACGAAGCCCATGCGCTCGGCCTCCGCGGCCAGGATCTCGCGGTCGATGAGCATGTCCATCATGGTTTCCTTCAGCCGGAACTGCTTGGCCTGCTGGGGCGGAATCGAACCCACGTTCAACATCGTGGCGGCGTAGGTCCAGTCCTTGAGAGAGACCGTACGTCCGTCCACCTGTGCCGCGTTTTCGGACATCCGTGGGTTGCTACGCATACCGCAGCCCCCCATCGACTGGGGACCAAAGTTGACGATGAAAACCACGATGACGATGGAAAACAGCAGATAAATAAGCAGAGATCGTGATTGGTCGCGCATCTGCTGGAGCATTGATCAGGGCCTCCGTTTCACTGACTTCATTAGGAGCAAAAGGTGCGGCAATCTAGCACGATCGCAATGGAAAACGCACGCCATGCACGGCCGTGGTCGTGATGTTTTTTTCGCTCGCGCCCTCACCCTCTCACCTGACGCACAAGGAGATTGGCGGATTCTAGGGGTGTGTGATAATAAGCCCTGTCTTCGGTTTGGCCTGCCCTGCTAACATCTGCCGGACCGCTGGAAAAACGGCGACAACTGAATGCTGCTCGATTGGGTCTACGGGCTCTTCTCCAACGACCTTGCCATTGATCTTGGCACGGCGACGACGCTGACGTTTGTTCGCGGCAAGGGAATCGTCTCCAACGAGCCCTCGGTGGTGGCGGTCCAGCGCACCGGCAATGGCAGCAAGAGGGTGCTGGCGGTGGGCAAGCAGGCCAAGGAAATGCTGGGCCGGACCCCAGGCAACATCGCGGCGGTACGCCCGATGAAGGACGGTGTCATCGCCGACTTCGAGGTCACCGAGGCCATGCTCCGCTGTTTCATCACGCGGGTGCACAACCGGCAGACACTGGTCAAGCCGCGCATCATCATCGGCGTGCCCTCGGGAATCACCGAGGTCGAGAAGCGGGCGGTTCGTGACTCGGCGTTGGCGGCTGGGGCGCGTGAAGTTTATTTGATCGAAGAGCCCATGGCGGCGGCCATCGGCGCGGGCCTGCCCGTCACCGAACCCTCGGGCAACATGATCGTCGACATCGGCGGCGGCACCACCGAGGTCGCCGTGATTTCCCTGTCGGGCATCGTCGCGGCGCGCTCCATCCGGGTGGCCGGCGACAAGATGGACGAGGCGGTGGTGGCCTACATCCGTCGCAAGTACAACCTGCTCATCGGCGAGCGCACCGCCGAGTTGGTCAAGAAGCAGATCGGCAACGCGTACCGCCTGGACGAGCAGGAATCGATGGAGATCAAGGGTCGCGACCTCATCGCCGGGGTGCCCAAGACCATCGTGGTCACCAGCGACGAAATGCGCGAGGCGCTGTCGGAGCCGGTCGGGGCCATCGTGGAGTCGGTTCGCTCCGTGCTTGAACGCACCCCTCCCGAATTGGCCGCCGACATTGTCGACCGCGGCATCGTTCTCACGGGCGGCGGTTCGCTCCTGCGCAACCTCGATGTGCTGCTGCGCGAAGAAACCGGCCTGCCGGTCATGGTCTCTGACTCCCCCGAGTGCGCGGTCGTGCTGGGCACGGGTAAAGCCCTGGACGAAATGGCCCTGCTCAAAGAAGTCGCCCTGCAGTAGTGGGGAGAGACCGGCCGTGGCGTTTCGAGTGGATCGCCGGCACTCGTAGACTTAGATTCAACCGCCGTGCAGCCTGGTTCGTTCCCGACGGGGCACCGTCAGAAGATCCGCGAAGTGGTGATCATCACCGCCGCGTTTGTCGCTGCCCTCTTCCTGTTGCGCCAAAGCGCGCGAGCCCCCGAGTACCTGTCCGTCGTCGACCGCGGCATCCTGGCCCTGGTGACACCGCTGCAGTCACGCATGGCTCGGGTGGCCCGCGGCGTCGGTCGCACGGTCAGCCAATACGTCGACTTGGTCAATGTCCGAACGGAGAACGAAGTGCTTCGCACCCAGAACGATCGCCTGCGGGCCGAGCTCTTGGAGGCCAAGCGCGGGGCGGCCGAGAGCGTACGGTTCCAGCGTCTGCTCGGGCTGCGTGATGCCGTCACCGCGGAGACCCTGGTGGCCCGCATCATCTCCATCGACGTTTCGCCGTATTTTCGCGTGGCCCGCGTTCAGCTCGATCGTGGCGAGGGGCTGGTCACGCGTGGCATGCCGGTCATAACCCCGGACGGCGTGGTCGGCCGTATCAACCGCACCACGGGTGACACCTCCGACATCCTGCTCTCGGTCGATCCAAGGTCCGCCATCGACGTGGTGCTCCCGCGCACGGGGGGCCGGGGCATCCTGCGCGGCAAGCCGGGGGAAAACGGATACCGTTGTGCCATCGAGTACCTGATGCAAGGCGAGCAAGCCAAGGAAGGCGACCTGGTCGTGACCAGCGGCCTGGGCGGTTTCCCGCGCGACCTCCCGGTGGGGAAGGTCAGCCGGGTCACGCGCAACGCCGCCGGCCTGTCGCAGGAGCTCGAGGTGGTCCCCGAGGTGGATTTCGCGCGCCTCTCCGAAGTCCTGGTCGTGGTCGCGCCCGCGCCGCCTCCCGATCCCGAGGCGGGATCGCACAAGGCCGCGGCGCCCAGCCGGGGCCTGGGGGTGTATCGCTGATGCGTTCGGTGGCCACGCTCCTGGTCGGCTTGCTGCTGATCCTCCTTCAGTCGACGGTGATGGAGTTCTCTCCGCTTCATCTGGTCACGCCGACCTTGGGGTTGCTGACGGTTCTCTACATCGGTCTGTCTCCGCTCAAATGGGCGCCGGGCGCCGCCGCCCTGGTCGGGCTGTCGCTGGGGTATCTCTTCGATTTGGTCTCGGGCGCTCCACGCGGGGTTCACGCCTTCGTGTTCTTGATCATGGCGCTCTTCGCCCGCGGGCTCGCCATGCGCATCGCGGTCAGGGGCGTGGTTCTCAAGGCCGCGGCGTCCTTCGTGGCCAGCCTCCTGTGCGCCGCCCTCATCGTGGTGGTCAGGGCTCAAGTCAGCCCCGAGACCGGTTACGGCGGGTTGCGTGTCGCTCCCTTGGAAGCCTTGCTCACCGCGGCCTTCGGCCCCCCGGTGTTGTGGCTGCTGGGGCGCTTGGATGGCCGACTCGACCCCGCCTTGCTGCGCGTGGGCATGTCGCGCCGGCGAGCACGCGCTCTGGGCGCTGGCCTGCCGCCGCGCTGATCCGATTCTGGAATTTCGCCGTCATGGAAATCGCCGGACAAGACGCAGAGCTCCCCGAGATCCGACACCGCGCTCGCTATCTCTCCGCGCTGGTGACGCTGGTCTTCATCGGGCTGGGCGTCCGGTTGTTCTATTTGCAGGTCATCGAAGGGGACAACTACTACCGAATGACCGCCGACAGCATCGTGCGCACGGTGGTGCTGCCCGCGGTGCGTGGACAGATCCGTGACCGCAAAGGCCACGTGCTCGCCAACATGGTCCCCTCCTATGACGTCCATGTTCTTCCTTCACAGCTCACCCACGACGCCTATGTGCACCTGCGTGACTTGCTGGGTCCCGACATCGAGGGGTTCCCAGCCTGGGACGCCATAAGGGAAGAGGCGCAGAAGGGCAAGGACCGCACCCTGGTAGTGGCCGAAGACATCAAGCGAGACGTGATGGCGCAACTCGAAACCTCGATGGACAGGCCGGGCATCAAGGTGGTCGAGGTGCAACGCCGCCACTACCCCTACGGTGCGCTAGCCGCCCACGCCATTGGCTACATCAACGAAGTCTCCGCCGACGAGCTGCGCGCCCGCAAAGACGAGGGATACAAGGCGGGCGACTTCGTCGGGCGCACCGGGGTGGAGCGCCAGTGGGAGACCTACCTGCGCGGACAGAAGGGCTTCGAACGGGTGGTACTGAACCGGCGCGGTCTGCGCCGCACCGACGTACGCATCGCCGACCTGGTCGAGGGGCCGGTCATGCAGACGCCGATTCCGGGCAACAACCTGATTCTGACCCTGGACATGGAGTTGCAGCGCATCGTCGAACGCGCCATGCGCTCGCCTCACGCCGCCGCGGCCGTCTTTCTCGATGTCGAGACAGGCCGCATCCTGGCCATCTCCTCGAAGCCCGGTTTCGACCCCAACCTCATGTCACGCGGCCTCTCGGCCGAGGCGTCCGCGCGCATCCTCAGCGATCGCCTGCGCCCCTTCCGCGACAAGGCGCTGTCCGACACCTACAATCCCGGTTCGACGTTCAAGGTCATCACCGCGGCCACCGCGCTGGAGGAGAAGGTGATCACCCACGACGACAAGACCCGCTGCGGCGGCTTCATCCAAGTGGGACGCCGCCGTTTCCGATGCACCAAGGTCCACAAGACCGTCAACCTGCACGACGCCATCGTGCAGAGCTGCAACGTCTTCTTCTACAACCTCGGTTCGCAGCCCGGGATCATGGACCGCATCGCCAAATTCGCCACGGAGTTCGGTCTGGGCGCGCCCTCGGGCCTGGGACTCAACAACGAGCAGGCCGGGCTCATCCCGACAGAAGAGTGGCACCGCAACAAGACCACCTCCACCGGCAAAAACGAGGGATTCGTGATCGGGCACGCCCTCAACACCGCCATCGGCGAGGGCGCCACACGGGTCACGGTTCTGCAGATGGCACTCGTCTACGCCGCCATCGCCAGCAACGGCAAGCTCTGGCTGCCGCAGATCGTGGCGCGCGTGGAATCACCCGACGGCCAGGTGGTCGAGGAATTTCCCCCGCGCGTACGTCGTGATCTGGCGATTTCCCCCGAGACGCTGGCCGCTATCCGCAGCGGCCTTTACGGCGTCGTTCACGATCCCAATGGCACCGCCTACAAGGCTCGCTCCAATCGGATCGAGGTGGTGGGAAAAACCGGCACCGCCCAAGTCTATCGCGGCGGACGGGTGGGCAAGGACGATCCCCCCCTGCCCTACGAGCGTGTGGACCACGCCTGGTTCGCCGGCTACGCACCCGCGGCCAAGCCCCGCATCGCCTTCGCGGTCCTGGTCGAGCACGGCGGCCACGGCGGCGCGGTGGCGGCTCCCGTGGCCATGGAGATCGTCGACAACTACTTCGACACCGTGGTCGCCCCGGAGGAGCGCAACCCCTCGCGCCTGGTGCGACATTCTCTGCGCGCCGGAGAGAACCCCTTTCCCGTCAACAAGGGCGGGCCTGGCACGCCGTCGCATCAGTCGCTCCGCCCCACCCTTCCGGCGCTTCCCACCACACCCACCGGCAAGGAGAGTCTCTAGTGGCCCGGGTCGTTTCTTGGCGCAAGCTGCGCTTTCGTTTCGACTGGACCCTGACCGTGGCCGTGCTGGTCTGCATCTCGCTCGGTCTGCTCAACCTTTGGAGCGCGGTGCGCGAGAGGCAGTTTCACCTCTTCGCCCAGCAACTCTCCTGGGCCGCCGTGGGCAGCCTGTTGTTACTGGCCATCGCCAGCTTCGATTACCGAGTCATCGCTCGCCTTGGCTACTTGCTCTACGGGGTCGGCATCGCGCTCCTCTCCGTGGTGCTGGTGCACGGAAAGATCGTCGGCGGCTCGCGACGCTGGTTCGACCTGGGCGCCTTTCACTTCCAGCCATCTGAGCTGATGAAGGTCCTCACCATCATCGCGCTGGCCAAGTACATCCACGAGACCCCAGCGCTCGACGGCCGCACACTCCGCCACATCCTGGTACCCATGGGCCTAGCGGGCCTGCCCTTTCTGCTCATCGCGGCCCAGCCCGACCTGGGCACCGCGCTCATGATCGTGCTGATCTTCGCCACCGTCATGCTGGTCGCACGTCTGCGTCTCAAGACCATGGCAGGCATTGGCGTCGTGGTGGCGCTGGCCGCGACTCCGCTGTGGGAGTACGCGCTCCACGACTACCAACGCAACCGGGTGCTCGCCTTCATCAACCCCGCCTTGGACCCCGCCACCGCCTGGCAGCCGCGCCTGGCCATGAACGCCGTCGGCTCGGGACGGTTCATCGGCAAGGGCTTCCTGCAGGGCACGCAGATTCGCCTACGCTCCCTGCCTGCTCTCTGGACCGACTTTCCCTTTGCCGTGTGGGCGGAAGAATGGGGGTTCCTGGGCTGCCTGGTCGTGCTCATCGCCTACGCCCTCCTCACCTTGTGGGTCATCAAGATCGGACGCGAAGCCCGCGACCGCTTCGGCATCACGATCTGTGTGGGAGTGGCCGCCATGATCGGCTGGCAGGTCGCCGTCAACATCGGCATGGTCACCGGCCTGCTCCCGGTCGTCGGCGTCACACTGCCGCTTCTCAGCTACGGCGGCTCCAGCGCCCTCAGCGTGATGATCGCGCTGGGCCTGGTCATGAACGTGTCGGTAAGACGATTCGCGTACTAACCAGCACCGGGAAAGAGGAAATAGGTGAACCCTCCGCTTCGGCCGTTCCAAACGAGTTCCTAGCCCCTACTCTCGTAAGGGGGGAGCCACGGATAACCGCATCGGGCTTCCCGACTCTAGCGGGCGTGCTCATTCCAGCGGCCAGAGGCGACTCCCAGAATTCAATTTGTAGGGAAAAAAATCTCGTTCGGGGTATCGAACCGCGCAGAGGGTTCACAAAAGATCATGTGCCTCGCCTCTCCGACGGTCAAGAAAGAAGTCGTGCTCGGCGAGCCTCTGCTAGCCAGCGCCGCCTGCCGCGGTCTTCTGGTAGATGAGCAGCGGCTGCTCGCCCTTCTGAATCGTCTCTTCGCTGATGACCACTTCGCGAACCGCGGGTGAAGCCGAAGGCACCTCGAACATCACGTCCATCATGGTCTGTTCCAGGATCGCCCGCAGGCCGCGCGCCCCTGACTTGTGCTTCTGCGTCTCTTGCGCAATTGCCAGCAGCGAGCCCTTGGTGAAACGCAGACGCACCCCATCCATCTCGAACAGCTTCTGATACTGCTTGGTGAGCGCGTTCTTGGGCTTCGTCAGGATGTCGATCAACGTCTGTTCGTCGAGTTCGTGCAAAGGCGCCACCACCGGCATGCGCCCCACGAACTCCGGGATCATCCCGTACTTCAGCAGATCCTCGGGTTGCACCTCGCGCAGCAACTCCCACACCCGGCGTTCCTTCTTCGATTGGATCTTGGCGCCGAAGCCTATCTGCTTCTGCCCTATGCGCTGCTCGATGATGTCTTCCAGGCCGACAAACGCGCCGCCACAGATGAAGAGGATGTGGGTGGTATCCACCTGCAGGAACTCCTGCTGAGGATGCTTGCGTCCCCCCTTCGGCGGGACGTTGCACACCGTACCTTCGAGGATCTTGAGCAGCGCCTGCTGCACGCCCTCGCCGGAAACGTCGCGGGTGATCGACGGGTTCTCTCCCTTGCGCGCGATCTTGTCGATCTCGTCGATGTAGACGATCCCGCGCTCGGCCTTCTCGATGTCGTGCTCGGCGTTCTGCAGCAGGTTGACGATGATGTTCTCGACGTCCTCGCCGACGTACCCCGCCTCGGTCAGGTTGGTGGCGTCGGCGATGGCGAACGGAACGTTGAGCATCTTGGCCAACGTCTGGGCCAACAAGGTCTTGCCGGAGCCGGTGGGACCAATGAGCAAGATGTTCGACTTGCCCAACTCCACATCATCGGCGCTGACCTTGGCGTCGATGCGCCGGTAATGGTTGTGAATGGCCACGGACAGCGTCTTCTTGGCGCGTTCCTGGCCGATGACATACTCGTCCAGCACCGCCTTGATATCCGCCGGCTTGGGCACGGTGGTCAGGCCGAAGCCACCGGTATCCTTCTCGATCTCCTCGGCGATGATGTCGTTGCACAGCCCGATGCACTCGTCACAGATGTACACCGTGGGGCCAGCGATGAGTTTCCTCACCTCTTTCTGGCCCTTGCCGCAGAACGAACAAGAGAGACTGCCTATGTCTTCGCGCTTACCTGGCGCCACAAGGCAAAGCTAGCATCGCGGGCCGCTATTCGCCACCCGCCGGCCGCCCTACTTCTCTTGCTTGCGTTCTTTGTGCGCGATGACCTCGTCGACGAGACCGTACTCCTTGGCCTCGGCCGCGCTCATGAAGTAGTCGCGCTCGGTGTCGTGCTTGATGCGCTCGAACGGCTGCCCGGTGTGCTTGGCCAGCAGCTCGTTCAGGTTGTCGCGCGTCTTCAGGATCTCGCGAGCGTGGATGTCCACATCGGTGGCCTGGCCAGAGAAACCGCCCAGGGGCTGGTGAATCAGGATGCGTGAGTGCGGGAGGGCGAAGCGCTTGCCCTTGGCCCCGCCGGCCAGGAGGAACGCGCCCATGGAGGCCGCCTGCCCCATGCAGAAGGTGGCCACATCGGGTCGCACATACTGCATCGTATCGTAGATGGCCATGCCCGCCGTCACCATGCCACCCGGCGAGTTGATGTACAGCATGATGTCCTTGTCCGGATCCTCGCTCTCGAGGAACAGCAACTGCGCGATGACGATGTTGGCGATCTGATCGTCGACCTGGCTGCCCAGGAAGATGATGCGATCCTTGAGCAGGCGCGAAAAAATGTCCCAGCCACGCTCACCCCGGTGGGTCTGCTCGATGACAGTCGGGATGATGAAGTTGCTGGTGATCGACGGCATGGCCAACGTGGGGTGCTTGCTGTCCGACATGGACCTTACTTTCTGGGCGACTTGCCGCCCTTTTTGCGAGCCTCCCCGGCGGCTTCTTCCGGGGTCACGATCAGACGTTCCTCACTCTTCGCGGACTTCACGCTCGCAGGATCCTCGTCGGTGATCTTAGCCTGGGCGACCAACCAATCAAGCGCCTTCTCCTCCAGCAATTGGGCGCGCAGGATCTCGATGTGCCCGGATTGTTCCAGCTCGGTCTTCAGCTTGTTGACGTTCTCGTTGCGCGCGTTGGCCAGCTCGACCACGCGCTTCTGCAGATCGCCCGCATCCACCTGCAGACCTTCGCGCTCGGCGATGGCCCGCAAGAGCACGTTGGCGCGCGCCGATTCCTCGGCCTCGGCGTGCACCTCCTTCATCATGCCCTCATGGCTGTAGCTGGGGCTGGCTTCGACATCGATCCCGGCCATCATCAGTTGATGCTTGACCCGCATGACGATGTTCTCGGCATGGCGTTCAATCAGGGAAGGCGCGATGGCAAACTCGTTGCGCTTCACGATCTCCTTGACCACCGCCGAGGACAGCTCGCGCCGGATGCGCTGCCGATCGGCCTCGAGCAGCTTCTCGCGCACCTTGGTCTTCAGCTCTTCCAGGGTGCTGGCCTCGCCCGTGTCCTTGGCTAGCTCGTCGTCAAGGGCCGGCACCTTGCGGCCGCGGGCCTCCTTGATGGTGACGCGCAAGTTGACATCCTTGCCGGCCAGACTCTTGATGTCGAGGTCATCGGCCAGCTTGTAGCGAATCTCCATTCCTTGGGCGTTGAGCGGCACACCGCGCAGGCGCGGGCCAAGTCCCGGCAGGCCACCCGCGTTCTCATCGGAGAGGTCCGCGGTGATGGTCTTGGTCTTGATCTTGTGCTCGCCCACCTTGCCATGCACTTCCACCAGCAGGAAATCGTCGTCAGCGGTCTTGTCGCGGCCTTCGACCGGCGTGAACGTCGTGTGCTGCCGGCGGTAACCCTCCAGGGCCTGTTCGACCTGCTCGTCGGTCACCTTGGCCGGTCGACGCGTCAGGGGGAGGCCGGTGTAGTCCTTGGGCGTGACCTGCGACCGCACCTCGATACGCATGGAGAAACGCAGCGGCTCGCCCTGCTTCAGCTCCAGCTTGTCCACGCTGGGCGGCACCACGGGCTGTATCTGCTTTTCCGCAATGGCTTGCCTGACCGACAGCTCAACCACCTCGCGCGACACCTCGTCCTCGACCTGGCTGCGGTAGAGACGCTCGATCACCTGACGGGAAGCCTTGCCCGGGCGAAACCCCCGCAGATGGGTTTCGCGCCGCAGCTTCTCGTAGGCCGCGTGCAGCCGGGACGCTACCTCGGCCCAGGGGACTTCGAAATCGACTCGCTTCTCAACCGGGGAAATGTCTTCGATCGTGATTTGCATTGCAGGGGCCCAAGGATGGGGAGAGAGGCGACGCTCCGTCAACCCCAAAAGCGGCAAAAAACGCCGCGAGTCAGAAAGCTAGACTTGTGGCTTGCCTTCACCGGGCTATCTTTGCCACCATACGAGCCCTCGCAATGGCCGCCGGAAAATTTACACTCGCCGATAGGTTGGGCGCCAAGTCAGTGCCCTGCCGGGTTCCTGGTTGCAACCGGACCTGGATTCAGCTCTCCAACAAAGCCCTCGGGCTGCCAGGAGGCGAAGCCCCAGCTGCGGGCGACCCCACCGAAGGCATGTGCGATCCCTGCCGGGACAAGTTCCGCACGCTCAAGGACGTGCAGCGTCCCTGCGACCGCAAGGGCTGCAGCGGAAGTTGGCCGTGGAGCAAGGACGCTCAGCTCGAGGCCTTCGCCGCGCAACGACCCGCGCCCAAGCACCTGTGCGAGGACTGCCAGAAGCTGCTCGACAGCTTGCAGGACAAGCAAATCCCCTGCGCCATACCCGGCTGCACGCGCACGGCCACGCTGACCCGCGAGCAGCAATTGGTCTCGCAAGGGCAGCCCGAAGCCGCGCCGGTGGCCAATGGCAACGGTGTCAGCTTTCCAGGACTCTACTGCGAGCCCTGCGCCCAGGTGGCGCGCAGGCTGAAGGACCGCGAGATCAACTGCGGCATCAACGGCTGCAAGCGCAAGTGGGTGTGGAAGGCGGACGAGCAGATTCAGGCTTTCGCCGCCGGCAAGCCCAACGAGCCCCCGCGCCGCATGTGTGCCGAGTGCCGCGCGGAATTCGGCAAGCTGGGCGACCGCGAGATCCGCTGCCGCACCTCTGGCTGCAAGAACACGTGGACGTGGTCCCGTTTCGATCAGCTCGATGCGTGCGTGGCCGACAAGCCGGTCCCCAAGGCTCCGTCGCACATGTGCCAGCGTTGCTTCGATGCCTGGAGCACGCTGAAGGACATTGAACGTCCGTGCCGCCGCGCCGGCTGCAAGGGAACCTGGAGCGACAAACGTGGAGCTCAGATGGCGCGCCTGGTGCGCGGCAAGACCGGGGATCCCTACCCGCGCTACTGCTCGGAATGCGAAAAGGAGCTGGGCGACCTCGACGATCGCGAGATCGCATGCCGCACCGAGGGCTGCACCGGAACCTGGACGTGGACCAAGGAGCAGCAGCTCGCAGCCGGGGTCCGACCCAAATTCAAGGATCCCGATGCGCCGGCGGCCCTGCCGGCCGAGCAGCAGGCCGCGCCCGCCGCGGAGACGCCCGCCGCGCCTGAAGCGCCCGCGACCGAAGCCGCTGCGCCCGAGGCTCCTGCACCCGACACCGGCGCGCCGGCCACCAGCGAAACCGTCGCCGCGCCGCTTGAGACGGCGCCTGCCGCAGCCAAGCCCAAGCCCGGCAAGAACAAGAGGAACAAGCGTCGCCGCGAGCCTCAGCCGCCCGACCGGCGATGCTCGGCCTGCGCCGAGTTCCTGGGTGGCCGGAAGACCCAGGAGATTCCGTGTGTCCAGTGCGGCACCCCGATCTACTGGCCACCAGAGAGCCAACTGCAAACCCACCTAGGCAACTGGGCCGCCCCCAGCCTGTGCGGGGCCTGCAAACTGGCTCAGGTCACGGCCGCGCGCGATGCCGCACGCGAGGCGCTTCGTCATCCGCACCCGGCACCGACAGCGCCAGCCTCGGAACCGCCCACACCGCCCACACCGCCGGCAACCGGCGAAGGCTAGCCCGAGCGTCCCCTCGACGTGCCACTGGCCAGATGATGGACCAGGGGCACGTCCGCGGGCGCGAACGCGAGCGAGGTCAAGTCTTCGCGTTTGAGCCAGGTCAACGCCGCCACCTGACGAGCCCAGGGCTCTCCTGCCCTGACCGTCGCCCAGTAGACCGGCATGATGAGGTCGAAGTCTTCATAGGCATGGAAGACCACATCCTCCACTTCTCCAACCGTGATCGAGCACCCCAGCTCCTCTTCGATCTCACGCCGTAAGGCCTGAGGGGGCGACTCGCCAGGTTCGATCTTGCCACCCGGGAATTCCCAGGAGAGTGGCAACGACTGATCCGCCCGTCGTTGGGTCACCAAAATCTGGCCGTCGCGTTCGATGAGCGCGGCCACCACCAAGACCTGTTTGCGGGATTGCGTGGATTGCACGTGAGCAGAACGGATTTAACCACAGAGCTTTGTCTCACTCATTCGCTCTTAAGGGCGAGCGTAGCCCAGCTTTGCTGGGCGGAGCGAGGGGGGACCGGGGGCTTGTGAGCGAGAGCGAACCAAGCCCCGTAAGATACAAGGACACGGAGAGCACAGAGACAGAGGAAGGAACGGATCCCCTCTCCCTCCGTCAAAAAAAGGCCCCTCCTCCTCGCGGAAGAGAGGCCTTCATCAGATGGGGCTTGAACCTAGCCGAAGATTTCCTTGCCGTGGCCGGCAGAGCCGAGCACGTTGCGGTTCTTCGCGATGATCATGGCCTTGAGCTCCTCGCGGGCCGGACCCAGGTACTTACGCGGGTCGAACTCCTTGGGACTCTCGGCGAGGACCTTGCGGATCATCGCGGTCATGGCCAGGCGGCCATCGGAGTCGATGTTGATCTTGCACACCGCAGAGGAGGCCGCCTTGCGCAACTGGGACTCAGGGATACCCACCGCGTCGTCCAGCTTGCCGCCGTTCTTGTTGATCATGTCGACGTACTTCATGACGACCGAGGACGAGCCGTGCAACACGATGGGGAAGCCCGGGATGCGGCGCTCGATCTCCTCGAGAATGTCGAAACGCAGTGGAGGGGGCTCGAGGATGCCCTCGGCGTTGCGCGTGCACTGCGCGGGCTTGAACTTGTACGCGCCGTGCGAGGTGCCGATGGAGATGGCGAGAGAGTCCACGCCCGTGGCCTTGACGAACTTCTCCACGTCGTCGGGCTGGGTGTAGACCGACTTG
Organism: uncultured Myxococcales bacterium; assembly: GCA_964535465.1. Classification (GTDB taxonomy): domain Bacteria; phylum Myxococcota_A; class Polyangia; order Fen-1088; family Fen-1088; genus Fen-1137. Next base: position 37,857 of record CAZHUY010000017.1, read on the forward strand.
GCGGCCACCACGTCGTCCTCGATACCGGCCAACACGCCCAGCTCGCCCTCGACGGTGACGTCGTACTTGTGGGCGTACTCGACCACCTTGCGGGTCTCCTCGATGTTCTTCTCGAACGGGTGGTGCGACCCGTCGATCATGACGGACGAGAAGCCCGTGTCGATGCACGACTTGCACAGCTCGAAGGTGTCGCCGTGATCCAGGTGCAAGGAGAAATTGAGCTTGCTGCCCTTGGCGCGGATCATCTCCAGCGCGCCCTGAGCCAGGAAGCGCAGCAGGGTCTGGTCGGCGTACTTGCGCGCGCCCGAGCTGACCTGGAGGATGAAGGGGGAGTCGGACTCCACACAGCCGAGGACGATGGCCTGCAGCTGCTCCATGTTGTTGAAGTTGTAGGCCGGGACGGCGAACTTGCCCGCCATGGCGGCCTTGAACATCGCCTTGGTGTTGACGATGCCGATGTCTTTGTAGGAAACGCGTGAATCAGCCATTGGATGCTCCTTATGGGTTTAGCTATTCGCCTTTGATCTTGTGAACGGAGGGCGCGGCGATGCGCCCCATGGCCGGCATTTCGCCCACCAGGGGACGGGCGTAGTCCTTGAAGGCCTCGGTCACATCGTTGCCAGCCTCGTTGATGTATTCGGGCGCCATGTGCTTGGTCTTGGCCGCCACGTCGGTCAGCTTCAACATCTCGTACTCGACCGCATAGTCGCCCACGCGCTTGATGGCCACCGAGCCGTCGATGTTGTGCCAGGCCGCGAACTGCACGGCCTTCTCCCCCACCTCGCGCGCCTCGCTGGCATCGCTCTCGCTGATGCAGCCGAGGAACGAGCGCTGCAGGTAACCGAGGGTATCGGCGCGCACGCGCTTGATCTTGGTCTTGGCCTTGATGAGGTCGGCCAGCAGATCGCCCAGGGCGCCGGTGCCCGAGAGCTGCACGTTGCCGTGAGCATCCTTCTCCACGGAGGGCTTGAGCGAGCTCACGATGGGCTGGCCATCGGGGCCACTGATGCCCTCGGAGACGGCGATGATGCAACGGCCGTGCTTGTCGTAGGCGGTCTGCACGTCCTTGATGAACTGCTCGCTCTTGAAAGGCCTTTCGGGCAGGTAGATGAGGTGCGGACCATCATCCGGGAACTTACGGGCGAACACGGAAGCCGCGGTCAGGAAGCCCGCGTGACGGCCCATGACCACCCCGATGTAGACGCCAGGCAGCGCGCGGTTGTCCTGGTTGGCGCCTGCGAAGGCCTGCGCCACGAACTTGCCGGCCGAGCCGAAGCCCGGGCAGTGGTCGGTGCCCACCAAGTCGTTGTCGATGGTCTTGGGCACGTGCACGGTGCGCAGCTCGTAGTTGGCGGCCTTGGCCTGCTCGTTGACGATACGGCAAGTGTCGGACGAGTCATTGCCGCCGATGTAGAAGAAGTAGCGGATCTCGTGCGCCAGCATGATCTTGAACATCTTCTGGCAGTAGGCCTCGTCGGGCTTGTCGCGCGTCGAGCCCAGCGCCGAAGCCGGGGTGCGCGCCACCTCTTCCAGGTTGTGCGTGGTGGCCTGGGTCAGGTCGATGAAGTCCTCGTTGAGGATGCCGCTCACGCCGTGACGGGCGCCGTACACCTTGGTGATCTCCGGGAACTTGCGGGCTTCGAGAACCACGCCGACCAAGCTTTGATTGATGACAGCGGTGGGACCGCCTCCCTGAGCAACCAGGGCCTTTCCAGTCAGTTTCGCCATTGAGTTAGCTCCAGATATAGGGGGTCTGCAATCGGAACGATTGCGACGGCGAACGTAGCGATATAAGTGCCTTCCTGCAAGGGCCGTGAAGCGAATAACGGCAGAGAGCTAGCAGGCCGACGGCGTTGCGCGTCGTACGGCCAGCAAGCGCTCGGCGACCTCGGCGAAACCCGCGGCGGCCTTCCCGCGGGTGATGAAGGCGGGATGGTCGGGCCCCAGCTCGTCGAGGTAGCGCTCGACGTTGCGCACAGCCACGCTGGTCTGGGGGAAACGCGCGAAGAGGGGGGCGTCGTTGCTGCTGTCCCCCACGAAAAGGACGCGAGGATCGCCGGCGGTCAGGCCGGGAAGAATGGGAGCGAGCGCGGCCAGCAAGCCGTCCGCCTTGTCCCACCCCGATGGACGTACATGGATGTGGATCGAGCTGGCGATGACCTCGAAGCCGGGGGCCATCGACTCCTGGCAACGACGCAAGGTGGCTGCATCGAAGCCTGCGGGCCGCACGAAGGTCCGCTCGAAGAGGCGAAAGTCGTCGTCATCGGTGCGCGTCAGGGAGAAGGCCTGCCTCACCCGCTCGGTCTGCTCGGCCAATGCCGGCAAGAAGTCCGTGCCGGGCGGCGGACCCAGATCCTTGCGCTTGCCCTGATTGTCGAAACACACCAGGCCGTTCTCGCCTATGGCCACGTGAACCCCTGCCAGATAGCCAGCGAGGGCCTGGGCCCAGCCCGCCGAGCGTCCGGTCACCAGGGCCACGATGATACCGGCGCGACCAAGCTCGCCGATCAGGTCGACGGTACGCCCGCCCAGCTTGCCCTCCGCGGTGATGGTGTCATCGATGTCCGAGGCGAGCACGCGCACCCCCGCCAACACGCGCTCGGGCACGGCCGTAAACGGCTGCAGGGGCGCGTACTTGGATGAGACAGACACGATGGGAAGCGAGGCGGCCTGGCCGCCATGACAGGCTACAACTCGAAGCCGTAGGGCTTCTTGTCGTTCTTCTTCTTCTTGCCCTTGTTCTCGGCGGTCTCTTTCTTGGCCTTCTTCTTGGCTCGACAGGCGGAATCAGCCGTCGACGAGGCACGGGCCGCATCGGACGGCGCCGCGCTGGCGAGCACCGGCAATCCACCGAACGCGAAGAAGGTTGCGAGAAGAACCGCGAGATGTTTCATCGTGAATTAACTCTAGCGGATCTCTTCCATGTTTCGCCAACAACTATTTGGCGGATGTTGATCCCATCTGTCCCATGAAACCGCTGACCACCCGGGCCACGTTCTGCAGGGTGCCGAAGGGGATCTGCAGCTCCAAAGCAGGAATGCGGCCCGCGCTGCCCGACATGACCAAGGGAGCGCGCAGGTCAGCCAGTCCGGGAACGGCCGCCATCATCATCCCCACCTGGGGGCCGGCGGCATCCTTGGCGGCCCCGAGAATCCGGTTGAACAACGCCATCACATCGGCGAACCCCATGAAATCAGCCCCCGCGCTGTCCAGCAGGGCGCGCTTGAAAATGGGGGCGCCCTCGGCCCCCGCACTGACCTTCCCGTATTCCTTGAGCACCTGACGCGGCTTGCCGCCCATGGCCAAGATGATCCGATCGTTCCGCGCTTCCAGCGCCATGCGAATGACGGACCCGCCGAACAGCGCCTTCATGATGGCCTGTTCACGTGGGTTCTTGCGCTCGACGGTCTTGTCGATTTCGACCACCTTGCCCCCACGTTTGATCTTCAGCGGCGCGGGCTTGCGCGCCTCCAGCTCCGCCTCCCACTCGTTCGAGGATCGCGCGAAGCTCACGTATTGGTCGAGGACCTGCGCCGACTTCACCCCCGGGCGTACGGTCAGACTGCACATGGCCGTCAGGTCGGGCTTTTTCAGATCCACCGCACAGGAGCCGCCGTTGAGCGATTCCATGAGCCCCCGCACCTCCTTGGCCATGGTCTTGCCGGACGCCGAGGACTCCTGCAGCACGTTCGCCCACTCCGTGGCCCACACCTTCATATCCCCCCAGGCCATGCCCATGCTGGCGTCGCCGCGCACCGGCAATGCCGTATCAAAGGCGTAGGGCGAAGCGTGAGAGAGCTTCTCGCCCAGCGAAGAATCCTTGGTCGGCTGCATCTCGGCCCGCAACAAGAGGCCGTTCTGGCTCCCGAATTCCAGGCTGAGACGACCCACGGCGATCTGGCTCAAGGCCGGGGCCAGCGCCTTGAACATGCCCTCGGTCAGCTTCTTGGAAGCGGGGGTCAGTTTCTTGTTGGGCTGGGCCTTCTCGAGCTCGACCAGCATCTTGGCCAGCAGGTCGGCCGACAGCGCGTCCAGCGAGCGGCCGGTGCTCTTGGCCATGATGGCCGGGTTGATGGTGAAGAGCATCTGCCCCAAGACGGGGGTGGTCTGGGTCGCCATGGCCGACGTGCCACCGGCCAACAGGGTCTCCAGCGTATCGGAGAGCACGAGCTGGCGCTGAGCCGCCGCCGCCCAGACCATCTCGCCCGAGGGCGTCTTCAGGTGCTTGGCGCCCGCCATTTCTTCCTTCACGGTGCCCAGGGTCTCCAGCGACTGCTTGGCGAACTTCTCGTCCTTGAAAGCCAGGGCCGCGCACCAACCCACCGGCTGCTTTGCATCGCGCACCAGCCAGATCACCGACAAGGGACGGGTTGCGTCCAGACGCTCGAGCGCCTCGGGTTTCACGGTCATGCCGCCCGGCCCTGCCCCACTGGTGAGCAAGGGGAGCAAGGACTGCCCCAGGGCCATGGGCAATTGCAGGTCCTTGGACAGGGTGTCCAGGTCGGCCACCAACTTCATGGGCGAGGCCACCACCAGGCTCATGCCCACGGAGCCGCCAACCGCCGCGGCGGGGGCAAGCTTGAGCTCGGTCTCGACCTTGATGACAGGCGCGGCAACCGCGGCCAGGGTGGCCGGAGGAGCGGCCGACGGCGCCGACTTGCAGCCGAAGGTCGCCATACCCAAGAGAAGAGAGAGAACGAAGAGAGATTTGCTGTTGCGCATGGTTGGCCAGGCAGACTACGCCGTTTTGCTCCGGCGAGCTACTGGACCCGAGGGAGCAGAGCGGTGATCCCGGCGATCTCGTGCAGGCGCGCCCCCTGAATGATGTCCACGCCGCGTCCTCGGTGGGCCACGTGCAGCCAGTGGCCCGCGGGAAGCCGCACCCGCCATGCGTTGCTTCCCGCGGCCTCGATCTTCGATGCTGGGAAGCGGTCCTCCAGGGTGTCGAGATAGGCCTCGATGAACTCGTCGGCGTCCCCGTCGCTGTCCCAGCGGGTGACCCACACGAGCAAGTCCCGGTCCGCGCGCTTCCACACCCAGAAGCGATCGCCGCCCCACCCCGCGGCGGCCACATCACCATCGGGGTGGTCCCAGGTCTTGAAAT
>CAZHUY010000018.1:0-42927 GCA_964535465.1 uncultured Myxococcales bacterium
AGTTCCCGCCCACCAGGTTGGTGGTCTCGGTGGTGCGGCCCGAGAGCAGGAGCATCAAGGTCTGGTTGCGATCCAGTCCCTGCGTGGTGGACAGGTCGATGGTGGCCTGGCTGATGGGGCCCGAGATGCGCATCTGCACCGTGTGTTGGTTGCCGAAGGCATCGGTCATCTGGTTGGTGGCTTCCAGGTTCAGCTCGGGCGTATCCCCCGCGGCCAGCGATTTGGTGGGCACGAAGGTGATGTGGTTCACGTTGGCGACCAACTCGAAGTCGCCACGCAAGCCGATGATGTGGAAACGTCCCTCGGTGGGCCGCACGTCACCGGCCAGGGTGGGGGACGAAAGGGTGCCGCCCACGCGCAGATCGACCTGCAGGAAGATCTCGGGCGCCAGGTTGTTCTGCACGATGAAGCCATCGCCCAGGGTGCGCACACGCAGGTCGAGCTTCAGATCCTCGAGCAGCGGCGAGTCTTCCCAGAACGAGCGCGAGTCGGACTCGTTGATGCGCGCGCTGATCATCAGGTTGCGCACGTTGAAGTCCTGCACGTAGCGTCCCGACACCAAACGCACGTCACCGACCATGCTCAGCGACTTGTCCTGCAGATCGCCGCTCAGGTTCAGCGTGAAGGCGAGGTCGTCGATCTGCATGCCGCTCGAGCGGTAGCTCAGACGTTCGCCCGTCAGGGGCAGCTCGACCTTGCCCAGCACCAGCTCGGGCCGCAAGCTGACGATGCGCAGCCGGCCGGGCCGCGTGCGCGAGGCGCCGATGAGCAGGCGTCCCTCGTCGTTGATGCGCACCTTCACATCGCGCAGCAGGGCTTCCTTGCTGGTCAGTTCGATGGTGCCGCTCTCCACCGCGATCTGGTTGCTCATGCCGCGCAGACGCATCTGGATTTCGCCGAGCTCGATGCGCGCCGCGATCTTGGGATCATCGAGCGTGCCGGTCAGTTTGGCGTCGACGCGCGCGCGACCAGTGACGTCGCTGGCCACGTCGGGGGCCAGGGTCTCGAGGATGGTGGCGCTGATCTCGCCGTTGACCTGGACGTCCAGATCCTTGGGCGTGAAGTTGGGGCCCAGGCTGGCGCGTCCGTCCAACTTGAGGAGAGCGCCGCCCGCGGCCAGCGCGAGGCCCTTGAGCTCGAGCGCGTCCGAGCGCAGATGCACGACGCCTGACGGGATGAAGATAGGGGAGTCGAAGCCCACGGGCAGGACCGTCACCGGGCGCGAGATGGCCAGCTTGCCGTCAATGAGAGGCTTGCCGAGCGTACCGCCCACCATCACCTCCAGGTTGATGGCGCCGCCCATCCTCTCCAGTTTCTTGCGCACCAGGGGCTGCAGTAGCTCGAGATCCAGCGCGCCCAACAGCTTGGCGTTCAGGGCTTGGCCGTCCAGTCCGCCTTGTACGCAGAACTTGCCGGCCTCGGCGCTGAGGTAGAACTGGTCCAGGGTGATGTGGTCGCCGGCCATCGACACGCGCAGCTCGCCGTCATTCTTCACGCCCAAGCGCTGGACGCTGATCTGACCGCCGGGCTCGCTCACTTCCTGGCGGATGCTGGAGGCCAGCTCGGTCAATCGCGCGTGAATGAGGGGCGGCTTACCGGGTTCCAGCGCCACCTCGACCTGGCCCGACAGCGCGGATTGCAGATCGAGGTCCTTGAGCTGCTTGGCCACGTCCTCCAGCTCGGGCGTGCCGGCCAACTGACGTCCCCATTCCTCCAACTTCAGGTTGGCGAAGCTCAGGCGGCCCTGGGCGTGCAGACCGTCGGGGGCCAACTTGGCCGTGCCCTGCACATCGAAGCGCCCGAAGAGATTGCCCTGCAGGCCCACGCCCGAGTCCATCGCCGTCAACTGCAGCATGGCGTCGCCCAGGTCCACCCCCATGGCGTGGGCACCCTTGAGATCGATTCTGCCGCTGATGAGGGGGGCCTTGCTGGTGCCGGTCAGGCGGAGATCGATGGTCAGCTTGCCGGTGGCCGGCACGTCCACCTGGGCCGCGGCCAGGATGGCCTCGACCGGCAGGTCGGTGATGCGCAGACGCCATTCCATGGGCAGGGTCTTGGGCGCAAAGCGCATGTGGCCCTCGATCTGAATGTCGCCGCCGCCCTTGCCGCTGACCTGCAGCAGGCGCAGAGCCAGTCCGTCCTTGTCCACCTCGGCGTCGATGCCGCCCACCTGCCAGGTCTGCCCCAGCACGTGAACCGTGACCCCCGGGGGCATCTTGAAGCGAACCTTGGGCTTGGCCAGCGAGCCCTGGGCGGTGACCTCGAAGGCCAGCTTGCCGCTCACCAGGCCGCCCGCCACCAGGGTCTGCAGATCGATGTCGTGGCCGTCCAGGCGGAACTGCAGGCTCGGCGAGCGCAGCATGTTCTGAACGGATTTTTCGAACAGCTTCAGCGAGCCGCTGCCCGAGAGCGAGCCGGCCGCGACCTGGGCATCGAGTCCCTCGACCTGCAGGGTGCCGTTGTGTAAGCGAAACTTGGTCTCGAACGAAGGAACCGAGGGGATGCCATCCTTGCCGCCAATGTCCTTGACCCGAAGCTGCCCATTGGCGCGCGGTTCGGTCATGGTGCCGGAGACATCGACGTCCAGTGAGGCCGATTGCGCCAGCGGCGGCACGCCCAAACTGGAGAGCAACTGCGGCAAGTTGGTGGTGGCCATGCGCAGGCCCAGGGCCAGCAGGCCCTTGCCGAACTCGACCTTGCCTTTCACCTCGACGCCGGCCCCGGGAATGTCGACGCGCAGACCGGAGGTGCTGGCCTGCTCGGGCGAGGCCGTGGCTTGACCGCTGAGGCGCACGCTGCGTGGCAGGTTCTTGGCCTTGCCGGTGCGGTCGAGGGTGAGGGCCAGGCTGTGAAGGCGCCCCTGCTTGACCGCGGACATGCGCTCGTCGAAATCCACGCCCGCGCTGAGCTGACCGTGTAGCTGGCCGGCGGCCAGGGGGCGCAGGCTGGCCGGCAGGTAGCTGTCCACGTTGAAGCGGTCGAACTTGATGTGGGTCTGCAGCTTGGGGACCGCGAGATCCAGCTTGGTGAGCACGCGGCCCCCTCCCGGCGGCGAGAAGGAGAGCTCTTCCACCTTGGTGTTGGGTGCGGACGCCTTGGACTTGGGATCGAACTGCAGCCCGGCGCGCAGCACCAGGTTTTGGGCCGTGTACTGGTCGTAGCTGACGTCCAACCCGCCGATGTCGGTGGTGATGGCGATGCTGACGTAGGGGCCCATGAGGTCGGTGTTGACGTGGGCCTGGTCGCCCCCCAGGCGCAGCCCCGGGATGTTCAGGGGCTCGAGCACGGCGGTGAGCGCGTCGGGCGCGTCGTGGAATTCGGTGTGCATGTGGATGGCGGACACCGAATCGTCGGCGTAGATGCCGTTGAAGAAGCCCTTGCCCACCAGGGTGGAGCGGCCGGTCTTGCCCTCGGTCAGATCCAGGAAGATGTCGTCGGCGTACTCACGCAGGGTGGCGACCTGCTTCACCTTGACGCTGTCGAAGGGCAACACGTGGTCGAGTACGGTCAGAAAGCCGCCGGCGCGCGCCTCCAGGCCGACCGCCTCCCAGCCGACGAAGTCGTCTTCCACGTGCAGCCAGGCAGGCGCGTGCACGTCGCGCAGGTCGAAGCCCCACACATGGGGGAAGTCGAAGACCACGCGCAGTCCGTTGAGCTGGGCGTTGTAGATGCGCACCACGAACCCCTTGTCCTTGGGCGCGCCGGGGGGCTTGGGCGGCGAGGGCCGGCCCCGTTTCTTGGCTTTGAAGACCTCGAGGAAGCCGATGCCCCTCTTGGTCTTCTGCATGCGCCCGAAACGCCAGTAGGAGTTCGGGCCAACGTCCAGGTCGTGCATGAAGAGGCCCCCGCCGTCGATGAGCTGGCGCAGCTCCAGCCCCACGGTCAGGTGCGGCACATCCAGCACCACGCTGCCTTCCGGGTCGTAGAACTTCACCCCCTCCACGACCAGCGGGGTGGGGCGCTTGGCCAGGATGTCGAACAGCAGGCGCGCCGGCCAACGGATGGAGCGAAACTCCAGCTTGCCGCGCATCTCGGGCACCAGCGAGGTCACGAACGCGCCCATGCGATCGCCCTGCAGAAAGACGATGGCTCCCCCAATCGCCAGGCCGACCAGACCAAGCAAGCTGGCCAGGACGATGGCGCTGATTTTGAGGATGCGTCGTCGGAGGGGGGAAGCCACGGGCCCCCAGAGAGTACCCGAAAACACCAAGGATTGAGCGGAATTGCCGCCCGCGTTGCCGGCCCGCTCCGTGAGCTCGGTGCAGGCTCTCGACGCTGTCACAGGTTGTCTGCGGTGTCCCTTCGCGTCCGCGTTTTAGGGATTCCTGCGGTCCGCGTTGTTGCCTACGATTTCCGCTCATGCAAATGCGCAAACTGTTCGCGACGACCCTCTTCATCGGATCGACCACCTTGGTGGGGTGCGGGGCCACGACCTCCAGCCTGAGCAGCGCTGACGGCGGGCAAGGTGGGAGACAGGAACAGAGCACCAGTACGGCAAGAGCCAGCGGCGGCAGCTTGGCCATGGACGGAGCCATTGGAGGCAGCAAGCCCGCGACCCTGGATGGCGGCATCGCGGACTCGCCGGCTGTCGGTGGGACCACGGCCAGCGGCGGCTTGGCGGTGGGAGGCACCCGCATCACCTCGACGGCCGGGGGCCGTGCCACGGGGGGCGCGAGCGTAGGTGCGTCCGCGGGCCGTGCCACGGGCGGCGCGAGCGTGGGCCGCTCGGGCGGGGCCTCGCTTGCCAGCGGAGGCCGCAGCGGCGGCAACACCGTCCGGCCGGACGCGGGGCTGGCGGGCTCCGCAGGCGCGGACGCCAGCCCGTCCGGAGGCACGAGCGCCCAACCCGACGCGGGCATCGCCGTCAACGACGGTGGCTCTCATTCCTCCACCTGCGCGCCCGTGGTCGGGCGCGGGGGGAAGTACTTCACCTTCGCCGAGAAGTTCAACCGCTACTACACCGATTGCGCCTGGCAGCCCAGCAAGACCGTGTACGTGAGCCCGGCCGGCACGGGCAAGGGCACCTCGCGCGGCGACGCCGCCAGCGTGTCCAGCGCGCTGGCCTCGGTGCAGGCGGGACAGATGATCGTGTTCACCGCGGGCACCTACTCGGGCTGTTACGAGCTCGATTCGGATCGCAGCGGCACCTACGACAGCCCCATCGTGCTGACCGGCGAGCGCAAGGCCGACGGCTCGATCGGCGCGGTCATCAACTGCTGCGCGAGCGGGCGCAAGAGCTGCTTCAACCTGGAGGCCGCCGACTACGTGGCCGTGGAGGGCTTCGAGATGGTGGGCGGCGACTATGGTGTGCGCTCGGTGGGCGCCGGCTACGCCGCCAACCAACACCAGAGAGGCGTGGCGGTCCTGCGCAACGTCGGGCACGGGCAAAACAAGGATCCCTTCTTCACCGGGCAGTCGGACTGGTTCGTCATCGAAAGCTGCACCGGCTACGACCCGGGCAGCGGCGACGGCCATGGCATCTATCTGAGCAACGGCAGCGACTGGAACATCGCCCGCTGGAACGAGACGTTCAACACCGTTTCATCGGACTTCCAGATCAACGCCGATCCCCTGTCCACCTGCGAGGACGAAGGGATCGCCGCCAACAGCGCAGAGTGCGATGCGGTGGCGGGGACTCACACCACCGGCGGTCGCGGCGCCTCGGACTACATGCTGATCGATTCGAACTTCTTCCACCACAGCCAGGCGCAAGGGGCCAATTTCACCTCGGTCCGCAACAGCACCATCAAGAACAACATCTTCGCCTTGCCCGCCAAGCACGGCGCCAGCTTCTGGCAGGAGACCTCCAATCCCAAGCTGGGATCGTCGAACAACCTGGTCATGCACAATCTGTTCGTCACCCATGTGGCCGATCAGCAGGCCATCGGGATCATCAACAGCTCGACGGGCAACCAGTTCAAGAACAACGTGGTGGTGGCGGTCAGCATCAGCGGCTCCACGGTGGCGGCCCATGCCAATGGTCAGCTCCTGGCCACCGATTCCAGCACGGTGGCGGCCAACACCTTCGAACACAACGCCTGGATCTCGGGCGCCTTCGGCTCCGATGACGGCGCCGCCGCCTATGTGCCCAACGCCTCCGAGCATCGCCTGACCAACTTCGACGCCGCGTGGTTCACGGCCTTCCCCACCACCATGAAGCGCGACGCGAGCGGCTTCGCCCCCACGGCCAGCGCGCCCTGGTTGGACAAGGGCAACCTGCTGCCCGAGGTGCCCAGCGACCGCACGGGCGCCGACCGCAAAAGCCCGGTGGACCTGGGGCCTTACGAACGATAGCCGGGCGTCCAGGCCGGGTGGCGGGCGGCTAGAGCACCGAACGGTTTGAAGACCGAGTGAAATTGCGGAGATGCGAGCAGCCCGAGGCGCGAGGAGGGAAGATAGTCGACCTGTCTGACCGACGAGCAACGAAGGGATGCAACGCAGATCCGCGATTTCACGACCGATTCAAACCGTTCGGTGCTCTGATATGGAACGCCCCCGCCCTTTTCCGGTCCGCAGCGTAACCCACGCTATCTGCGAACCGGAGCCGGTCGTTCCATACTGACTAGGGGATAGCCGCTCGCCACTTCCCGCCAGCCGCTACCAGGTGGCGAAGGAGGTGTAGCTGGGGGTTCCCGCCGTCACCTGGATGCAGTAGCCGCCGTTGCGCTTGGCGGGCAGGGACCAGCCGTTGCAGCTCATGGTCGTGCCGTTGACCTTGAGGGTGCGGCTTCCGATGTTGCTGCAGTTGCCGCCGTACAGGTTGGCGGTGGTCTGGTGGCAGGTGGCGCCGGTGCCCAGGTTGCCCGACTGATAGTTGTTGCTGGTGAAGACCACCGGGCCGGTGCACAGGCCGGCGCACGGGGTGGTGCCGCCCGACACGGTGACGCTGGCGGTGCCGCTCTTGCCGCCGCTGGCCGCGGTAACGGTGTAGGGGCCGCCGGCGGTGCTGCCCGCGGTGAAGACACCGGCCGAGCTGATGGTGCCGCCGCCGCTCACCGTCCAGGTGAAGGTCGGGGGCGTGGTCAGGTTGGTGGCGAACTGGTCGCGCGCCGTGGCCGTGAAGGTCTGGGTGGCGCCGGTATTCACCGTGGCGGTGGTCGGCGACACGACGATGCTGGTCAGGGTCTGGCTGACCGTGACCGCGATCGAGCTCGTGACGGTGAGTCCGGGGGCGTCCTTGACCGTGACCTGGAAGGTGTAGCTGCCGGCCTTGGTGAAGGTGGCGGTGGTGTTCTTGGCGGCGTTGGTGCCGTTGGCGCTGAACGTGACGGCAGCCGGCGGGGTGCCGGTGGTGGCCCAGGTGTAGGTCAGGCTGGCCTCGCCGCCGTTGTCAGCGCCCAGGACGGACAGCGCGGTGGTGGAGCCGGTGACCGGGCTGGGCGTGGCCGCCGCCGGCGTGGCGATGGTCGGGGCGGTGTTGAGCTCGGTCACGGTGACGCTGGCGTTGGCGCTGACCTCGCCGCTGGCCACGGTGACGGTGTAGGGACCGCCCGCGCTGGTGCCCGCGGTGAACAGGCCGTCCGCGCCGATGGTGCCGCCGCCGCTCACCGTCCAGGTGAAGGTCGGTTGCACGATCAGGCTGGCGGCGAACTGATCGAGCGCCGTGGCCGTGAATTGCCGAGAGGCTGCGGTGTTCACCGTCGCCGTGGTCGGAGAGATCAAGATGTTGGTCAGGGTCTGGTTGACCGTGACCGCGACCGCGCTGGTGACGGTGAGGCCAGGGCCATCCTTCACGGTGACCAGCAGGTTGTAGGTGCCGGCCTTGGTGAAGCTGGCGACGGTGCTCTTGGCGGCGTTGCTGCCGTTGGCGCTGAAGGTGACCGCGGCGGGCGGGGTGCCGGCGGTGGCCCAGGTGTAGGTCAGGTTGGCTTCGCCGCCGTTGTCGGCGCCCAGGACGGACAGTGCGGTGGCGTTGCCGGCGACCGGGTTGGGTGCGGCCGCCGCCGGCACGGCGATGGTCGGGGCCGTGTTGACTTCGTTCACGGTGACGCTGGCCGTGCCGCTGATGGTGCCGCTGGTGGCCGTCACGGTGTAGGGACCACCGGCGCTGCTGCCGGCGGTGAACAAGCCGGCCGAGCTGATGGTGCCACCGCCGCTGACCGCCCAGGTGAAGGTGGGCTGGGTGGCGAGGTCGGTGGCGAATTGGTCGCGCGCCGTGGCCGTGAAAGCCTGGGTGGCGGAGGTGTTGATGCTCGAGCTGGCCGGCGACACCAGGATGCTGGTGAACGTCGAGTTCACCGCGACCGAGAGCGTGCTGGTGGCGGTGAGCCCGGGGCCGTCCGTGACCGTCACCTGCAGGGCGTACGTGCCGGCCTTGGTGAAGGTGGCGGTGGTGGCCTTGGCGGCGTTGGTGCCGTTGGCGCTGAAGACGACCGGGGCGGGCGGGGTGCCGGTGGTGGCCCAGGTGTAGGTCAGGCCGGCTTCGCCGCCGTCGTCATCGCCCAGGGCGGACAGGACCGTGCTGGTGCCGGTGACCGGGTTGGGCGAGGCGGCCGCCGCGGACACGATGCTGGGCGCGCTGTTGGGCGTGGAGGCCAGGATCTCGATGCCCGTGATGCTGGCGTTGTCGGTGACCGTGGTGAACTGAACCACGATCTGTCCGGAGGCGTTGGCCGTGGCGGTGAACTCGCGCACCAGGGCGCGGTAGTTGCCGCCCGCCGCCGCGTAGATGTCGAAGTTCGACAACACGCGGGTGCTGTTGATGTTCACGTGGAACACGCGCTTTCCGGTGGCGGTTTGGTACAGCTCGGCGAAGTGCAGGCGCACGATGTAGCTGTTACCGGCGGTCAGGCCCGGGAAGGTGTAGGTGCTGTTGCCGTAACGCTCGCTTTGATAGACGGCCGTGGGCGCAGGGTCGGTGACGCCGGTGGTGTTGATGGCGTTGGAGACGGTGCGCTGGGTGCCACCGCTGGCGTACTGATCGGCCGTGAAGGGGGACGCGGCACCCGTGCTGCCGCAGTTGATGCGGTAGATCGCCGCGGGTGTCGAGCTGACGGTGACGCTGGCCGTGCCGCTGAGTCCGCCCGCGCTGGCCGTGACGGTGTAGGGCCCGCCCGCGCTGCCGCCCGCCGTGAAGAGGCCAGTCGCGCTGACGGTGCCGCCGCCGCTCACCGCCCAGGTGAAGGTGGGTTGGCTGGTCAGGCTGGCGGCGAACTGGTCACGCGCCGTGGCCGTGAACTGTTGCGTGCCCGAGACGTTGAGGGTCGCCGTCGAGGGCGCCACCACAACGCTGGTCAGGGTCTGGTCCACGTTGACCGAGAGCGTGCTGGTGGCCATGAGGCCCGGCCCGTCGGCGACCGTGACCTGCAGCGCGTAGGTCCCCGCCTTGGTGAAGGTGGCGGTGGTGTCCTTGGCGGCGTTGCTCCCGTTGGCGCTGAAGGTGACCGCGGCCGGCGGGGTGCCGGTGGTGGCCCAGGTGTAGGTCAGGCCGGCCTCGCCTCCGTCGTCCTCCCCCAGGGCGGACAGCGCGGTGCTGGTGCCGGTGACCGGGTTGGGCGAGGCCGCGGCCGCCGTGACGATGCTGGGCGGGTTGTTGGGGATCGCGGTCAGGATCTCGATGCCCGTGATGCTGGCGTTGTCGGTGACCGTGGTGAACTGAATCACGATCTGTCCCGATGCGTTCGCGTTGGTGGTGAACTCGCGCACCAGGGCACGGTAGTTGCCACCGGCGGCGGCGTAGATATCGAAGCTGGTCAGCACGCGCGTGCCGTTGATGTCCACATGGAACACGCGCTTGCCAGTGGCGGTCTGGTACAGCTCGGCGAAGTGCAGGCGCACGGTGTGGCTGCTGCCGGCGGTCAGGCCCGGGAAGGTGTAGGTGCTGTTGCCGTAGCGCTCGCTCTGGTAGACGGCGGTGGGCGCCGGATCGGTCACGCCGGAAACGGTGATGGCGTTGGTGACCGTGCGCTGGGTGCCGCCGCTGGCGTATTGATCGACCGCGAAGGGCGCCGCGGCGCTGGTGCTGCCGCAGTTGATGCGGTAGACGGGCGTGGGTGTCGAGTTGATGGTGATGCTGGCCGTGCCACTGATCCCCGCACTGGTGGCGGTGACGGTGTGGGGGCCGCCCGCGCTGCTACCCGCCGTGAACAGGCCGGCCGAGCTGATGGTGCCGCCGCCGTTGACCGTCCAGGTGAAGACCGGCTGTGGCGAGATCGGGTCGGCGTTCTGATCGTAGCCAATGGCCGAGAACTGCTGGGTTGCACCGATGTTGATGGACGTGTCGGCGGGAGAGACCTGGATGGAGGTCAGCACCGGCGGGGCTCCGCAATTCGCCGTGATGGTCTTCTTGCCATCCATGGTGATGGTCAGGGGGTTCTGGGTCCCCGAGGCACTGCCGCTCCAACCGGAGAAAGGAACCGCCTCGTCGTCGGGCGTGGCGGTCAGGGTGACCACGGTGCCGGCGGCGTAGCTCGACTGGTTCGGCTCCACCGTGATGGTGCCGCCGGTGGCCGAGGTGGTGAGGGTGAAGTACAGGGGCGGGTACTTGCCGCCCGGAGGATCCAAATACGACATACCCGTCTTGATGGGGTTGGTCTCGATGTCGCTGTCCTTGGCGTTGTTCCAGATGAGCTTGTGCTCGACGGTGGAGGGCGAGGCATCGGCGTCGTTGAGGGCCAGGTTCAGGCCCATCTGGCGATACTCGACGAAGCCGTCGGCCAGGGCGGCGCGCGCGACCGACGGACTGCCGAAGTTGCTCCACGGGATCATGGCCTCGATGATGTAGCCGTCCGAGGTGTCGATCGTGCTGAACACCGCGCCGGTCAGGACCCGGCTGTGCGACAGCATGTAAGCCTGCGGGGCGGCGGCGTAGCTGATGGCCAGGCGATAGTCGGTGGCCGAGCCGTACGTGGCGGTGCGGCTGGTCTTGTACTGTTCTTCGAAGGTGCTGAGGTACAGCTCGATGCCGTCGCCGTTGACGATGGCCGAGCCGGTGCCCGAGTTGACCAGCTTGTTGGCGTCCTTCACCGTGACCGCCAGGTAGAGGTTGCTGGTGTCGTAGAGCAACTGGGCCACGGCGCTGCCGTCGGCGACCCCGCCCCAACCCGAGCCGCTGCCCTTGACTTGGGCGCTGCTATCGACGGTGACCTTGTTGGCGTAGCCCCATTCGCTGAGCTCGCCGTCGATGGTCATGGACGCCGGAGCGGTGCGCATCACGGTGGTGGCGCGGTAGGGGATGATGCCAGGCTCGTTGGGTCCCTGGGGATCGCCAGGGTTGGCGCGCACGAAGGTGCGGATGGCCGAGGCCTGCGCCAGGGTGATGTTGCCGGTGACCGTGATGTTGTCGAGGTCCATGACGCCGAGGTTCTCGTTGGCAGCCAGGACCATATGGGTGATGAGGGTGGGCGGGATACCCATGATGGTGGAGGACACGGCGTCGAGCGCGACCGGATCCCTGCTGGCCAAGACCATGTTCAGGTTGACCGTGGTGCCGCCGATGGGGCCCTGGCCCTCCATGGCCTGGATGGCATCCATGAGGCTCAGATCCGGCACACGGCAGGCCACGTGATCCACGATTTCGCTGCGGATGTCGTGGTGCAGGCCGGCCTTGGCGCTTCCGCCCGGGGACTGCCACAAGGGCAGGGGGCCGCTGCCGATGCCCAGGTTCTTGAGCGCGCCGGTGAAGCCCGCGTGGTAGTGGGTCTTCATCTTGGGCATGTCGATGTAGACATCGGCGTTGGCGACCAGGTTGGGGAGCTGCTTGCTGGCCCCCGTCCGACTGTCAGCCAGGACGTAGGTATCGGTCGGGTTGGTGGTGTTGTCGTTGTAGTTGGCGAAGGTGACGCCGGGGAAATTGGCGGCGGTGAAACCTCGCGCGTTCATGATGGTGAAGACGTTCTGCGAGGCGCTGCCGTCGGCGATGGTGATGCTGGCACCGCCGTTGACCGCCTTGATCTGATCGACCAAGGCCTTGACCACCCGCCAGTCGGTGACCGCGGTGGCCTGGTCGTAGACCAGGTTGGGCTTGATGAGCACGGTGGTGCCGCTGTGGACCAGGTTGGCGATGCCCCCTGGACCCAGCGCGGCCTCCAGCGCCTGGGACACCATGGTGCTGTAGTTGATGTTGTTGTCGCGGATGATGGCGACGGTGGCCGGGCCCTGCGGCGAACGCGACGGCACGTTGATCTGGCGCCCGCTCTCGAGTCGCTGTGTCTTGGACTCTTCGGTCGTCGGCGAGGGGGAAGACGGTTGTGTCTTGGAGCAGGCGGCTGTGCCGGCGAGCAGGACGGCAACCGAGAGGAGCGTACTTCGTTTCATTTTTGATCCTTGTCGCAAAAGTGGCGTGAGCTAATACACTTTCGCCTGGCTTGGCAAGACGTACTTGCCAGACTTGGTTATCCCGCCGCGCCATTAGATGTTCACGCTCACCGAGATACTCCGTCTGTCGATGCGGGAAGCCTGGCAGTTGCTGCCCTACGTCTTTGTGGGCGTCCTGACCGGCGAGGCCTTGTACTACACCTCGGTCGCCCAATGGCTGGAGCGGGCTTGTCGGACGCACCCGGCCATCGCGATCCCCTTGGCCACCATCCTGGGCATGGTTTCGCCCCTATGTACCTATGGAACCGTGCCCGTCGTGCTGCAGCTCTTGCGCGCCGGCGTACCCGTGGCGCCCATGGCCGCCTTCTTGTCGGCCTCGTCCCTGATGAACCCGCAGCTCATGCTCGTCACCTGGGGGGGCCTGGGGCCCAAGGTGACGGTGGCTCGTCTTGGCGCGGTCTTGATCTTTGGGTTGTTGTTCGGGGCCATTACCCAAGCGTTGCCCACGCGCTTCTCGTTGCGGCCAGCGGTTCGCCAGGATGACCAACCGGTCAAGCCACGCACGCGCTTCACCCCCTGGTCATTCGTCAAACGCAACCTGAGGACGCTGCGCTTTGTCGGCCTCTATGTGGTCTTGGGCATCGTCCTGGGCGCGATCATCGAGGTGCTCGTTCCGGGCCGTTGGATCGTCGCCCTGTTCGGCGGCGGCGGGTGGTATCAGATCTTGCTTGCCGCGCTGTTGGGGGTGCCGCTCTACGCCTGCGGGGGCGGGGTCATTCCCTTGGTGCGCGCGATGCTGGATCAAGGGATGTTGGGGGGCGCGGCTTTGGCCTTCCTGGTGGCCGGTCCCGCGACGCGCGTGGCTCCGCTCATGGCCATGGCCACCATCCTGCGGCCGCTCTTCGTCGTGGGCTACGTCGTCTTTCTGTTGGTTTTCTCCGTGCTGGCGGGGCTCGTCTACGGACTGCTGTAGCTCCTGGATCTCGCCGCAGGCGGCTGTCGCGCCGGGCGGTCAGCGACGCGCGTGCCTGACGCTGTCGACGCGGTTCTCGTGATCAAGGCGCCCCTCGGTGGGAATGGATAGCCGGACCTGTGCAAACAGGGCCGCCCACCATCAGCTCGAGGGAAAAATGAATCGTCGATTGTTCACTCCGCTTGCCCTCTTCATCACGTTCTATCTGCTGCTGCCGACGCGCCCTTCGCAGGCGCAGACGCAGGTTGGCAATTACGCCTCGCACGCCGCGTCTGGTCGCAGCGTGGTGGTCACCGGGGCCACGGGCGAAAGCCTGCGCATCACCCCCTACGGCGACTACATCGTCCGCGTCCAGGTCGCCAAGAAGGGTGAGGCCTTCTACGCTGACACTCGTTACGAGATCGTGGAAAGGCATGACTGGAAGGGCAGCCTGGAGGCGTCGGACGGCACCTCGGCCCTGACCCTGTCCACCGCCGCCGCGGACGGCGTGTCCCTGTCGGTCGCCAAGCAACCCATGCGCATCACCTTCTCCCTCAAGGGGCAAAGCGAGCCCGTGCTGAGCGAGAAGGGCGGCACGAGTTGGAGCGGCAACACGGCCAAGGTCGACTTCGCCTATGCCAGCGGCGAGCACTTCGCCGGTCTCGGTCACGAAGCCTACGGGCGCGTCCCCAAGCTCGATCGGCGGGGGACCAGCCTGAAGGTCAGCAAGGGTAGCGAGGGCGCGGCCGTGGTGCCGTACTACATTTCTTCCAAGGGTTATGGCGTCCTGCTCAATACCACCTTCACCCACACCATCAACCTGGGGCAAAGCAGCACCTACACCCTGACCATCGACGGCGAGGGCTACGGCGGCCAGATGGACTACTTCTTCATCGCGGGCCCGGCCTTGACCCAGGTGGTGGATCGCTACACCCAGCTCACCGGTCGGCCGCGCCTGCCGCAGCGATCGCAGTTCGGGTTGAACCTTTCCGACAAGTCGGATCCCGGCAACAACGGCGAGGCCTGGTGGAAGAAGATGATCACCGAACACCGCGCCGCCGGCTACGCCTTCGACCACCAGGTCAACGACAACGCCTGGCGCGAGTCGAACGAGGCCACCTCGGGTCAGCAGAATTCGTGGTTCGCGTGGCGCAAGGACCGCTACCCCGATCCCGCGGCCTACAAGAAGTGGTGTGACGAGAACGGCGTGACCGTGACCCTGGATCTCAACCGTCCGGGGCTCTCCATCACCCCGGGGTGGAACGACAGCCAGTACGGGATTCCGGGCAGCAAGGCGTGCCCCGATTTCACCAAGGAAGCCACCAGGAAATGGCTGTGGAACCTGTTCTTCACCAAGTCCCTGGATCCGGCGCTGAAGTTTCCCGGCGACGCCATCTGGCTGGATGAGTTCGACTACCCGGACCATGCCCATTCCACGACCCTGTCCAGCGGCAAGCGTTGGGCCGAGGAGTCCATCAACTACCACTTCAACCTGCTCAAGACCTGCGTGCAGGAAGGCTGGGACGTGGGCATCGGCGAGGCCAAGCGCCCCTACTTCTGGAGCCGCGGTATCACCGCGGGCGCGCAACGCTTCAGCTCGTACTGGGGCGGCGACATCAACAGCAACTGGGGCGACATGGCCTATCAGGTGAAGGCCATGCAGTCGGCGGGGATCTCGGGCTTCCCCTACTTCAACCACGACGCCGGCGGCCACCTGGAGGTGACGGTCACCGAGGACAACCTCTACCGACAGTGGGACATGGGGTTCGGCAGCTTCACCCCCATCTGGAAGCCGCATGGTCCTTCGCACCGTCGCTGGCCCTTGCAGCGCAACGCCACCTGCCAGGCCACCGCCAAGACCTACATCACCACGCGCTACGAAATGATGCCGTACATCTATTCCTACGCGCACATCGCACAGGCCACGGGCGTGCCCATGGCGCGCTCGATGTTCCTGGAAGACAAGGACAACGAGACCGCCTGGCAGAAGGAGATGCAGTACTACTGGGGGCGGGAGATGCTGGTGGCGCCCAACTGCAGCGACGGCGGCAACAACGTGTCGGTGTGGTTGCCCAAGGGCAACTGGTACTACTTCTGGGACGACAAGAAATACGCCGGCGACAAGACCGAGAGCATCAGCGCGGCCACCGGCGTGGTCCCGGCGTTCGTCAGGGAAGGCGCGGTCATTCCCATGGCGCCCTTCGCGAAGTCGACCTTCTTCATCCCCAAGGACGTCTTGCGGGTGCACGTGTACGCGGGTGCCGACGGCTCGTTCGTGCTCTACGAAGACGACGGGGTGAGCGAGAAGTACCGAACCAAGAACGAGCTGCGCACCACCAACCTGCGCTACGTGCACGAGGATCTGGGGGTCCTGATCGGCGCGGCCCAGGGGACGTTCTCGGGCGCACCCACGGCGCGCTCGTACTCGGTCGTCTATCACGGGCTGTCCGAGTCGGCTCCGCTCTTCCTCAACGGCACCAGCCTGAAGTCGTACGCCAGCGAAAGCGCCATTCCGGAGGGCGAGGACGGGACGGCCTGGGATGCCAGCAAGAAGCTGTTGGTCGTGCACGTGGCCTCCAAGCCGGTATCCGAGGTCGTGTGGATCGCCAATTCGGCTGACGCGCCGGCCCCTGGGGATGCGACCCCTGATGGCGGAGCCGGCGGTGCGGGTGGCGGGACGGGGAGCGGCGGCGGTGGCGCGGATGGCGGCGTGGCTGGATCCGGCGGCGCAGGCGGGGGCGCGGGTCGCGTGGACGGCGGCGCGGGCGGCGGTGCGGGCGGCCGCGTGGAGGGTGGCGCGAGCGGGTCATCCAGTAGCGGCGGCGGTGGTTCGGTCAGCTCCGGCGGACGGAGCGGAAACGCCAGCAGCGCCTCCGGGGGTAGCGCGGGCGCAAGCGCGGGCGCGGGCGGAAAAGCCTCCGCAAGCAGCGGCGCCGCGGGGTCGGTCAGTGCCTCGGCGGGGGCGCGCGCGTCCGGCGGAAGCAAGGCCAGCGTCGGTTCCGCTTCGTCCTCCTCGGCCGAGGCGGAAGGCGGTGGGGGCTCCGGCTGCTCGTGCCAAGTGGGTGGGAAGAGGAGCTCCGGCGGCGCCCTGGCACTTGCCATGCTCTTGATGGTGGCGCTCTTGCCGCGTAGGCGGTCTGCATCCGGGAAATAGGGACTCGACCTCCCACAATCGGGCACAGGCGTCACGATTGCTCGTGATGGTCATTTGCGAAAGTGACGCCTCCCCGCTTACCATGGAGGCATGAGCGATCGCGACCAGCCTGTCGGGTGTGCCAGCGAGAGCCCCGAGACTTCTTTTGCGAGACGGTTCGCCGCGCTCTTCGAGCACATGGAGGAGGGCGTCGCGTTTCACGAGCTGCTGCTGGATGTGGAGGGAAAACCGGTCGACTACCGGATCCTCGATGTGAACCCGCAATTTGAGGTGCACACGGGCTTGCGGCGGGCCGAGGTCGTTGGCAAACGGGCCTCGTCGGTTTACGGCGCGCTTGTCACGCAGCTCCTCGAGGGGTTTGCCGCGGCAGTGCTGGGGCAATCTCCCGCGAGCATCGAGGTCTGCCATCCCAAGCTCGCCAGGCGGTTGTCGGTGCGTGTCGTCCCGACCGGTCCCCAGTCCTTCGCGACCATCTTCTCCGACGTGACGCTGGTGAGAAACCAGAACGAGGCTATCGAGAAGAACCAGCTGGCGCTGCGTGCCCTGCTCGACAACCAGCCGCACCTGGCCTGGTTGAAGGATCGCGAGGGCCGCTTCTTGGCGGTGAACCAGGCCTTCGCCCAGTCGTGTGGCCAGCCGAGTCCCGAGTCGGTGGTGGGCAAGACGGATCGGGATGTGTGGCCTTTGCAGTTGGCGGAGGCCTATCGCGCCGACGACAGCGCGGTGATGGCGGCGGGCGCGCAGAAGATGGTGGAGGAGCAGATCGCGGAGGTCGATGGCACGCGTTGGTTCGAGACCTACAAATCGCCCGTGTTCGATGCCAACGGCCACGTGGTGGGGACCACGGGCGTGTCCCGCGACATCACCGAGCGCAAACGCGCGGAGGAAGTGCGGCTGCAGAGCGAGCGAAAGCTCAGTCGGGTCCTCGATCTCTCGCCCGATCCCATCGCGGTCATCAACGCCAAGGGCGAATGGACCTTTGCCAATCAGGCCTTCTGCGAGCTGTGCGGTCACCAGCGTTCCGAGTTGCTGGGCCACAAGACCTCGGAGCTGGACGTGTGGGAGGATGCGGGTTTGCTGGCGGCCCTGATCGAGCGGCTGGAACGCGATGGACATATCGAAGCCGTCGAGACCGTCTTGCGCAGCCGACATGGGAAACGCCATCACGTCGAGTTCGCCGCCACCGTGGTGGAGTTCGACGAGGCCACCTCGATCATCCTGGCCGGGCGCGATGTGACGCGCAGTCGTCAGGCGGAGGCGAGCGCCGCGAACAGTCGGGCTCGGCTGCTTTCCGTTTCCGAGTTGGCGCACATCGGCCACTTCACCTTTGATTTCAAATCGGGTGTCGCGGACTGGACGCCCGAGCTGTATCGGATCTTCGGGTGGGATCAGAAGAGCATGCGACCGAGCCTGAAGACCGCGCGGGCGTGCATCCTGGACGAAGACCTGCCGGCCGTCGACGCTGCCCTCGCGGCCAGCAGACAGTCCGGGCAGGTGCAGCAGTTTCGTTTACGGCTTCGCCGTCCCAACGGCGATGTTCGCCACTGCCTGGCCATCCTGGAGGTGGAGCCCGATGCGACCTTGCCGGCCGATCAGATCCACGGACTCGTGCAGGACATGACCGAGCTACGGCGGACGGAGGAAGAGCAGCACAAGCTGGAACAGCAGGTCATGCAATCGCAGAAGCTGGAGAGTCTGGGCGTGCTGGCCGGGGGCATCGCGCACGACTTCAACAACCTGCTGACCAGCATTCTGGGCAACGCCGATCTGGCCGGCAACGAGCTGTCGCCCACCAACCCCGCCCGACCCTACCTTGGCGACATCGAGCAGGTGGCGCGACGGGCTGCCGATCTGTGCAAGCAGATGCTGGCCTATTCGGGCAAGGGCCGTTTCGTCGTGCAACCCATTTCGCTCAACGACGTGGTTCGCGAGATGGGACACCTGCTGAGCGTCTCGATCAGCAAGAAGGTCGTTCTCAAGTACAACTTCTTCGCGGACCTTCCCTGCGTGATGGCGGATGCGACCCAGATGCGCCAGGTGGTGATGAACCTGATCACCAACGCCTCGGAGGCCATCGGGGCGGCGAGCGGCGTGGTCACGCTGTCCACCGGGGTGATGGACTGTGACCAGGCGTATCTGGCCACCGTGGTGGACGATCATGGCACCCATCCCGCCGGTCCGTACGTCTACCTGGAGGTCTCGGACACGGGATGCGGCATGGATTCCGAAACCGTGGCCAGAATTTTCGATCCGTTCTTCACCACCAAGTTCACCGGGCGGGGGTTGGGTCTGGCGGCCGTGCTGGGCATCGTGCGCGGTCACAAGGGAGCCCTGCGCGTCTATTCGGAGAAGGGCCGCGGAACCACGTTCAAGATTCTCTTGCCGGTGCACGAGCAGACCACGCCGGTGGCGAAGCCCGGCCAGGAGGAAGAGTGGTCATGGCGAGGGACAGGTCTGATTCTGCTGGCCGACGATGAGGACAGCATCCGCAGCATGGGCCGGCGTCTGCTGGAACGGGCCGGTTTCGAGGTCGTGGTGGCGGCCGACGGGCGAGAGGCCATCGATCTCTTCGTGAGCCGTCGAGCCGAGGTGCGGCTGGTCGTGCTGGACATGACCATGCCTCACCTTGACGGCGAGGCCTGTTACCGAGAATTGCGGCGGGTCGATCCCACCATCAAGGTCATCATGACCAGCGGATACAGCGAGCAGGAGGTCACCAACCGATTCGTTGGCAAGGGCCTGGCCGGCTTCGTGCAGAAGCCCTACAAGGCATCCGAGCTGCTGTCGGCGATCAGGAACGCGCTCGCACCCAAGCCAGGCTGATCACCCGTTGTCCGCACGCCTCGGGTATGCTGGGGGACATGCGAGCAGGTCTCATGAGCGCTGCGAACCTCCGATGGTTTGGCCTGGCGTCCTGTCTGGCGTTGGCGTGCTCTGCGAAAGGAGGAGGCAGCTCCTCGGCAGGCGACGGTGCGGCGGGAGCGGGCGGGGGGCCTGGCAGCCTCAGTGGTGGGAAGGGCGGATCGGCCACCGGCGGGGCAGGGGGAGCCCAAGGCGGCACGGCGAGCACGGGCCAAGGGTCCGCCTCCTCTGGCGGTGGCTCATCGGGTTCTGCCTTCACCGGCGGCACATCGGCTGGCGCCACGGCCAGCGCGTCGCAGGCCGGAGGCACGGCGAACACGACCCACGTGACCAGCCATTCCGCTGGGGGCACGGCGGGATCCGCGGTGGACACGCGCGTGGCAGGAACCACCGCCACGGGCGGAACGCGGTCGGGCGGCACCACGTCGGCAGATGCCAGCACCGGCACGGGCGGGACCGGTACGGGCGGCAACGCGACGACCAGGACCTCGAGCCCAGGCGGTTCCAGCGCGGGGGGCACGAGCGCCAGCGCGGGCACCTCGGGCACCCCCGCTGTCGCCTTTCCTTTTCCGCAGAACTACAAGAGCGCCTACTGCGTCCTGCCCACCAGCTATGACAACGAGAAGGTGCGTACGGCTTACCAGCAGTGGAAGGACGCCACCATCACCGCGGAGGGCGCGGGCGGGTTCGTGCGGGTGAAGAAGCCCGACTCGGGCTCGGTCATCGGCTCGACCGTCTCCGAGGGGATCGGCTACGGCATGATCCTGGCCGTGTACATGAACGATCAGGCCTTGTTCGACGGTCTGTGGAAGTACGAACAGCTCCACCTGAACGGCAACGGCCTGATGGATTGGGAGATCGGGCCCGACGGCAAGGTCACCTCGGGCGGGTCAGGCGCGGCCAGCGACGGCGACGAGGACATGGCCTGGGCCCTGGTGATGGCGGACCGGCAATGGGGCGGCAAGGGCACGCTGTCCGACACGTACTTGAATCATGCCAAGCGGCTCATCGAGCTCATCTGGACCCACGAGATCGATCAGGCGCGCAACTACATGCTCAAACCCGGCGACACCTGGGGCAACGTGGACATCTGGAATCCCTCGTACTTCGCCCCGGCGTACTACCGCGTGTTCGGCCAGGTCACGGGCAAGACCGCTGATTGGAACAAGGTCATAGACGGCAACTACGCCCTATTGGACAAGAGCCTGAACGCCAGCAGCGGCAACGCCAGCAATGGCCTAGTCCCCGCCTGGTGCAACTCATCGGGCACCCCGGTCGAGGCCTTCTCCGGCGCGCCCAAGCACTTCCAGAACGACTCCACGCGCACTCCGTTCCGCGTGGGCCAGGACTACTGTTATTTCGGCGAGCCGCGCGCCGGGGCCTACCTGAACAAGATCACCTCGTTCTACGTGGACGTGGGCGTCGCCAACATCGTCGACGGCTACGAACTGAACGGCACGCCTCGCCCCGAGAAGGCCACGGGCGGCAAGCAGGCGGCGTCTTTCGTGGGGCCGGCCGGGGTGGGCGCGATGAGCGACGCGAAATGCCGATCCTTCGTCGACCAGGCCTACGCCGCCGTGGCCACCTTGAACCTGACCGCCGGAACCATCTACTACCAGAAGTCGTGGACCGCCTTGTCGCTCCTCATGCTGACCGGCAACTTCATCGACTTCACGCGTGCGCATTAGGTCCGGGTACGTTCCCGGCCAGATGTGGTGTAGCCTTTGCGCCATCATGAACGGCACGCTCTACATCGTGGATGCGCTCAACTATCTGTTTCGTGCTTTTCATGCCCTGCCGCCCCTGACCAACAGCCAGGGCACGCCCACCGGCGCGGTGTACGGGTTGTGCCAGATGCTGCTGCGGATTGAACGGGAGTGGCGGCCCACCCACCTGTGCGTGGTCTACGACGCCCCCGGTGCGAATTTTCGCGAGCAGATCTTCAGCGAGTACAAGGCGACGCGGCCCCCCATGCCGCCCGACCTGGCGGCGCAGATTGGGCTGTCGCACCGGGTGGTGGATGCCTTCGGTTTGCCCGTGCTGTCGGTGCCGGGGGTCGAGGCCGACGACGTGATGGCCACCCTGGCGCGCACCGCGGTGGCGGCGGGGATCGAGGTGGTGCTGTGCTCGTCGGACAAGGATCTGATGCAACTGTGCGGCGAGCACATTCGTCTGCTCGACACCATGAAGAACAAGGTCCTGGGACCGGCCGAGGTGGTCGAGAAGTTCGGCGTGCGCCCCGAGCAGCTCGGCGATTTTCTGGCCCTGGTGGGCGACAGCGTGGACAACGTGCCCGGGGTGGCGGGCATCGGTCCCAAGACCGCGGCCGATCTCATCAAGCAGTTCGACTCCCTGGACGGCATCTTGGCCCGCGTGGCCGAGATCAAGGGCAAGAAGGGGCAGACCATCGCCGCCAGCCTGGAGGCCATCGAGATCTCGCGCAAGCTGATACGGCTGCGTGAGGACGTGGATCTGGGGCGCAGCCTGGAACAGTTGCAGCGGGCCGAGCCTCACACCGCCCGTTTGCGCGAGTTGTTCACCGAGCTGGAGTTCACGCGCTTGCTCGCCCAACTGGACAAGCCCGCGGCCGAGGCGACCAGCGGCGCGGCGGCCGGGCTCGGGCCCGCGCCCGCCGCGCGGTCGACCCCCGCCTCGCCCGAGGGCGGTGCTTCGCCTTCACTGGCATCGTCGGCGTCGCCCACCAGCATCATCACCGATCGCGCGGCTTTGGAGGGCCTGTGCGCGGCCTTGCAGACCGCTGGATCCTTCGGTCTGGCCGCGCTCACGGAAGGGCAACCCTGCCCGCGTGCCCAGTTGGTGGGTCTGGCCTTCGCGTTGCCCGACGGTGCGCGCCACTACCTGCCGCTTGGCCATCGGGTGCTGGGCGCGCCCACCGGCGTGCGGGCCCACGAGGCCCTGCAGGTGCTGGCGCCGGTCCTGGCTTCGGGATCGATTCGCAAGTACACCCACGACGCCAAGGTGATCGAGGTTTTGCTGTGGGCCCGCGCCGTGACCCTGGCCGGCCTGGCGGGCGACGCCATGCTGGCGGCCTATCTGCTGGACGCCTCGACCACGCAATACGATCTGCCCAGCCTGGCGGCGGCGCATGGGGTAGGGCAGGTGACCCCACGAGCGATGTGGCTGGGCAACGGCCGCGCCGCGCGGCCCCCAAGCGAGGTGGCTTTGGACGAGGCGGCCCGCCACCTGGGCGACGAGGCCTGGGCGGCCCTGGGTTTAGCGGGCGAGCAAGAAGCGGCCCTGGCCAAGCTGGGCCTGACCAAGATCTACCGCGAGGTCGAGTTGCCTCTCATCCCGGTCCTGGCGCGCATCGAGTGTTGGGGCATCCGCCTGGACAGCGACGGGCTTCGCCAGCTGGGCAACGAGGTCGGTCAATCCATCGCCAGTCTCGAGCACGAGATCCATCAGGCGGCCGGCGGCCCCTTCAACATCGGTTCGCCCAAACAGCTCGCCGACGTGCTCTTTGGCAAGCTGGGTCTGCCGGTGATTCGCAAGACGAAGACCGGCGCCTCCACCGACGCCGACGTCTTGGAAGAGCTGGCAACCCTGCACCCCATCGCGGCCAAGGTGGTGGAGCACCGCGCGCTCACCAAGTTGAAAGGCACGTACATCGATGCCTTGCCGGCTCAGGCCGACGCGCGCACCGGCCGTCTGCACACGACCTTCAACCAAGCGGTCGCCGCCACCGGACGTCTGTCCTCCAGCGATCCCAATCTGCAGAACATCCCCATCCGCACCGACTTGGGTCGACGCATCCGCCACGCCTTCGTGGCCGATCCCGGCTACCAGATCGTGTCGGCCGACTATTCCCAGATCGAGCTGCGCGTGCTGGCGCACTTCTCCGAGGATCCGGCCTTTCTGGATGCCTTCGCCTCGGGCCAGGACATCCACCGGCGCACCGCCGCCGAGATCTTCGGCGTGACCCTCGAGGCGGTCAGCGGCGAGCAGCGTCGCATCGCCAAGGCCATCAACTTCGGCCTGGTGTTTGGTCAGTCGGACTTTGGGCTGGCGCAAGCCCTGCGCATTCCGCGCGCCGACGCGCGCACGTACATCGAGAGCTACTTCGTTCGCTACGCGCGCGTTCGCCAGTACATGGAGCACGCCATCGCCGAGGCCCGCCGCACCGGCGCCGTCTCGACCCTGCTGGGCCGCACGCGCCCGTTGCCGCAGATCAATTCGAGCCGCGTGCAGGATCGCAACTACGCCGAGCGCATCGCACGCAACACGCCTATCCAGGGCACGGCCGCCGACCTGCTCAAGCTGGCCATGATCCGCGTGGACCGCGAGATGGTGCGCTTCCCCGAGGCGCGCCTGCTGCTCACGGTGCACGACGAGTTGGTCTTCGAGGTGAAGGACGCCGAGGTGGCGGCGTTCTCCGCCTGGGTGAAGGGCGTGATGGAGTCGGCTTATGAGCTACGAGTTCCCCTGGTGGTCGACGTGCACGCGGGGCCGAGCTGGGGAGCCGCACATTAGCGGCCCAAAACGCGACCGGCCGGCGAAGAGCTTGTGGCTCCTGGCCGGCCGGAGAAAGAGAAGATGGTTAAGCTAGGCTACTGGGCCATGCACTGCTTGACCATCTCCGCCCAGATCGCGTCTCCAACCACATCTCCACCTGTCTTGGTCGGGTGCAGGCCGTCGGTGGTGTATTTATCCCTTTCAGCGGGCCAAAGGGGCACCAGGTCCACCCAGTAGCACTTGAGGCCAGTGGCGCCGGCCTTGCACACCTCTTGCATCTTCGGCATGAGGGCGTCGAGGTTCTTCTTCAGGTTGGCGTTCGATCCCGGCGGGTTCCCTGGCTCGGGATAGCGCGTGTAGATGACCTGATCAGCGCCTTGCTTGGCCATCTTTTCGAGCATGCCCTTGAAGGTGTCGGGGCAAGAGGGACACGAGGAATTCATGCAATCGATGCCGCCGCCATCCATGACCACCTTCGTGAATTTCCCGTCCTTCACCGCGTTGTTGTACTCGGTATTCGCGATGTAGTTCATGTTCTGGCCAGCGACCGCGTATTGCCGGTACTTGTCGCTGGCACCCAGCGAGCCAGCCTTCCTGGCGAGCTCCTCAAGCCGGTTCTTGATGTGGGGAGGATTCCAGTCGTAGAAGGACTCGCCGAAGATCACCAGATCGCTGCCCTTGAATCCACCCTTCTGGCACCCGCCCGTGGGGACTGTGCCGGAAGAACCAGCAGCCGCGCTCGTGCCACCCTCCGCGCTCGTGCCGCCTACGTTGCCGCTCGTTCCTCCTTTATCCCCGGTTCCACCCGCTCCGGCGCCGCCCTTGCCGCCGCCCGAGCCGCCTTTGCCGCCGCCCGTGCCGCCCTTGCCACCCGAGCCGCCCTTGGCCGTGCTCTCGGCCGACGAGCCGCCGCTAGATGACTTGGAACTCGTGGCGGATGAGCCGCCAGAGGAGCTTTCGCTCGTCTTGGCGCCACCCGAATCGCCGCCCTTGCTGGAAGAGCTGCTGCTCGAGCTAGTGCTTCCAGCCTTGTTCCCGCTGCTGGACGCGGACGAGTCGGAGCTGCTGCTGCCGCCCGAGCTCGATTCGCTGTCCGAGCCACTGCCGCCGTTTCCTCCAGTTGACGCGGTCGACTCGCCGCTGTCAGATGAGCAGGCCCCGAGACCCAAGCTCAGAAGGCCCGATACCAACAAAACCCTAAACAGATGCTTCTTTGCAGATGCCATGTTTCCTCCATCGACACACTCAGTTGGAGGGGCAGTAGCGGCATCTTTTGGAAACGGGCCACTTGTTTTGCGTGGGTGATCTTCAAACGCGTCTGGTTAGTGCAAGACGACAGTGGACTGAATGTCGGGACGCGCTTGGCCTTTCCCCCCGGACCCGGCTTGTTTCACGGCTGCTGCTTCTGTTGCTTCATGTACAGCTTGCAGTCAGGGATGGGCTTCGCGTCGCTCTCGGTACAGCTTTCCGCGTTTCTCAGCTCCGGATAGGAATCCAAGCCTTCGGCCAGTTGCACGCTCAGAATAATGTCGCTGGGCTCATAGGTGACGCTGAAGCTGTCCCCCGATGGATAGGCCTCGCCGTGGCCCGAGTCGTATTCCATCTGGAACTGGTGTTGCTCGTTGTCGTACTTCTTGATGGTCCAGTTCGATTCCCAGTCCGCCTCGGTGCCCTTGTACTTGAGCGACTTGCCGCTGAAGGCGATCTCATGACCCGGGCCGGTGGGGCCCAGGAAGAGCCAGTCCCCCTCGATGGCGAAAGGCTCGGCATCCTCCGTGCCCCCTCCGCAACCCGAACAGATCGTGACCGTCAAAGCGAGCATCGTGGCCAGACTGCGCATCCTCATCGTCATGCACCTCGGTAGTCAGTAGCAGGAGCCAAGCCCTGCGGGTCATGCAGCGTAACCCAACCAGAACACGATAGCTTCGGGCCGGATGGTTGGCCCCCAAAAGCAAACGAGCCACACACCTTTCAGCGCGTGGCTCGTTGAGATGAGAGAAGAGGGACTACTTCTTGCGACCGCCGGGGACGGCCTTGTCGCCCTTGGGCTGCTCGGCGCCGCCCTTTTGGTGCGCGGCCCAGCCCACCACCTCGGGGGCCTGACCCTCGAGTTGAATGGTCTGTGCCTCGGGCGGCAGCACCGCATTGCCCTCGGCCAGGACCTTGCCCTGCGCGTCCACCAGCTTCTTGTGGATGAGCAGACCGTTGGAGGCGGCGAAGCCGGTCATCGAGTTGATGGAGAAGGTGCCGGTCACCGTGACGACCTCGCCGGGCTTGACCACGAGCGGCCTGGGATCGCCCGTCTCCCAATCCTTGACCGGGTAGTCGGCGACCAGCATGGCGCGCTCGCGCTTGGTGCCCGGGCTGTCGGCGACGAAGAAGTGCGGTTGGTCGCAGGGACGGCAACCGCCGCGGTCGATGTTGATGGGCGCGACCAGGGCGTCGCCGCCCTTCTTCATGGCCTTCTTTTTCTCGGCCTTTTTCTTCTCGAAGAGGGCGTCATTGCACTTCCGCAGCTCGGGAGGACATTCGTAGACCTCGGTCAAATAGGCTTTGACCCGGACATCCTTGTCCAGATACTTGTCCTTTTGCTTGCGCACCCCGAACACGGACAACTCGCCTGTCGGAAACTTCTCCGGGGCATTGGAGACATTGAAATTGGGCGAAGGCGGCAGGTTAACCTTTACCGGCGGAAGGGCTTGGCCCTGAGCCAAAGCCGCACCCGACACCAGGGAAGCCATCGTGAAGACCGTTACCATGGAGATTCGGAGCATGAATTTCCCCTCTTCGAAGGCCAACGGCCGCGGACGAGGCGGCCAGTTCGTGAGCCCTCTGCATAACATGGGCATACGCAGCCTACAAGACCCGACACGCATGCTTTTGTTCGCGCTGGTGGCGCTGACGTGCATGGCCTGCTCCCGGCGCCATCCCGGGACCAAGAAGGGGGCGGCCGCTCGGCCCGACGCTGGGGGCGTGACACCGTCGCGGGTGGTGAAGGTGGAAGGGCGCAAGCTGCCCGAGGTCGCGCCCGCGCCCACGCGAGCGGAGCCCCACGGCGGCTCTCTGCGCGTGCACCTGGAGGCTGAGCCGCCTCATCTCAACCCGCTGCAGGACCAATTGGCCGTGATCGATCGCGTGGTGGGCGGCCTGGTCTACGAGACCCTGCTGGAGTGCCGGGGCTCGCAGGTCCATCCGGGACTGGCCGAGAGCTGGGAAGTCTCTCCCGAGGGCCAACGCATCACCCTGAAGCTGCGTTCGGGAGCCCGCTGGCACGACGACCGCCTGGTCACGGGCATGGACGTGCAGGCCAGCTTCGAACCCCTGTTGCGCGCCGGCAACAAGTCGCTGCTGCGCGCCTTGCTGGTGGACGTCGAGGGCGTGGATGTCCTTCCCGAGCGCGCCGCCCGCCTGCGCCTCTTCCGGCGGTCCGATCTCGTCTTGCGCGCCTTGTGCGAGATCCCCATTCTACCCGCGGAGATTTTGCGCGGGGGCGGGGCAAGCCAACTCGGGCGCCAGCCGGTGGGCTCCGGGCCGTTCAAGCTGGCTGCCTGGGAGCGCGGCAAACGTATCCGCCTGGTGCGCAGCGGATTCACGCAAAAGCCGCAACCTCCCTATTTGGACGAGATCATCTTCGAGATCGACAACGATGGCTCGCGTGCCCTGGTGCGCACCCGTCGCGGTGAAATCGATGTGCTGCCGCGTCTGCTGGATATCCTCTATCCCGATCAGGTGGCGCCCGCGACCCTGCGCGACACCTTGGAGCTGTGGTGGCTCACACCGTCGCGCATCTCGTTCATCATGCCCAATCATCGCCGCGGCCCGCTGGCCGATTCCCGCTTTCGCCACGCCCTCAGCCTGCTGTGGGATCGCAAGCGTCTCGCCGAGGAGGTCCACCGTGGGCTCAAGCAGCCCATCGGCGCCCCGGCCTTCGCCAAGGTCCCCGCCGATCCGTTCGATCGGGCGCAGGCGGTGGCCCTGTTGGATGCGAGCGGCTTTCGCGACACGGACGGGGACGGGGTGCGCGACGTGGGCGGCGAGGCCATTCGTCTGAGCTTCCTGTTGCCCGCGGGCGCGCGCAACCTGGCGACCGAGTTGAAGGCCTACGCCCTGGACCTGCGGCGGGCGGGCTTGCTGCTCGACACGGTCCAGGTGGACGCGGCTGGCCTGCAGTCTCGCCTGGAGCGCGGCGATTTCGATCTGGCCACCCTGACCTGGGAAGGCCAGCCGGACGAGGATCCGCGCGTGCTGTTTGGCAGCCAGGGACAGATAGGCCTCTCGGGGTATCGTTCGGAGGCGTTGCAGGGCCTGCTGGACGGGGTGGCGGCGGCGTCGGGCCCGGCCGCGCGCGCGCCCTTGTTGCAGCGGCTGGGGGAATGGCTGGCCCACGAACGGCCTCTCATCTTCCTTTACCGGCAGGAGGTGCCCGCGCTGGTGAACAAGCGCGTGCACGGCCTGGCGGGCTCGGGCGAGCGCCTGGACCTGCGAGCCGTGTGGGTCGACCCATGATGGTCCTGTGGGCCGCCCTCTTGGCGATGGCGGCGTGTCCGGCCCCCAGCGCCCAGGCAGGGGGGCAGGGGAGGGCCGGAATCGGCTTGCCTGTCGCCCCCGCGGCCATGGATCTCAACCGCGAGGGCAAGGGCCTTTACCGCGACGGTCGCTTCTCCGAGGCGCGCGCCAAGTACAGCCAGGCTCAGCTTGCCGATCCCGATTTCCTGGCCCCCTGGCTCAACCGGGCCTGCGCCTTCGCCCGCGAGGAGGATTTTGCGCGGGCCGCCCAGGAGGCCTCGGCGCTGATCCGCCACGCCTACGTGCCCTGGGGGCGCGAGGTGATGGAGGCCGCGGACCTGGGGGCCTTGCAGATTCGTCCGCAGTGGATGTCCGCGCTGCAATCGGCGCTGGCCGAGGCCGCGCCCGCGTGGGGCCAGGCGGTGCAAGGCGGGGTGTTCCTGGTCGCGCGCAACCAGCCCCCGGTGAAGCTGCAAGGGCAGGGGACTCTGGTGCTCGGGCTGAACCAGGACATCTACGCCTGGATGCCACGCTCGGGACGCTTTCTGCAGGTAACCTCCGAAGACGGACGCGTGCTGGCCTTCGTGCGCTCGTCGGATGGCCGCAAGCTGGTGATGCTGCGCGCGGGGCGCCTGCTGCGCACGCCGGGCCAGCCGGATCTGCTGCGCGGCCTGGGCGTGCGCGAGCTGGATCTGGAGCGCATGAGCAGCGGGCCCGTGGTGGAACTGCCGGGCGACGTCCGCGAGGTGAGCTTCTGGCCGACGGCCGGCGCCACCATCCTGCGCGTCACCGGACCCTTGGGGGGCAGGGGCCTCTTTCGCTTCGACGGCAAGACCCTGGAGCCAGCCGGCTCGGGCTTCTCTCGCCCCTTGCCTGGGGCGCGCGTGGTGCGTCTGTCCAACCGGGGCGTGCTCGCGACGGCCAGCGAGCGCTGGGATGCGCCCTGCGCCTTCTCGCTTCACGAAGAAATGAATGGCAAGGGCATCGCTCGTATTCGCGTGCAACCCCGCAAGGGCAAGTCCTTCTTCTTGGACGCACGCTATGGCGCCGGTCTGGCGGGGTTGCCTTTCCCCTAGTTTTCTCGAAATGCACGGAGGGGCGTGGTCGTGGACCTGGTCGTGGCGTGGCCGTGGCCGAAGATTCTTCCGCCGACCCACGTCTACGGCCACGGCCACAGCAATGCCTTCTGAGATGTCCGTTTGGCTACCCAGCTCGTTTGAGCAAAGCCCTGTCACCCGAGGGCAAAACGCGCTAAACGTCATCTGGTCAGAGCTTAATCGTCATGCCTCATACAATTGCCATCACCGGAATGCCGTTCCTCCAACCCAGGTCGGCCTCATGAGCAACCTGCGCAGCATGACCGGTTTCGGTCGCGGCGTGTCCCAGCTGGGGGCGCGGCGTTTGCTGGTCGAGGTGCGCTCGCTCAACGGACGCGGCATCGACATCAAGATTCGCGGCCGTGACTTCGACCTTCCGCCCGCCGTGGAGATCGAGGTCGTGTCCATGCTGCGCGCGCGCTTGGCTCGCGGCACGGTCAGCGTTCTGGTGCGCGAAGAGGGCGGCGAGTCCGGCCCCACCGCCATCGAGCCCGCCGCGATTCGAGGGGCCCACCAGATCCTGGAAGAGCTGCGCCGCGATTTGGGCCTGGCCCAGCCGGTGGATCTGGCCACGGTGGCGGCCTTTTTGGCGGGCCCCGCGGCCGGACACGCCCGGCGCGAGGAGCTGAGTTGGGACGGCCTCAGGCCCGCCCTCGAACAGGCGATTGGCGAGTTGCAGGCCATGAGGGCGCGCGAAGGCGCGGTCCTGGCGGTGGACCTGAACCAGCGGTTGGAGCGGCTGCGCGCCCTCGCCGCCCAGATCGGCGAGTCCGCGGCCGGCATGCCCACGCGCGCCGCCCGCAAGTTGCAGGAGCGTCTGGCGGCCGTTGTGCCGGGCAGCGCGCCCATCGAGCCGGAGAGGCTGGCGCAAGAGGTGGCTCTGCTCGCCGAACGTCTGGACGTCTCCGAGGAGCTGGTCCGCCTGCGCACGCACCTGGATCACATGGGCACGTTGTTGGCGGGCACCACACCCGAGACGCCCGGCCGCAAGATCGACTTTCTGGTGCAGGAGATCGGTCGCGAGCTCAACACCATCGGTTCCAAGGTACAAGACGCGTCCATCGCGGCCATGGTGGTCGACGGTAAGGCGGAGCTGGAGAAACTGCGCGAGCAGGCACAGAATATCGAGTGATGCCATTACCTCCGACCAGTCATAAGGAATCCGTTCCCGCCGCGCGCCAGGGTCTGCTCCTGGTCATTTCGTCGCCCTCGGGCGCGGGCAAGACCACCTTGGCGCGTCGTTTGGCCGGCGAGTTCGACCTGCGTTTCTCGGTTTCGTACACCACGCGGGCGCCGCGCAAGGGCGAGGTCGAGGGCAAGGATTACTACTTCGTCAGCCGCGAGCGTTTCGGCCAGATGGTCGACGCCAACGAATTCGCCGAGCACGCCGTCGTGCACGGCAACCAGTACGGAACCGCCATCGCCACCGTCAACGCCTCGCTGGCCGACGGCGTGGATTGTCTGTTCGACGTGGACTACCAGGGTGGCCGGCAGATTCGACGGTTGTGGCCGGATCAGAGCGTGCTGTGCTTCATCTTGCCGCCCTCGATGGAAGAGCTGGAACGCCGCCTGCGCCGCCGCGCCACCGACAGCGAGGACGTCATCCAGCGACGCCTGGCCATGGCCCACCAGGAGCTGACCCACTACGGCGAATACGACTATCTGGTGGTCAACGACAACATCGATCAGGCCTATGCCCGCCTGCGCGCCATCTACGTCGCGGCGGGTTGCGCGCGCGTGCGCAACGACGCCTTGGCCAAGGGACTGCTGCACGAGGCCGCCGCGCGCTATCCCGCAACCAAGCCGTGATGGAGTTCATCGACCTCATCTGCGAAACCGCGCAGAAGAACAACCCCAACGCCGACCTCGCGCTGATCCGCCAGGCCTACGAGTTCGCCAAGGAGCGACACGCGGGCCAATTCCGCCGCTCGGGCGAGCCCTACCTGGTGCACCCGGTGGGCGTGGCCAAGATCATCGCCGAGCTGAACCTCGACGTGGCGTCCATCTGCGCCGGGCTGTTGCACGATTGCGTCGAGGACACCAGCGCCACCTCGGAGGACATCGGCCGACTCTTCGGGCCGGAGATCCAGCGCCTGGTCGCGGGGGTCACCAAGCTGGGCCAGATTCCGTGGAACACGCGTGAGGAGCGACAGGCCGAGAACTTCCGCAAGATGCTGCTGGCCATGGCCCGCGACATCCGCGTGATCCTGGTCAAGCTGGCCGATCGCGTGAACAACATGCGCACCCTGCAGCACGTCCCGCGCGAAAAGCAGGAACGCATCGCCCGCGAGACGCGTGAGATCTACGCCCCCATCGCCAACCGGCTGGGTATCCAATGGATCAAGGTCGAGCTGGAAGACCTCTCGTTCCGCTATCTGGAACAGGACGACTACCAGGATCTGCAGGCCAAGATGGCGGGCACCCAGGCCAGCCGCGATGCCTACATCGCCGATGTGTGCCAGGAGCTGATGCGCGTGACGAAGGCGGCCGGCGTTCCGGCCCAGGTCAGCGGCCGCGCCAAGTCGTTCTGGTCCATCAACCAGAAGATGAAGCGCACCGGGCGCGAGTTGGAGCAGGTCTACGACATCGTCGCGTTTCGCATCATCACCGACTCGGTTCAGAACTGCTACGCGGCCCTCGGCATCGTGCACTCGAATTGGACGCCCGTCCCCGGCCGCTTCAAGGACTACATCGCTCTGCCCAAGCCCAACTTGTACCAGTCGCTGCACACCACGGTGATCGGGCCGGGCGCCGATCGCATGGAGGTGCAGATTCGCACCGCCGAGATGCATCGCACGGCCGAGCAGGGCATCGCGGCTCACTGGCAATACAAAGAGCCCACCATGCAGGGCACGCGCGACGGCCGGGCCTTCGCCTGGCTCCATCAAATGATGGAATGGCAGCGCGATCTGAGGGATCCGAACGAGTTCATGCAGACGGTGAAGATCGATCTCTTCGAGGAAGAGGTCTTCGTCTTCACGCCCAAGGGCGACGTCAAGGCTCTGCCCAAGGGGGCCACGCCCATCGATTTCGCCTATTCGGTTCACTCGAAGGTCGGTGACCACTGCTCGGGCGCGCGGGTCAACGGCGTGATGGTGCCGCTGCGCTACCCCCTGCGCAACGGCGACACCGTCGACATCATCACCTCGAACGCGCAGAGGCCGTCCAAGGACTGGCTCAAGTTCGTGGTCACCAGCAGCGCGCAGACCAAGATTCGCCACCACCTGCGCAACGAGCAGCGCGAGCGTAGCCGGCGGTTGGGGCGGGACATCCTGCAACGGGAGCTGCGCAACCACCACCGCTCGCTGGCCACCGCCGAGAAGGAGAAGCTGCTGGACAAGGCCGCGACGGTCTTGCGCCTGAGCAGCGCGGATGACCTCATGGTGCACATCGGGTACGGCAAGGTCACGCCCGAGCAGGCCTTCGCCGCCATCTACCCGCAGGCGCAAGCGGTGGACGTCACCTCGGATACGCTGCCGGCGCTGGTGGCCGACAACAACCTGGTCCGACGCCCGCCCAAGCGATCCGTGGGTGGCGTGCGCGTGCAAGGCGAGGCCGACATCGTGGTCCGTTTCGCCAAGTGCTGCACGCCGGTGACCGGCGATCCCATCGTCGCCTACATCAGCCGAGGCCGCGGGGTCATCGTGCACACCCTCGATTGCAAGAAGGCGCTCAACCTCGATCCCGCCCGGCGCGTGGAGGTGGCCTGGGACGAGGAGACCCGCATGCTGCGGCCCGTGGCGGTGGAGGTCATCTCCACCGATCGCCCCGGCATCCTGGCCGCCATCTCCAAGTGCTTTGGCGAGTTCGGGGTCAACATCGCCCAAGCCAAGTGCAAGACCACCGAGGATCGCCGCGGGATCAACACCTTCCAGGTCACGGTCAGCCACGTGGATCAGCTGAAGAGCGTGGTGCGCGCCCTGCAGGGCATCGAGGGCGTGCTTTCGGCGGAACGCCAGTAGGCGCGCCGCGCAGAAAAGTTGGTGTTCCGTCAGGGGGAGGCCCATGAAACAATTGACCCTGCGCTTCGCCCCTGCTAAGTGAAGCCTCCCATGGCATCGATTAGTCGTCAGACCTGGAAGCGCCGTTCGCGGCGGCACTCGAACGCTGGACGCAAGCGCAAGAACAAAGAGAGCGCGCATTCGACGAAGTCCGCGGCTGCCCTGTTCGCAGGGATGGGCGCTCCGGGTGAGCCTGCCCCCAAGGCCGCCAAAGCCGCCAAATAGCGCTTTCGGTCCCGTGTGCCTCGGAGGCCGGTGTTCAACGGCAGCCAGAGGCATGTCTCCGTGTCGAGGAACCAGGCCTGGATGAGCGACCTGGGCTGAACCCCGCGAGGATACACGCTGGCCGCAGCGGTCATCCGTGGCGTTCTCGGACCTGCAGCCGTCCGACGGTCGTGTCGACTCGTTCGCTTTCGGGATACGCGCCGATCGTGCGTCGCGGCGTCGACGACGGCATGTGGAGGGTGGCTGGAACCCTTAGTTGCTTTCGCCTCCGGCTTGGGCTTAGGATTTCCCGTCTTCGCTGAGGTCGAGGGATGTCCCTCGCAGGCGAGGCTGACTCACACCAGGTACCGGATGAAAATCTGCCCAATCTGCAAGACCAAGTACCCTGATGACGCCAATTTCTGTCCGCTTGAGACCTGCGCCTCGGCTGACGGTCCGCAGCGTCTGGAGCTATTCCCCGAGGAACCCGAACCCCGGTTCAAGCCGATCGAAAGAATCGGCGGAGGGAACACGGGCGAGGTCTGGCGCGCGCGCGACAACCAGACGGGAACGGATGTCGCCTTCAAGCTGGTCAACCCCGAGATCGCCGGGTCGGCCGCGAACCTGTCCCGGGTCGAGCGTGAATTCAAGCAGTTGATGAGGGTCGCGAGCCCGCGGGTCGCGAGCATCATCGATTGCGGGCGCATGCCCGATCAGCGTCTGTTCGTGGCCATGGAGCTGTTCCCCGGCGAGTCGCTGGAGAGTGTCCTGCGCTCGGGACCAGTCGATTTGGATACCGCCAAGAACATCATCGGTCAGGTGGGGCAGGCGCTGCTCGAAGCGCAGAAGGCGGGGCTGGTTCACCGTGACGTTTCGCCCAAGAACGTTCTGCTCGGTCCCAATGGCGACATCAAGGTCATCAACTTCCCGCTGGCCAAGCCGGTCACCGACAAGGTGGCGGGCGAACCGGCGTACCTGTCGCCGGAGCAAGCCCAGGGCAAGGCCGCTGACCAGCGCTCCAATACCTACAGCTTGGCGGCCATTTTGTATCACTTGCTTACCGGCGAGCCGCCCTTCCAGGCCGCCAGCGTGCAGGCGGTCCTCGATATGCACGTGTCGAGCCCGCTGTTGCCGCCCAGCCAGAGACGTCCGGACGCGCGCATCTCGGCCGAAACCGATCGGCTCATGCTCAAGGCCATGGACAAGACCTCCAGTCGCCGCCATCTGACCCTGCGCTTGTTCCTCACCGAGCTGGAGGGGGTCAAGCCTGCGGTGCCGGGCGAGGCTGCCCATGCCGCCAAGGCGGGAGACGTGGGCATGGCGAAGACCATGCTGTTTGCTGGCAATCAATCCGACGTGGCGCGCATGGTGGCCGATGCCATGGCCGCCCGAAACGCGGCGGCCGCGGCCGCTGCCCCGGCTCCCGCCCCTGTGTCTGCCCAGCCGGTGGCTCCGGTACAGCCCGAAGCCAAGCCGCAGGCTCCCGCCAACCCCATCTCGGTCATGGCCACGTTGGCCGCGGATTCCTTGCCCGCCTCGGCTCATGTTTCGGTTCCGGCTCAGCCGGTCGTTCAGGCAGCCGCGCGTTCAGCGCCCCAGGCCGCCGCTCCCAAGGTGGAGGCGCCGGCCGCCAAGTCCCAGCCCGTGGGGTCGCCTGCCAGCGCCTCGGGCACCACGGGTGGCGGCAACATCAAGCCCGCGCAAGCGGGCGCGGCGCCGCCTCCCAAGTCGGGGGCCGCCTTCCGCGAGACCCTGTGGTTCAAGAAGGGCGACGTGGAGCAGCTGGTGGCCGACGCCAAGGCCAAGCTCGCCACCGGTGGAAAGCCACCTGCCGAGGGCGAGTTGCCCAACGAGGACGTCCGCCCGCTGGAGGATCGCTATGTCGACGATGGCTCGGTGACGACCGAGGACCGCAAGAAGTTCTCCCTGCGGACGGGCGGGACCGCCACTGCGCTGCCCGTCTCTGGGGCCGCCATTCCTGGCAAGCACATGAACGAAGACGACCTCGTGCAGGAGATTGGGCACGGCCGTCGCACCGCCATCCTGTTGGTCGCCATCGCGGTCGTCGTCCTCGCTGTGGTGCTGGTGTTCATGTCGATGAAGGGTGGAGACAAACAGAAGGCTGGCGCCGCCCAGCCGCCCTCGGCCGCCGCCAAGGTGCCCCCGCCGGCTCCCGCTCCGACACCGGCCGCGAAGCCCGAGCCGACGCCTGCCCCGGCCGGCGCCGCGGCTGTGGCACCTTCGATCCCGGCGGCAACCCCGACGACGACCGCCACCTCGGTGGGAACGTCCACCTCGGCGGCTGCCGCTGGCGCGGGTGCCGACAAGGCCGCCGCGGAGGAGGGCGCGAAAGCCAAGGCCGTCGAGCCCGCCGCGCAAGAGAGTGGCAAGAAGGCCGCCAAGGCCAAGGCCGCCCCGCCCAAGGGCAAGCGCAAGCGATAGCTCCCGCACCGCCCGTCACGGCCCTCGTTCGATAGACCGCCTCTCCCTCGCCCCGCTGCGCGAGGCCCGCCGGGGGGAGACTGGGTTCGCCGTGTCGATTGGCCTCCCTCGTGGGTGTGCAGCGCGAATCGGCAAGAACCGATGTAAAATGGGTCGTGGTTTCTCTCGGGCCCTCACTCCTCCTCTTTGCCGCGGCGGCTGCCCTCGGGCTGCTGGGCCTGTGGGCCCGGAAGCAGATCGTCTTTGGGATTGGCAAGCCGGTGGCCACCGTGTTCCTGTTCGCGGTGTTGGGTGGGCTGCCCGCCGGCCAACGGGGCATCTTGCTCCTGGCAGGCATCCTGCTGTCGCTGGCCGCGGACATCGCGCTCCTGGCGGATGGGTACCTGGCGCTGAAATCCGGTCTGCTGTTCTTTCTGATGGCGCATCTTTGTTACGCCCTGGGGTTTTGGCAGGCCAGGCCCGAGCTGTGGTTGCTGGCCCCGGCTTTGGTGGTCTTTGGCGCAGCGTCGCTTTGGTTGGTGCGCTACCAGGGCCGGCGATGGGGCTCCGACCTGCGCGTCCCCATCGTGGCGCATGTCCTGACGCTCACCCTCATGGTGACGACCATCTTCTCGACGCTCGCGGGCCCGGCCGCGCTGCAACCGGCCTTGGTGGCTGCGGCGGGGGCGGTCATGTTCTATATTTCACAAGCCTTGTTGCCCTGGGTGCGCCTACGACGCGTATCCCGTTGGGCTCAAACTGTGACTCTGGTGACCTACTGGGCCGGGCAGCTATGCCTGGTGCTGGCGGCGCGCTGGGGTTTGGGGGAGAAGCTCGTACGATGATGATGCTGGGATTTCTTCTGTTGTTGGCCGCCGGTGATGCAGGTGCGGCGGTGGCGCCCAAACCCGCCGAAGCCCGACTGAATCTGCCCACGGTGATCGCGCGTATGCAAAGCCGCTACGACCTGGCCAAGGACTTCCAGGCTCGCTTCACGCAGAGCTACAGCCGGGCGGTCATGGGACGGGTGACCGTGTCGTCGGGGCAGGTGACCTTCAAGAAACCCGGACGTATGCGTTGGGACTACCTGCAGCCCGAGCCACGCATGTTCCTCTCCACCGGTCAGTTTCTGTGGCTCTACGAGCCGGCGGAGAAGCAGGCGTTCAAGCAGGATCTCAAGTCCTCGCAGCTGCCCGCGGCCCTGGCCTTCTTGATGGGCAGGGGGAAGATCACCGACGAATTCGAGGTGACGGCCTCCAGCGACACGCGCTACGGTCGGCCCGAAGACTATCGCTTGGCCTTGCGACCCAAGCAGCCCCAGTCGACCTACAAGTCGATCCTCTTCGTGGTGGACGGCCGCGAGTTCACGGTGCGAGAGAGCGTGTTGGTTGACCAGCAGAACAACGTG
The DNA here is from genome assembly GCA_964535465.1 of uncultured Myxococcales bacterium. Taxonomy (GTDB): domain Bacteria; phylum Myxococcota_A; class Polyangia; order Fen-1088; family Fen-1088; genus Fen-1137. The sequence continues at coordinate 37,334 of CAZHUY010000018.1, forward strand.
AACCACTTCGTCTTCACCGATCTCAAGATCAACGCCAAGGTCCCGGATGCACTCTTTCGCTGGACCCCGCCGGCTGGCGTACGCGTGATCGATACCGGCAACATGGGCAAGGAATCCGGAGGTGGTCGATGAAAGCAATGAGGTTGGCAGCGGCCAGCGTGGCCTTCTTCACCTTCGGCTTGGCCGCGCCCCAGGCCGAGGCTCAAGGTGACAAGCCGCGCTTCATCTTCATTCTGGACAACTCGACCTCGATGACCGAGAGCGTGGCGGGAACGCTCACGCATGGGGATGGATCGCAGAGCCAGCCCGGCTGCGACGTGGACGGGAAATCCACGGGAGGTTGGAAGTACGACGACAGCAAGATGTACCTGGCCAAGTCGGCCATCATCGAAACCATCTCTGCGTTCGGCGCGGCGGAGTTCGCGCTGGCGACCTATGCACGCACCTTGCTCGGCCAACCCTGCGAGACCGACAGCCAATGCACGAGCATCTCGGCGGGGACGTCATGCGTGGACCTGCCCGAAGACGCCACGTCGCAAAAGTACTGCGCTTACAAGATGGGCGAATCCTACGTCGAATGCTCATCGGGGGTCGGCTGCCTGAGGTGCGCCGAGCCTTCCGACGGCAACGACCGCATTTTCGAGAAGCGCCAACTCGAATGCGGCAGAACCTGCGGCTATTCCGCCACCTGTCCCGGCGCGCAGGTCATCGTGGGCTTTCCCTCCAGCGGCTCGAACCTGGCGGACATCTACCGCTGGATTGACGGCGTGGAGGACTTGCCCCCGTTCAAAGTGGATTCGAATCGCGAGATCCGGGCCACGGCGTGGACACCCCTGGCGGGCAGCATCTCGTCCATCAAGGACTGGTTGCTCAACGCCGACCGCAGCGAGGTGGGGGCGGGCGCGGGTCTGTTGTCGAAGGATGCCACGGCCCGCGATGCGCGTGCGGCCTGTCGCACCTACAACATCATCCTGGTCACCGACGGTGCGGATACCTGCGCTCTCGATATGTTCAACGATCCCGTGACCGCGGCGGCTGACGCTTACAAGGCCGGCATCAACGTCTACGTGGTCGGCTTTGGCACCGGGCAATCCGATTGGCTCAGCCGCATGGCCTCGGCAGGGTCGGGGGGCAAAAAGACGGCGTATCTGGCCGACAGCCGGACGTCGTTGGCCGCCGGCCTTGGCGACATCATCGTGAGCTCGATGCCCACGCCCCGCTGCAACTGCGATTCGACCTGCTATGACGACTCGATCTGGTTCCCCCTGAAGGGCAAGCCGTGTTCCATCGGAACGGGCCGCTGCAAGCGTCAAGGGGTGTACACCTGCAACGCCGCCGGTGACGGTGTGGTGTGCGCGGCCGGCGCGGCCTGCGGGGCCACGCCGCTGGTGGAGGGGACGCCTTCGCTCGAAGTCTGCGGAGACACCCCGGGGTGTCTGGCGCCCACGGCCGCCGATTGCGCCGACGAGGATTGCGACGGCCAGATCGACAACGGCTTGACCTGCGGATGCGCCTACAAACCCGAGATCTGCAATGGGCTGGACGACGACTGCAATGGCGTGGTCGACGACATCGCCGCGGCCAGTTGTGAGGGTGGGGTGGGGGAATGCCGGCCCGGAACCCTGGTCTGCGTCGATGACGGCATCGGCGGCAAGACGACCAAGTGCCAAGGTGCGCAGGCCCCGCAAGCCGAGATCTGCGATGGCAAGGACAATGACTGCGACGGCGTGGCGGACGGCATCAGGCAAGAGTGTTTCCCCGCCGGCGAGCAGGGGTGCAGTTTCGATACCACCAGCAAGAAATGGTCGTGCAAGGGCGTGTGCGTGACCGGCGTGCAGAACTGCCTGGCAGGCGAATGGAAAGAATGCCTGGGCACGCGGGTGCCACAGGCTGAGATTGCGTGCGATGGCCTCGACAACAACTGCGACGGTCAGGTGGACGAGAACGATCCCAAGGCCAGCGTGGGCTGCTATCCAGCCGCGGCTGTCGGCTGTGACGCCAGCACGGGTAAGTGCGTCGGGGTGTGCTCGCTGGGCCGCCAGATGTGCCAGACCAATCCTGTCTCGGGCAAGGGCGAGCTGACCTGCGCGGGCGCGGTGACGCCGATACAAGAACTGTGCAACAGCCGGGACGACGACTGCGACGGCAGCGTGGATGAGGACTTCCCCACCTTGGGCCAGGCGTGCAACGAGAAATCGTGTCAGGGCGCGGGGAAGCTGGTGTGCAGCTCGTCGGGACGCGATGTCGAGTGTACGGTCAAATCGATGGGACCCACCCCCGAGATCTGCGACAACCTCGACAACGACTGCGACGGCAAGGTCGACGAGGTCGAGGACGGGATGCCTGGCGTGGGGGTGAGCTGTGGCTCCGCGGTCGGTGAGTGTCGTCCCGGGACCAGCGTGTGTACGGCTGGCCGGATCTCGTGCACCGACAAGGGCCCAAGCGTCGAGGTGTGCAATGGCCTGGATGATGACTGCAACGCCAAGGTCGATGACGGCGTGGCCCCTCCGGGGGAGGCCTGCAATCCGGACGGGCTCGCTTCAGGTGCGGCCATCCAGGGCGAGTGCCAGCCCGGGCGGTTCACATGTCAGGGGGCGGCGGGCTGGGTTTGTAGCGGTGGCGTGGGACCCGTGGACGAAGTGTGCGACGGCAAGGACAACGATTGCGACGGGGACATCGACGATGCCGCCGACGGTGGGCCTTCCGCGGTGTGCCTGAACGGCGAGTGTGTCCCCCGTTGTCGAGAGGTCGAGCAGCCGTGCGCAGCCGATCGCTACTGCTCGAACGGGCTGTGTCTCGTGCTCGCTTGCCGGTTGAATCCGTGCAAGCCCCACGAGCTGTGCAACTCGGTCGGGCAGTGCTACGACCCCTGCGAGGGCAAGATCTGCGCGCCGGGGGCGACCTGCGAAAAGGGCCACTGTCAGGACTGCTATTCGCGTGGCTGTCCGGCCGGTCAGATATGTCACAAGCGTGAATGCGTGGCGGATCCTTGTGCGACGGCGAGCTGCGGCGCCGGAGAGTTCTGCTCCGACGGGAAGTGCCTGCCCAATTGTGCCCTGGTGACGTGCGAAAAGGGGCAGACCTGCCGCAAGGGACAATGCCAGGTCGATCCCTGCATGGGCGTGGCCTGTCCTTCGGGATACGTGTGCGATGCCGGCAACGGCGCGTGCAAGCCACGTCGATGCTCGGCGGTGGCTTGCGCCAGTGGCGAGGTCTGCATCGAGGAGGGCAGCGAAAAGTGCGTGAGCGATCCGTGCGAGGTGGTTCGCTGCCAGAGTACCGAGCTGTGCGTCGTGCAGCCCGACGGGAGCGCGGAGTGCGAGCTCTTGAGCAAGCCGACCGTCGAGGTGGCGCAGATGAAACCCGGTAGCCGCGGCCTCTTTGGCTGCAGCTACGGCGGCGGCAACGCCCCTGGAGCGCTGCTGTGGATCCTGTTGGTCCTGCCCTGGCTGGCGCGTCGCCAGGTTCGCGATCGTTGAGGTTGGCGCGCTTCGCATAGGGTCGGTTCGAGACGCTGGCCCGACGGGGTTAGGGTGGTACTCTGACGGGGTTTCGATGAACGACAAGGACGTCGCCCCGACCGAGATGGCCTCCGCGCCGCGCGATCCGCGGGTGGGTACCGTCGTGGGCGAGCGCTACCGGCTGCTCGCATCTATCGGCGAAGGTGGCATGGGGGCGGTGTACCGAGCCGAGCACATCCTGATGAAGAAGGTGGTCGCGCTCAAGCTGTTGCACGCCGAGATGGGGCAGATGGAGGAGGCGGGGCGGCGTTTCGAGCGTGAGGCGCAGTCGGCCTCGCGCCTGAACCATCTGCACATCGTCTCGGTCACCGATTTCGGCCGCAACCACACCGGCGAGCTGTTCCTGGTCATGGAGTTCGTGGACGGGCAATCGCTGGCCGACGCCATCGACGAGGGACGTCTGTCGGTCACGCGCGCTTGCCGCTTGACGGGACAGATCCTGAGCGCGCTCGAGCACGCGCACGAGCAGAAGGTGGTTCATCGCGATCTGAAACCGGCCAACGTGATGCTGGTGCAGACCTCCGATCCTCGCCTGGGCGAGGTGGCGAAGATCCTGGACTTCGGCATTGCCAAGATCACCGAGAGTGCGGAGGGCGAGCAGCCGCTGACCAAGGGCGTGATGATCTTCGGGACGCCCAGCTACATGTCGCCCGAACAAGCCACCGGACAGGACGTCGACGCGCGCGCCGATCTGTATTCCTGCGGGGTCATGCTGTACGAGATGCTGACCGGACGAAAGCCTTTCCACTCGGATGACCTGGTCAAGCTGATGGCCATGCAGGTGACCGCGCCGCCGCCACCTCTCTCGTCGGTGGCACCGGATGCCGGCATCCCGGAGGCCGTGCAGGCCGTGGTCATGCGTGCGCTGGAGAAGGATCGCGAGCGGCGCTTTGCCTCGGCGCGGGAGTTCCGTGTGGCGCTCGAAACGGCCGAACTGGCCAGGAGTCCTGTGCTCCCATGGCGGAGCAGACTGGGAAGCTGGCGTGACGGAGTGGGCAGGGCCAGGCAGGTTTTGTCCGAGCGGGTGCGCGACATCTTGGCCCGCATGCGCGAGCTGAAGGCGCGGCTGCCTCGACGGCTGCAGCCCTGGGCCCTTCCGACGCTACTCGCGCTGCTCGCGCTTCTGATCGGGACGTGGGGCTACAGCTGCCGAAAGGGCGCGGCGCCGCGCCTGCCGCCGCCGACGCCCAAGCCGGTGGCGCAGGAGATGAAATCCCCCATCAAGGAGATCGAGGAAGCCATGACGAAGGCACGCCTGGCCGAGGCGCGCGTGCTCATCATGCAGCAGATCTCGGTCCACCCCGATGTGGCTCGGGTGCGTTACCTGCTCGGCAATCTGGAGTTTGCCGAGAAGAACCCGGTCGCGGGGCTGCAGGCCTATGAAGAAGCGTTGCGCTTGGACGCCGGGTTGCGCGGGGATGCCGCCCTGCTGGTCAACGTGCGGGGCTTGCTGACGGACAAACGGTTGGCCCAGGCGGCGCTCGATCTGCTGATCAAACAGATCGGGGTTCCAGCCCGGGCCACCCTGGCCCAGTTGGCCAGCGAGGATCGGCGTGGCGAGTTCCGGCGCGCGGCCCGCGACGCCTGCGAGTCGTTGGGCTGTTCTGACGAGGTGGACAAGGTGCAGAGCTACAGCCTGGACCTTCAGCAGGGACGAAACTGCGTCGAGAAGCGCGAGGCTGTCGAGAAGCTGGGCGCCACCGACGACAAACGCGCCATCGAACCGCTGCGCAAGGCGCGGGCCGAGGTGCGCGGCGGCCTGCTGGGTCGTGTGTTGGGCGGCGGGGGCAACGCCTGCATCATCAAGGATATCGACGCGGCCCTGAAGCAGTTGGGCTTCGAGCCTCCCACGCGCAAGCGGCGTGAACGGTCACGAGATTAGGAGGCCGCCGGACGGGCCGCGCTGGGTTGGGAATCGGCCAGGTAGTAGTTGGCCTGGGGAAGACGGAATTCGAAGGTGGTCCCCACAGACTGGCGCTACTTGCAGGTCGAAGCAGTGCCGATCGCCTGATCGGCGAAGCGCAGGATGGTGAGATACATGCTGCAGGTCGAGGTATCGGTGCACGCCATCGG